>NZ_AVBF01000032.1 GCF_000770635.1 Pontibacillus yanchengensis Y32
TCCAAGTCTTCCAGATTATGCTTCTTATCTTGAATAAGGCTATTTTATTTGTTGATTTCCAAATCAAAAACCAAACTTTAATATAGCCTTTTGTTTCTTGGAGTGTACAATGACTAGCCGACTAAAAAGATTAATATACATGTTTGTGAAAAAGTAATAAGGGAACATGTTTATCAAAAAGATAGGATGGTGACATGTGTTTTGATTTTGAATAATGTTAAGATTTATCAACCTAATGGGGACTTTGATAAAGAAGAGATATATCATCTACATATTGAAAATGGCTACTTCTCTTCTATACATAAAGGAATAAGTAATGAAGAAGGTAATCATGTCATAGATGGCAAAGGTAGAACAGTAGTACCAGGCTTCACAGATTCTCATATGCATTTACTTCGTTTTGGGATGTTGAAAAATGAATTGGATTTAACACAAGTGACAAGTTGGACAGAAATGAAAAAGGAAGTAGAAGCCTACTATCCGGAGATTGAAGAAGCAGATTGGATTTTTGGTAAAGGTTTCAATGATGGTGCTTTTACAGATATCGATCACTTGCTAACAGCAGAGGATTTAGACGAAATTAATGTTAATAAGTATATGTATTTCATGCATCAGGATGGTCATGAATGTGTCATTAGTAAGAAATTACTCAAGCGGTTAGAGGAAGAAGAAGATTTTCACAAAGAACCTGAGGTATTTAAAGAACGAGATGATCAAGGGAATTTAACGGGACGTTTTAAAGATACGGCTGTTCACTATATAAATCATCATCTCTGGGAACGCTCGATAGAACATGCAAAAGAGTCACTATCAGTAGCGCTACCATATTTACTTGAGAATGGTATCACCACTGTTCATTCAGATGATAGAAGTTTTGTTGGTTCCTACCAATCGCTTTGGAAAACGTACACATCACTAGAAGAAGATGGTAAACTACCGATTGAGGCGTACTTACATCACTATATTTTTGATCAGAAGGACTTAGATGAATTCATTGAGAATTTTCACAAGCGGACAGGGGAAGGTACTGATCGCGTAAAAGTAGGTGCTATCAAAATTTTCTTAGATGGTACGCAGCGATTACATACAGCTGCCATGCGTCAACCTTATCCAGATTCCCCAGATACAACTGGATATTTAATTTATGACCAAGACCAACTTAATAAAATGATTCAGACAGCAGCTAGTCATGGGATGCAAGTAGCTGTCCATGCTTTAGGTGATCGGGCCGTCCAATCAGCTATTACGGCTTTTGAACAACCAGAAGCTCGTACTAAAAAATTACGTCATCGTATTATTCATGCTCAAACGCTTGCAGAAGATTTACTAGAAAGAATGGAAGATTTGGGAGTGTATATTGAAACACAGCCTTCCTTTTTAATGGACGAATGGAATCAAAAGGATCAATGGACACCTAAAGATATCTTGCCATACTGTGATGCATTTGGAAGTATGATTAACCATAACATCCCTATTACACTTAGTTCTGATGCGCCAATTGGAGCCTTGGATCCGATTGTATCCATTTTTGGAGCGGTTAATCGAATGGATGAAAATTATCAGCCGAGTGGAGGGTGGATGCCTAGTGAAAAAATTACGTTAGATCAAGCATTTTCAGGCTTCGGTACCATTCCCTCTGAGCTAGAATGGAATGAAGGTGTAAAGGGAAGGGTATCAGAAGGCTATCAAGCAGATTTTGTATTATTGAATCATCATCCTAATGACATAAGTACTGAAGACATTCTGCAACTTCATGTTCAATCGACATGGATTAAAGGGGAAAAAGTATATTCAAAAACCACTGATGGTCAATAGCGAATGGTTGAACCATATCATCATAAAAAGGAATTAGTTTTTTGTTGGTTAGTTAAGTTACATTATAACCTGTCGATTTTCCTCGGCAGGGTCTTTTTTATGAACGAGTAGGAGAGTGACATTGAAATGCAATGGAGCGAGCATAAAGGGTACAGTCGTATGATTAAAGAAAATAAGTTAACAATCGGTCTGACACTACCACTAGAGCATCATGGTCAAGAACGACCAACGATGAACGACCAAGTAGAACGAGTTCAGTTAGCAGAGCGTTTAGGCTTTAGTGCCATTTGGTTTCAAGACGTGCTATTAGAGGACCCAACGTTTCATGATCCTTCAACTGGACAAGTGTATGATAGTCTATTGTATCTTACCTACATAGGTGCACATACAACTATTATTAATCTTGGTACCGCTGCTGTCGTATTGTCTTTGCGACATCCATTACGATTAGCTAAAGAAGCGGCAACCATTGAGAACTTGTTTCCTGAACGTTTCATGTTGGGGATATCATCTGGAGATCGTCGGAGAGATTTTGAAGGGTTGCATATCCCGATTATGGAAAGAGGTAAGATATTCAGAGAGGCTTTTCAGTTTTACGAACATGTCTTGCATAGTGAATACGAAGATTACCAATCCCCCTTAGGAAAAATAGAAGGTGCTACACTTGTACCAAAACCTAACACTCCAATCCCCACCTTTATTACAGGTTATGCTCAACAGACCCTTGATTGGGTAGCAGAGCATGGAGATGGTTGGATGTTTTATCCGCAATCATTAGATAAACAGCAATCACTTATCAAACAGTATAGAAACAAAGTAAGTGATAAAAGTGGAGTCGCATTTAAACCTTTCTTTCAACCACTTGTAATGGACCTTGCTGAAGATCCTAATCATGAGCCTGAAAAAATAAAATTAGGCTATAAACTAGGTTCTAAAGCGTTGATAGCATGGTTGAAAGAGCATGAAGCAATCGGAGTAAATCATGTGATGATCTCTTTGTCGAATAGTAGCAGAGAAGTAGAGGAGGTTATGAGGGAACTTGGGGAAGTGGTATTACCGCATTTTCCACCACATCATACATTTCCTTTTGAAAAAGAGAGATAGTTAATGTGTAACTAAATATAAAATATCGATTCTAAAAAATACTTAGTAGTAACTCCGACCATAGTAGCAAAAAAAGAGGCAAACGCTTTAACCGTTTGCCTACAATTAATAAGGTTAATTTTTAACGTAACTGTGTTGTTTTGTTCGATGTTCATTCCAATTTATTGTAAATGTATTTAATAGATTGTCTAATTTCTCAACTAAAGTAAGGGTTAATAGTCCATTGCCTTCAGCTTGAGAGGAATGACCAAGAGGAACGGTTCTTCTAATTAACTGCGCGTATAGTTCTGGTTCTGAGAGTCTTCTGTTAAACTGCGTTTCAGTAATGTTCACTAACAACGATAATGCACCTGAAATATGTGGCGTGGCCATGGATGTACCAGATAAACGCGCGTATTTTCCATCTATATATGTTGATAGTATCTTTACTCCTGGTGCTACCAAGTCTATTTCATCATTAGTATTTGTAAATGAAGCAATATTTCTATTGAAATCAATGGCCCCAACTTGTATTACTTCATTATAAGCTCCTGGATAGGCATACTCATCTGTTCTAGCTTGTCCATCCCCGTTATTACCAGCAGCACATACAACAGATACACCTTGATTCACAGCGTATTGGATTGCTTCATGTAATTCAGGGACATCACTTGGGCCACCTAATGACATGGACATTACTCGAACTTCTTCTCCGTTAGGACCTTTCCAATTTGTTGCGTAATTAATGGCATCAATGATCCAATTCATTTTTCCTTGTCCTTCTCCAGTAAGCACTTTAAGAATAAGTAAGCTACTCTCAGGTGCTACGCCAGTTACCCCTGAGTTGGTTTGAGAGGCAGCAATTGTACCAGCTACATGGGTACCATGACCATTATTATCATTAAAGTTATTTTCATCACTATTGTAGTCCGTTGTAAAGTTTTTACCTCCAATAATACGACCTTGTAAATCAGGGTGGTTGATTTCACATCCTGTATCTATGACGGCAACTATATTTCCTTTGCCTTTTGTAGCAGATTCCCAAACTAAAGGAGCCTCAATCATCTCCACACCTTCTGGAACAATGGAAGAACTGTCTAAAATCTGTTCCGTCTTATAAGGAATTAATTGTACGTCTGCCATATTCACCCTCCATTTGAAATAGTTGTTATATTTCTAGAATACACGAAGAGAGGGGTAATAAAATAGTAAAAAATCAGAAAATTAAAACAATAATGCTATGTACCTACTAGTTGTGCCAACCAACTTAAGAAACTTTCTCATTTAATAGGCATTAATACATATAAAAATCCCCCTTCTAAATAGAAGAGGGGGGATTTTCTGGAAAAGCAAAAAAACCATTGAGAGGGTAAGTGCTTTATTCTACAAAAGACTTATATTCGCACTTCTTTGTCGGAAGTCAACACCCTGGTAATACGTATTCTTAACAAGAACATTAGGTCCAAGGCATTTTGCCATAGGACAATGACAATTAAGTTGCTGAGCTATAGTCGATTGTTGCCATTTATGAAATGCATCCGGTAAAGATGTGTTTTGTATGTTTCCTAATCGTGGTTCGTCTCCAAAATCAGTTACGATAATTTCTCCACTAAAGATGTTTACGTTTAAACGTGAACGTCCATCAGGGTCATTACGAACGGTGACATTCGGTTCTTCATGGAGTCTTTGTTGAAGAGACAATGCTTCTTTGTCAGAACTACAAGGATAAAAAGGAAGCGTACCAAATAGCATCCATATATCTTTTTTTCGGTGATCGAGTAATCGATGGATACCTTCTTTCATCTCATCTAAAGAGAGAATATCCAGGTCACTTGCAAAATCAGCAGGATACATAGGGTGAACCTCATGTCGAGCACAACCCATCTCGATTATATGATCATGGATTGATTCTAAGTACGGGAGGGTTCGTCTATTTAACATTGTTTCAGCAGATACCATGACACCTTCTGCAGATAGCTTTTGTGAATTTTCTACCATGCGATGAAAGTATTGCTCACGTACTCGTTCTGGAGGTTTCTTTTCCATGTTCCGAAACCCAGTGTGTACGAATTCCTCTATCGTTCCCCAATTGTGAGAGATATGTAATACATCTAAATAGGGGATGATATCTTTATATCGTTCATATGGTAGAGTCAAATTCGAATTGATTTGTGTCCTTGCCCCACGTTCATGTGCATATTTCAATAATGGAACGACATACTGATCAACGGACTTTTTCGAAAGGGCAGGTTCTCCTCCTGTTATACTTACCGCACGAAGATGAGGTATTTCATCTAAGCGTTTTTTTAATAGGTCAAAAGGAAGTGCATCCGGGTCCTTTTGTTTTAATGTGTAGCCAACAGCGCAATGTTCGCACCGCATATTACATAAATGAGTAGTCGTAAACTCAACATTTGATAGAGTGATACCACCATGCTCCTCAACATCCATATAGGCTTCCCATGGATCATTAGAAGGGGTGATAGGGTGAAGCTTCATGTTTTGCATTATATGAAACTCCCTTTCTTCTTTAGTTTCTTTATACAACAGCTACCATTCTATCATGTATGTTGCAAAAAAAGAAGAACGACTCTTATGCAGACGAGTCATTTTCCCTTTTTGTACACATATTTTTGCCGTGTTGAATGTAAGACCTTACCAATTGTTAGCCTATTGTTATGCTTAACATTCATGTAATCAGGGAAAAAGGCACAAGTGATAGTAATAAAATTCTCATGGAGGGATATTTTTGGCAAGTTTACAAGGAAAGACAGCAATCGTAACAGGTGCAAGTAGTGGCATAGGCGAAGCTATAGCGAAGCATTTAGCTCATGAAGGCGCAAATGTTGTCCTAGCTGCTCGTCGACAAGAACGTTTGGAGGAACTAGCAAAAGAAATAGAAGATTCAACTTCAGTTAAAACAAAAATCTCCATAACAGATGTAACGAAACAGAGTGAAATGGAAGCACTCGTTACAGAGACGAAAGAAGAATTTTCTTCTGTAGATATGTTTATAAACAATGCTGGGGTAATGCTTTTATCATTCTTGAAGAATGACAAGGTGGAAGAATGGGAGAAGATGATAGATGTAAATATAAAAGGTGTTTTATTTGGCATCCATGCTGCACTACCAACTATGCTTAAACAAGAGTCAGGTCATATTGTAAACGTATCTTCTGTAGCAGGTCATGAAGTATTCCCTGCTAGTAGTGTGTATAGTGCTACAAAATATGCAGTTCGAGCTCTTTCAATGGGGATGGAAAAAGAACTATCTAGCTCTGGGGTGAGGGTAACGAACGTATCACCAGGCGCAGTTTCCACTGAGTTACCAGAGCATATCACGGATGAGGAAGTCCTCGATATGTTTAAAGACCGTCAAGGACGTATCACGCTTGAATCAGATGATATAGCGCGTTCTGTTGTTTATGCTGTTACACAACCAGAATACGTAAACGTTAATGAAGTAATGGTAAGACCGATGAAAAAATAAACGTATTTACATTCTGTTTCTTAAATAAAAAAATGTAGACCCAGAACCATTTTAGGTTCTGGGTCTTTTACATAATAGTTGTGTGAGGAAGACTACTTAATATCAAAAGCTTTATATCCTTCAAGTGTCGATGCTTCATCAATGTCTACATCTGTAATTTTTGCATACGGGCTAGGTCCTTGTTTAATAGCTTCAATAAAGGATGTCATGTCTTCATCTTGCCCCTCAGCTTCGATTTCAACGGAACCATCATTTCGGTTACGAACCCAACCAGTAATATTGAACTCTTTGGCTTTTTGTTGTGCTGAAAATCGAAAGCCAACACCTTGGACTCTTCCTTTTACTAATAAATGTACATGTTGCATTGTACTCACCTCTACTCATTGTCGTCGCTATGATTTAGTTCACTAACTTTATTCCCGTTTTAGCTGTAAAGTTAAACGACAAGAAACAGAAGAGGCTATTTATTCATCGAATGGTTGGTCAGGGAAAAGCTCCTTAAAAGCGTCTTCCGCTGCTGCTTCTGATGTAAATAAGGCATCATTTTCCTCAATAAGGTGGTATGCTTCATGCAAAAATAACGCCACATCCTCTGGGTTGTGAGGGTGTTTCACAATTTCTGCTTGTTTAATGTTTGCCACGGTAGGTGTATGGGGATTACGGTAAATAACATACACTTCATCACCTTCATTCACTTCTCTTGGGTCTACCATTGGATCCAAATGTATCACCTCTTATTTATTGTTTCTATTAGTGTGTGTGCATACCGTAGAAGTTAACAAAAATTGTTCGTGTTAAAAAAAGGAAAGAGGAGGAGGTTGTATAGTGGAACGTATTTTAATCCAAAATATAAAAGGCTTTAAGATTGGCCACGCTGAACATTTAGATGGAATAACTGGCTGTACCACTATTTTATGTCCAGAAGGCGCAATTGCTGGGGTTGATGTAAGAGGAGGAGCTCCAGGTACCAGGGAAACAGACTTATTATCGTCAGAAAACTTAGTGGATACTATTCATGCCATGTTTATGTCTGGTGGAAGTGCATACGGTCTCGATGTAGGTAGTGGGATTATGAAGTTTCTCGAGGAGCAACAGATTGGATTTGATGTTCAAGTTGCGCGAGTCCCTATTGTACCAGGTGCGGTTCTTTTTGATTTAGCGGTAGGATCGCCTACAATTCGTCCAAATCAAAAATTGGGTTACACGGCAGCTCAAAATGCATATCATCTCGCAGATGAAAGAGAAGGATCCATTGGTGCAGGGACAGGGGCTACAGTTGGGAAATGTTTGGGGATGGATTATTCTATGAAGGGTGGTATTGGAACATTTGCTGTGAAAGTTGGCGAATTACAAATAGGAGCTGTTGTAGCAGTTAATAGCTTCGGTGATATATATGATCCAGAAACAGGAGAGATTATTGCTGGAGTATATGATCAAAAAAAGCAATCCTATCTGAATACAGAATCGATTATGTTTGAGGCACCTCCTGACCAACAAGAAACAAATCGGTTCAGCGGTAATACTTCCATTGCTACTGTTTTAACAAATGCTAAACTTACCAAGGCAGATGCAAATAAGATGTCATCAATGGCTCATGATGGTTTTGCCAGAACAATGAGACCTGCTCATTCTATGGTAGATGGGGATACTATATTTACGATGTCAACCAATGAAATAGATGCAGATTTGAATGTAGTCGGTCATCTAGCATCTTATGTTGTTCAGCAAGCAGTAGTCAGAGCCATAAAAGAAGCAGATAGCCTTGGAGGCATTATTAGTTATAAAGATCTAAATAAAGTAAAATGAATGGATGACTTCACCATTTTACATAATATGATTATGGTTAACTAGCGATAGTTTCTGAATAAGAAGGTGAAAAAATGACTGAAGATCGAGAACATTATTATGTGAAAATGAGAGATGGTACATCTTTGCCTGTTTTTGCTTACAAGTCCCCTTATAAAACAAACGCAACATTGATTCTAATCCACGGAATTACAGCTGAACAACATGCATTACAACAGCTTGCTAAGAAATTACAACCAAATGTGAATGTGTTTATCCCTGTTTTAAGAGGTTATGGTGAGCATGAGGGGAGGGGGGACATCAATTACTTTGGGCAATATGATCATGACTTAATCGATGTAGCTAAATCAGTTAATAATCAGGGATATAATCGTATTTTTTGGGCGGGTCATTCAATGGGGTGTGCTAACTTACTTCGAGTGTTAGACAAAAATCTGGTTACATCGGAGGGATTTTTGTTTCTATCCCCATTTTTTCATCCTTCGTTGAAATTATATAAGTATCAAGGTAAACAAGAAAAGAAACAAGAAGATTTGTACAAGCTTAACTTATTCAAAATCATCAGCTTAGCATCATTAATGAAGATAGGTATTCATCGCTTTATGCATAGTAAAGTAGCCATTGTACCTGATGAATTTAAAAAAGGGAACTCATTGCATTTAAGCTTTCGCCTACTATTGTCGAGATTTATAGAAGATGCAAAACAACTCCCTTTATCAAAAGCGAATGCGCCTCTTTTAACCCTAATAGGGTCAAATGATGAGGTAACAGATGCGTCTAAATTACAAGCTTGGTGGCAGACTCAATCGAGTCATCAATGCACGATTGTGCCTAATGAAGATCATAATACTATTGTACATTGTGATGAAACGATTAAAAGTATAACGCAATGGTTAAAAAACTCTATAAGACAAAGCCAAGAGCATACTGCTAATTAAGCAGATGCTTTTTATTCATAAAAAATACTTAGTAGCAACTCCGAACACATAAAAATTCAAAACCATTTTTAACATGATAATAAAAAATCGGATTACTGACTAGAGAGAATCCGATTTTTTTGTATTTGTTTCAATAATTTCTTTAAATTTAATAGCTATTTCATTATTCTGGACACGGAATTCATCTTTTGCTTTAGAACGTTCTAGAATATTTAAGTTGCTGTTATGATCGATTGCTTCAATATCAATATAAAAAGGTTGGGCATTGGGACGGTTGATTGTTCCAGAAAGAATTCGAAGTTGTTCTCTTGTTAGTGTCATGATTTCCGCATCTTCCCAACTAATTTCTCCATCATACATATCATCATTATATACATGAGCAAAGTGCATAGCTTCCATAACTGCTTCAGCTGCATCAGCATACGCATTGGGACTTCCTATATTTGTGTTCATTAACCCATCTCTAACGACAGGTCGATACACAGAGTCGAATTGGTTAGTCATATATGATACCCTCCTAATGTGATTATTTCTATTTTGTAGGGATTCGGATAGGAATATACATGATTACACTAACTAAAATGTACGATAAAAGTTATATTGGTAAGAAATTCGCCTATTTTCATAGTTCATTCTGTTAATTAACGTATTAACTTGCTAAAATGAGAATTATCAAACATATTGGAATGAAACTAGGAGGGGTAAGATGGCGACGGATAAAGCGATTCTATTTGATGTAGATGGAGTATTATTAAGTGAAGAACGATATTTTGATTCCTCGGCACTAACAGTTTGGGAAATGCTTTATAGTAATCAATACATAGGATTGGATCAATCCATATTTAAAACAGACCTAACAGATGATGAAATAAATCAAGTTCGTTCCACAGTATTTGATGAAGATCGTGTTCTTTCTTTTATAAAATCCAGGGGTATTAATGCAAATTGGGATATGGTGTATTTAACCTTATCTCACCAGATTATTGTGCTATTGCAACAAATTCAATCTAAAGATGAGGCGTTTGTAAACGAATTTTTACATGAAGATATTACCTTAGATTCACTTCAAAAACTTAATAATAAAGTACAACAACTTGAAGTGAAACCTCAATTCCATTCATTCGTTGAAGATTTTGAAAAGGGTGAAGCAACAAAGCAGGAATTATTAACATTCTTAAACGAGATAGCTTATGAAAAATTAGGAGTGAACACAGAAAGTTTTACACGAAACAGTGAGCTATGGACAATCGGCCGTGAGGCATTTCAAGAATGGTATGTAGGCGAGGAATTAATAGAGAAATCTATTGGAAAACAAGCAAGACAACAAGGTAAAAAAGGATTCATCCAGCATGAAATTCCACTTGCTAAAGAAGAAGAACTTCAAGCGTTATTTCAGCAACTTCAGTCTGATAATTGGACGATAGGAGTAGGTACAGGAAGACCTAAGCTAGAGACAATTGAACCATTAAGGGCACTAGGGTTACTTGATTATATAGAAGAGGACCGTATTGTAACAGCTTCGGATGTTCTAGAAGCTGAACAAACACATCCTGATAAGGCTCCACTTGCAAAGCCACAACCCTACACGTATATACGAAGCTGGTTAACAAAGCAATCAACTATACAACAAGCTTTAGAATATACGTTACCTATTGATGGAGACAAGATTCTAATAGTAGGTGACTCAGTGGCTGATGGCTTAGCAGCTCAAACAATGGGAGCTACTTTTGTCGCTGTCTTAACAGGTCTATCAGGTAAAAAGGCTAGACCTGATTTCGAAAAAATGAAAGCTGATTATATCATTGATAATGTTGTTGATCTCTCTACCATAATATAATGTAGCGCAATAAGCCGGAGGTTTCTCCGGTTTTTGTTTTGATAGTAATGATAACGCTTTCACATTTTGTGCTTAAACCACAAAATGTTCAGTAAATGATTGTGTTCCCATCACGTTGCTAGAATGTTGCGAAAATAGTTATAATTTTTAATATAGATAACAAATAAAATAAAACCTACGTTATCCCTTCAACATAGAAAGAGATATCGCTAGAGACGATATGGGGGTGTAGTAATCATGGAAGCTTTGAGTAAGAATTTTTTTCTTTATTTATCAAATAACTCTGTTTTGGATCGTTTAGCAAAGAAATGGGGTCCAAAATTTGGGGCAGATAAAATCGTAGGTGGGGAGACATTTGAACAAGCTGTTCCCTTAATTCAACAATTGAACAATCAAGGACTGCATATTACTGTAGACCATCTTGGGGAGTTTGTTTCCTCAGAGGAAGAAGCAAGAAATCGAGCAAAAGAATGTGTCGATACAATTCGAAGCATTAGTAGTAACCAACTGCAATCACAAGTCTCAGTGAAACTAACTTCACTTGGGCTCGATATTCGCCATGATTTAGTTTGGGAAAACATGATTAATATTATGGAAGAAGCCAAAAAACATAATGTCGTAATTACAATTGATATGGAAGATTCTACACGAACACAGAAGACATTAGAAATGTATAAAGCTTTAAAAGAGAAATACGACAATATTGGGACGGTCATACAATCTTATTTGTATCGCTCCAGTGAAGACTTAGATGATTTAAATTCTTATGATCCCTACCTTCGCTTAGTGAAAGGTGCTTATAAGGAATCTGGTAAAGTGGCATTTGTTGAAAAATCGTATGTTGATGATAACTTAAAACATTTGATTAAAAAGAATCTACTAAATGGTAACTATACAGCAGTAGCAAGCCACGATGATGCCATGATTGAATATACAAAATCATTTGCAAAAGAGAACAATATTCCATCAGATCAATTTGAATTCCAAATGCTTTATGGCATGAGAAATGATACCCAACTTGCACTTTTAAAAGAAGGCTATAAAGTAAGGGTGTATCTACCTTATGGAGATGATTGGTATGGATATTTTATGCGACGTTTAGCCGAAAGACCGGCAAATGTGGCATTTGCAGTGAAAGGTATTTTTAAAAAATAAAGAATAATGTTAATGTTATGATAAAAGCGTTTCCAAATAAGAAAGGAGAATTATTTTATGTACACACCATTCAAACACGAACCATTTACTGATTTTACTGTAGAGGAAAATAAAAAAGCTTTCGAGGCTGCTTTAGAGCATGTAAAAGGTGAACTAAACAAAGATCATGACCTTCTAGTTAATGGCGAACACATACAAACAGAAGATAAAATTGTCTCCATCAACCCTGCTAACAAAGAAGAAGTTGTAGGACGAGTATCAAAAGCAAATCAAGAGATTGCCGAGGAAGCAATGCAAGCTGCTGTTACCTCATTTGAAGATTGGAGAAAGTGGTCTCCCGAAGCTCGCGCTGGTGTTTTCTTCCGTGCTGCAGCTAAAATCCGACGTCGTAAGCATGAATTTTCCGCATATCTTGTTTATGAAGTAGGTAAACCTTGGAAAGAAGCAGATGCTGATACGGCAGAAGCAATTGACTTCTTAGAATATTATGCTCGACAAATGATCGAGCTTGGCGAAGGAAAACATGTGGAAAGCCGTGAAGGGGAACAAAACCGTTATATCTATCAGCCTACTGGTGTGGCAGTAGTCATTCCACCATGGAACCTAGCATTTGCTATTATGGCTGGTACAACAGTGGCTCCTCTAGTAACTGGTAACACTGTGCTGCTTAAGCCTGCAAGTAATAGTCCAGTAATTGCATCTAAATTTGTAGAAGTACTTGAAGATTCTGGTCTTCCTAAAGGTGTTTTAAACTTTGTTCCAGGTAGCGGTAAAGAAGTTGGAGACTATTTAGTAGATCATCCAAAAACAGCTCTTATCTCATTCACAGGCTCTCGTGATGTTGGTACACGTATTATCGAGAGAGCATCTAAAGTACAGCCAGGACAAACACATCTAAAACAAGTGATTGCTGAAATGGGTGGTAAAGACACGGTTGTCGTTGACAGTAGTGCTGATATTGATACAGCTGTAGATGCTATCGTTGTATCTGCATTCGGATTCTCTGGTCAGAAATGTTCCTCTGGTTCCCGTGCTGTCGTACACGAAGATGTTTATGACGAAGTACTAGAACGAGTTGCAAAAGTAACAAGTGAACTTTCTGTAGGAAATGCTAGTGAATCAAATGTCTATATGGGACCAGTTGTTGACCAAGCTGCATATGACAAAATCATGGGTTACATGGAAGTAGGAAAAGAAGAAGGACGCCTTGTTGTAGGCGGTACAGGTGATGACTCTAAAGGATTCTTCATCCAACCAACTGTTTTTGCAGATCTTGATCCGAAATCTCGTATGCAACAAGAAGAAATCTTCGGTCCAGTGGTTTGCTTTACTAAAGCGAAAGACTTTGATGAAGCAATCGAAATTGCAAATAACACAGAATACGGTTTAACTGGTGCCGTCATTACAGAAGATCGCCAGCATATCGAACGTGCTGCACGTGATTTCCACGTAGGTAACCTATACTTTAACCGTAATTGCACAGGAGCGATTGTAGGCTATCAACCATTTGGAGGCTTCAAAATGTCAGGTACAGACTCCAAAGCCGGTGGCCCAGATTACCTAGCTCTTCACATGCAAGCAAAAACTATTTCTGAAATGTTATAAAACTAGATACTACACTAGCAAAAATACAAGCATGTGGCTTTTGATAGCCACATGCTTTTTTAGATTTTCTGCATTTTGTTCCATATAAGAGGTATAATCTTGAGACTTGAAATCGAGATAAATTAGTAATCGTAAAATAGTGGAATGTTTCCGTTGCTTTTGTGAAAATAAAGGTGGCCGTGGAACAACTCGCGTCCTGCCGGCGAGCTGGCAAGCTACCTTCGGGAAGAACGCCCTCAGGGGATCTTGCCTACCTCTTTCTCCGGCGGGAGTCTCCTTGTTCCACGGCCACCTTTGCTATTGTTGGGAGAAACGGAAACATGGCGAGGTATGAATAAATGGTATTTTTCTGAGTTATAGTCTACACACTCGTACGTCTAGTGTACCAAATGAAGGTTTTCACTAAGATGTGAACATCTTGTTTGGTAGGAGAGTGGTACTACAATTAACCGCGGGTCCGATAGCCATTACCCGGATGGGGGTTAAGGGGGAACTGCGAGACTCCCGCGGGAGAAAGAGGTTGGTGAGACCCCGGAGGGAGCGAAGCGAGTGAGAAGGCTCACCAGCTCGCCCGCAGGAAAGCGAGTTGTTCCATCGTAACCCCCTCCACTATTTAAGTATCGGACCCTCCATCTTTTGGAAATATCTCGAACCCAAGTCTTCAAGATAATGGGGCTTTAATGAAACATTAACAACAAAAAAACAAACTATAGCCAAATAAAATGAATGTTGTAAATCGTAAACCTTTTTCTTTTGGTAGGAAATAGATATAATAGGCAGTGCATACAGAAGAAATTTTCTAATAACAGATATGCATTCAATTGAATAAGAAAGGGAATGCCATGTGGATGCGAAACAGCTTATTTTCCAAACCGAGGACATACATAAAGCAACAGAACTGATAAGCTCAAGCCTAAAAAAGCCAGTTATTATTGAGAATAAAAATTTCGAACTCATATCATATAGTTCATCTTTAGATGAATTTGATCAAACGCAACAAAAAACAATTCTCTCTAAGAAATGTCCTGTATTTATAATTGATCGTTTGAAGAAGGAAGGCATTGTTCAAAAATTAGAGAAACAACCAAGTCCTATTAGGGTAGGTCCTATTGAGGAACTGGGATTTTACCAACGTGTGGTTATAGCTGCAAATCATTTACGCCATACAATGGGATATATTTGGATTCAAGAAGCAACAACACCGCTTCAAGAAGAGGACTTAGCATTCTTAGAAGAAATCACTCCTCATATTGGTAAACTCATATATGATGTGTATAACAAGTTAAATGCCTCGGATAGCCGTAAGGATGAATTACTATGGAAACTCATTCATCAAGAGTATGGAAGTGAACAACAGTTTAGACATGATGCAACTATTGCGAAACTCACTCTACCTGAACGTTTTTCTGTGCTTATCTTTTCTTTAACCAATCCTCAGCAGAGGTATTTATTAGACTATCTTCAAGAAATCGTAAATAACTTTCCAGAAAGGAAACGTATTTACTTACTAAAAACGGAATTTCAAATTGTGATGATTGTTCATGGTAATAGAGAAGATGAAGGGTTGATTACAGAAGAAGCTCGTTATGTTATCTATAAAATTAAAGAGCAGATTGGTTACGCCGAATTCTATAGGTTTATGATTGGTCTAGGTAAGGAATACCAGCGACTAATCGATGTGCGAAAAAGTTTTCTAGAAGCGTTAGAAGTTATTGAAACAGCAAACTTTATTGAACCGAGACCAGAAACAATGCCTCGTGAGTTCTCTAAATTAGGTGTATATCGATACTTAGCTACTTTATATGAAAAGAATAGCTCAGAAGATTACTTTAGCCATGATTTACTAAGGTTAATCAGTAAGGATATCGACAGTCATACTGATTTACTAAAGACATTAGAAGTGTATCTTGCCAATAATGGGAAGGGTAAGCAATCAGCTAATGAATTATTTATCCACCCAAATACGCTGAATTATCGTATTAAACAAATTCTAGAAATCACCAATATAGACTTTAATGATTTTAATATGAAGAGCTATCTATACACTGAATTACTATTATTAAACAATGTTCCGGCTTACTACAAACGCTATAAAGATGCGATTAAAACAAACTTAGGAAAAGAGTGAAACAATGCGCATTTCTCAAGGGATTTGCGCTATTTTCTATTTATACCATTCTAGTAGTCTACAAAAGGAGAGATACTTATGAAAGCTTGGAAAACGTTAGACTCAGAATATATAGTTCAGTCCCCTTTTGGTAATGTTCGAAGAGATAAATGCGAACTACCGAATGGAAACATAATCGATGACTTTTATGTAAATGAATATAGTGACTGGGTTAATGCGATTGTAATAACAAAAGAAAAGAAGGTGGTATTAGTAAAACAATACCGACAAGGAGCAAAAGAGTTCTTCGCTGAAATTCCTGGTGGCATGAGTGAAGAAGGGGAGACATATGAAGCTGGAATATTGAGAGAAGTACAAGAAGAAACTGGGTTTACTTCAGATGATCCTCCTGTACTATTGGGTGAGTTTATGGTAAATCCAGCTGAACAAAATAATAAAGTACATACATTTCTAATATCAAATGCATATCCAGCATTTCAACAGCACCTTGATGAGAATGAAGACATCGAAATAGAGGTTATAGAATTAGATAGTTTGAAAGATAGAATTGAACAAGGAAAGCTTACACAGCTTTTTACAGTAACAGCTTATTCCATAGCAGTAGCCAGAGGTCTAGTATAATTACTTTCATTACCCTTCCTTATTAAAAAGATGTGATGTCATCCGGTTCCATACAGGAAGTAATTGTTCTTCATCTTGAAGTAGATGGCAATGGACTATAAAGCCGAGCGCTAACATATCTAATGTTTGAAGTTGCTCAGCATCTATTTCAGGATTTTCGTGCATGATTTGTTGAGCCACTGTATTGTTGTACACAATATTAGAGAAGATGGTACGGAATGATTGCCTTAATTCTTCATCTACAAAGCTCTTACTAATAAATAAAAATAATAAATAATAATCTCTATTATGGTTTCGTACAGAAGTGAAGATGTGTTTTCCCAGATTCTTTACGATGTCTTCAACAGATGATGTTTGACTTAGTGGCATATGTTGGAGACACCGTTCAAATGTATAGATAGCCACTTCCTTTATTAACTCATCCATACTCGAAAAGTAATGGTAGAAACTGCCTTTACTCACAGATGCTTCCTTAATTATTTTATTAATGCCTACATTTTCAATCCCATCTCTTACAATAAAATCTACTGTTGCTCTCATTATTTTTTCTTTCGTTTCTTCCCCTTTTTTTGTAGACAATTTACTTATCCCCCTTAGAACGTTCTATATATTGTTTAAAAAAAGATCGCAATTTATGCTTACCATAACTTGGTGCAACCACATCTGTCGTTATTGCCTCATAAAAAAAGGCTAGTAATCCGTACTGTTTTTTATTCACAACTTTTATAACAGGAAGTACCACTCTAATAAGAACAGCTGGTATTCTTGTAATTTTCTCCTTCTTTTGGAGAACTTGAAAAGCAAGCTTCGCGATTTCCTCATGCTTATAAACATGGGGGCCACCAACATCTATTTGTTTATTATTATGATGGATGAGTACATCAGTACAATATTCTGCGAGGTCTTCCCCATGTATAGGATTTACTTTTTTCTTTCCGGAACCAATTAAATAAACTCTACCTTGGTGAGCCATTTTGATATATTCACTTAAATCTGAGAAATAACCTGTAGGTTTAACAATAATGTAATTCAACGGTGACTGTATCAATTGATTCACGAATAATTGTTTTGCCTCTACTACAGGATTACTCATTTCTTCACCCTGACTTGCATGGATGTACATGAATTTTTGTACCCCTTGTTCCTCTGCTTCTTTTAATAATGCCAGGTTACCTAAGTAATCTACATTATAGAATGTCATGTTATCTTTCTGGCGTGTTAATCCTATTGCTGAACATACCGAATCGATACCTTTACAACATCCTTTTAGCGTTGTTGCATCCGTAACATCACCGATATGTACTTCATCTATTAGATTAGCTACTGCTGGTTCTAAAAAAGGACCTTGATATTCCAATTTTTGAGGATTTCTTACCAAGACCTTTACATAATAACCTTTCCTTTTAAAGGATTGTACTAAGTATTTACCTAAATACCCAGTAGCCCCTGCAATCAATATTCTTTTCAATAAAATCACTCCTTTCCTCTTTAAGTATATAATAGACCAATCAGTCTATTTTTTCAATCTATATTAAAAATATGAAGGAAAGGATTTGCATGTTATGATGGAAAGAAAATATTGGAATTTCAATTTAAAAGTGAGGTCATCTTATCAAATGATAAAAGTTAAAAGAGCAACAGAAGAGCATGTTGAAGGTATTTCTCGAGTATGTTCTGTAGCCTGTTATGCCACATATGAGGGGATTAGAAGTTATGAGAATATCAAGCGAAACAATGAAAGGTTTTATAATCATAAAAGAATAACCGATGAATTAGAGGAATCAAATGGGTGGGATGGATATATTGTCGCACTTGATGAGGAAGAGGTTGTTGGAGCTATAGGCGGGGGAATGACAGGGGAAAACAAAAGTGAAATTTATGTATTATATTTACATCCTACACGCCGAGGTGAAGGAATAGGTAGCCAATTGTTACAGTACTTAACAGATATTCAAAAAAACAAAGGATCAACAGAACAATGGGTATCGGTACAAAAGGGAAATAAAAAAGGCATACCTTTTTACCAAACAAAAGGGTTTACCAGCCACTCAGAACGAATGGCGTATTCTAATAGTTCTGAAGAAGATTATGTATCTATTCGCTATGTTCGAACGATTTAAGTAAGAAAATGAGGTGAAAATAATGGGGGACGGTGTCTTTAGTGTTGTTTTATTTATTGGGTTAATAGTTATAATCGTTATGTCATCCTTAGGAGTTGGCATCACATTAAAATCAACATTTTTAGAGGATAAAAGGAAAGGATATATGATGTTAGTGGGATATGTCCTTTTAATACTATATATTTCAAAACAATTATTGAAGGTTTCCTCTCTATTAATGTATATTTGTCTCGTAAGTTATGGAATTGTTGGTATTCTAGCATATAAGGACTACAAAAGAAGAACACGAAGAATTTCAGAGAATTAACATAGTATCTATACACTTAAATCATAACAACAAAGAAAAAGGGGAGGTGTATTCGTTGCAAGAGGAATCTAAAGTTATGCTAAAAACAAGAGATATATTAATAAAAGCTTTGTTTGGATTAATGGGGGCAGGACTAGCATATCTATTGGTTTATACCCTTACGTATTTACCAAATGGATATGAGTTGGTTTCTAAACAACAAGGTGTCTTACATATACAAGAATATAATTTAGTTGGTTTAAAAGAAGATAAAATAAAATGGCAACCTCCATCAGAAGAGGAGGACTGGAGACTAAAAGCTTTGAAAACAAAGATACCAAATTTAATGGTTTCGTATTTTATTCTATTTACAAGTATTTTTATAACGTTATTCCTTACTCTATATGAATCTTCCAAGGGTAAAAGAATTATTGGTGACTTAATTGCTAGTGGTTTAACGGTTTTGTTTGCCTTCTTAACTCTACTACGAAACTTAGATCGTATAAAAGAACTTTTATAATTTTAGAATATAAAACGTTGTAAAAATTGTAATATGTCTATGACAACTCAATCTAACATGATAGACTTCATAATAAAGTGTATGAAATCGCTACCATAAGAATGATACAGAGGTTTATCGATTAGGGAGTGGACGTCTTGCAATTTTTACTAGAAAACCAGAAGAAAGAGTTATTTGATACATTTTTTGAAAGTGGGAATTTCTGTATAGTGATTGTTGATCATCATGGAAACGTATCCTACATTAACGAAAGTTACTGCCGTTTCTTAGAGGTTGAAAAGCATGATGCCATTGGTAGACACGTGACAGAAGTTATTGAAAATACAAGAATGCATCATGTAGTGGATTCAGGAAAAGAAGAAATGGCAGACTTACAATACATAAAAGGCAATTACATGATTGCGAATCGAATTCCCCTTTATGCTGAAGGACAAATAGTTGGAGCTTTTGGCATGGTTTTGTTTCGTGATACAGAAGAATGGCTAAAAATGAACAGTCATATTAGAGAGTTATTACTTGAATTGAAAGCTTATCGTTCTCAAAATAATGAGAGTAATGGTGCAACGTATTCTCTTCATCACATAATAAGTCGCTCTCCAGTTGTAGAGCAACTAAAAGAGAAGACGAAGCAGGTTGCTCCTACTGATGTATCTGTTCTGATTAGAGGGGAAAGTGGTACCGGTAAAGAGTTATTTGCTCACAGTATTCACCATTTAAGTGAACGTAGCTCAAAGCCCTTTGTTAAAGTGAATTGTGCGGCTATCCCTGAACATTTGTTGGAATCTGAATTGTTTGGTTATCAGGAAGGAGCTTTCACAGGAGCCAAAAAAGGAGGAAAACCTGGTAAATTTCAGATGGCTGATGGTGGAACCCTCTTTCTGGATGAAATAGGGGATATGCCACTGAGTGCTCAAGTGAAAATTTTACGTGTGTTGCAAGAAGGGGAAGTGGAAGCTGTCGGTGCTGTTCAACCTCAGAAAGTAGATGTAAGGATTATTGCTTCTACTCACCAACCTCTTGAAAATCTTATTGCTGAACAGCGCTTTAGAGAGGATTTATTTTATCGAATCAATGTTGTTCAACTTCATGTGCCTTCGTTAAAAGATCGTTCAGAAGATGTACCATTGCTGGCAAAGTCCTTACTATTAAAAATCACAGATCGGATAGGAAAGCGAGTCGAAGATTTTAGTGATGAAGTATATAAAAGTTTAATGGAATATCACTGGCCAGGCAATATTCGCGAACTAGAGAATGCCATTGAATCCGCTGCACATTTAACTAATTCGGAAGAAATTCAGATCAATGACTTACCAGATTATATACATCCCCATACATTCAACTGGCAAGAAGATCTAAATCTAAAGGAAATACTCGATCAAACTGAAAAACGTGTGATTGAGAAGGCGTTAGTAAAAGCAAATGGAGATAAGATCAAAGCAGCTGAACAACTTGGTATCGGTAAATCAAGTTTATACGACAAAGTAAAAAAATATAACTTGTAATCATTCCATTAACTTGGAAAGCCATTCCGGAATATCGGAATGGCTTTTTTGATAGTGTTGTAAGGGTTTTCAATGGATGATCTTATTAACTTGAAAACGTTTTCCGGAAATATGGAATGTACTGAATAAATGTATTTATCATTTTGCGGTATGACGCAGTTTTCAAAGTTGGCATGATTTTTGCATATAAAATTGGTGAAGGGAGTGGTAAGTGATGAAAGAGATTTATACATCATTTCAAGAAGCTGTAAAAGATATTGAAGATTATTCTACTATTATGGTAGGAGGATTTGGTCTGGTTGGAATTCCAGAAAATTTAATTCTTGCTTTAGTAGAATCAAACGCTAAACATCTAACTGTTATTTCTAACAATTGTGGAGTTGATGATTGGGGCTTAGGATTACTGCTTCAAAATAAACAAATAGATAAAATGATAGGATCCTATGTTGGTGAAAATAAAGAATTTGAACGACAGGTTATTAATGGCGAATTAGAAGTGGATCTTGTTCCACAAGGTACTCTTGCAGAAAGAATTCGTGCAGGTGGAGCTGGAATTCCTGCCTTTTATACACCTGCAGGCGTAGGTACGCCAATTGCAGAAGGAAAAGAAGTACGTATGTTTGATGGTAAAGAATATTTACTACAGACAGGTCTAACGGCTGATTTCAGTCTTGTTCGAGCAGCTAAAGGGGATCGACTTGGTAATCTTATGTACAACAAAACAGCCCGTAACTTTAATCCTATGATGGCAGCTGCAGGAGCAACGACTATTGCAGAGGTGGAAGAGTTAGTAGAGCCTGGAGAAATGGATCCAGAACACGTACACACGCCTGGCATATATGTTCAAAGTTTAATAGAAGGAAAGCAAGAAAAGCGTATTGAACGCCTAACGCTTCAAACTCAGGAAAAATAGGAGGTTATAAAATGGCGGTACATTTAGATAAAGCTACAATTCGTGAAAAGATTGCAAGAAGAGCTGAACAAGAAATTGAAAACGGTTTCTATGTGAACTTAGGAATCGGAATGCCTACAATGGTAGCGAATTATATTCAACCTGATAAACAGATGGTACTCCAATCAGAAAATGGTTTGGTAGGGATTGGACGATCTCCTTATGAAGAAGAAGTTGACCCAGATCTAATTAACGCTGGTAAAGAGACGGTTACAGCGTCGATAGGAAGTTCTTATTGCAGTAGCGCGGAGTCATTCGCAATGATTAGAGGAGAACATTTAGATCTAGCTATTTTAGGTGGAATGGAAGTATCAGAAACGGGAGATCTAGCCAATTGGATGATCCCCGGGAAAATGATCAAAGGCATGGGCGGCGCGATGGATATCGTTCATGGTGCCAAGAAGATTGTAATTATCATGGATCATGTGAATAAACACGGGGAACCAAAGATTTTAAAACAATGTCACTTACCACTTACCGGTAAAGGTGTTGTGAATCGCATCATTACGGATCGTGCTGTTATTGATGTAGAAAAGGACGGTCTAGTGTTAGTGGAAATTGCAGAAGGATGGACAGTTGAAGAAATAAAAGAATCAACAGAGGCTGAATTAACAATAAGCTCAAAGCTTTTAGAAACATCTTTTTAAAGTACGGGAGGTAACAGGTATGGTTGAAAATAAAGTCGTTTTTATTACTGGTTCCGCAAGCGGAATTGGGTATGAGATTGGTGAGGATTTTGCGAAGAGCGGTGCCAAGGTCGTGTTTAGTGATATTAATGAGGATAAAGTGCAAGAAGTTACTTCTTCTTTAACATCAGATGGATATGAATGCATAGGAATCAAATGCGATGTGACCAATGAAGAAGAGCTTAAAAGTGCCATTGATCAGACGGTGAAACAGTATGGTCGATTAGATGTGTTAATCAACAATGCAGGCTTACAACATGTATCTGCTATTGAAGATTTTCCAACAGAGAAATTTGAATTTATGACAAAGGTAATGCTTACAGCACCATTCGTGGCAATCAAGCACGTTTTTCCGATTATGAAAAAACAAGGGTGGGGACGTATCATTAATATGGCCTCAATCAATGGCTTAATCGGATTTGCTGGTAAAGCAGCCTATAACAGTTCCAAGCATGGAGTAATAGGACTAACGAAAGTCTCAGCATTAGAAGCTGCAGAACATGGTATCACTGTTAATGCTATATGTCCTGGATACGTGGACACTCCACTGGTTCGAGGTCAGTTAGAGGATTTAGCCAGCAATCGAAATGTTTCATTGGAGAAAGTGCTGGAAGACGTTATTTACCCGTTAGTACCTCAGAAGCGATTATTATCTGTAAAAGAAATTTCTGACTATACGGCTTTCTTAGCTAGTGACAAAGCAAAAGGAGTTACTGGTCAGGCTGTTGTAATGGATGGCGGCTATACAGCTCAATAACAAAAAGGTAGAGGAGTGATACAGCATGGAAAATGTTTATATTTTAGAAGGCGCACGAACCCCTTTTGGATCCTTTGGTGGAGCATTAAAAGATGTAGATCCAACTCAATTGGGTGTAACGGTAAGTACGAGCGCAATCGAAAGAAGTGGTATTTCTAGTGAGGATGTTGATTTTTCCATTATGGGGAATGTTATTCACTCATCGAAGAATGCCCCTTATTTAGCAAGGCATATTGCCTTAGAATCAGGAATTCCTATTGAAAGTCCAGCACTTGCAGTTAACCGTTTATGTGGCTCTGGCCTTCAGTCTGTTATTTCATCCGCTCAATCCATCATGCTTGGAGAAGGTAGTGTAGCTCTAGCAGGTGGAGTAGATAGTATGAGCCTTGCTCCACATGCATTAAGAGGTGCCCGTTTTGGTACTAAATTAGGAACACCACAAATGGATGACATGCTTTGGGCAGCTCTTACAGATGATTATATTGGTGAATTGATGGGCGTAACAGGGGAAAATCTTGCTCATAAATATGATATATCTCGTGAAGCTCAAGATGAGTATGCTACAAGAAGTCATCAAAGAGCAGCAGCGGCTACAGAACAAGGAAAGTTTAAAGAAGAAATAGCACCAGTAGAAATAAAATCTCGTAAAGGTACAAAGGTCGTTGATGTTGATGAGCATATCCGTGGAGATACAACTTCTCAAACATTAGCAAACTTAAAACCTGCTTTTACGAAAGATGGATCTGTAACAGGTGGCAATGCTAGTGGGATTAATGATGGTGCAGGCGCTGTAGTTTTAGCGGGTGAAGAATTTGTTGAATCCAAACAAGTAACACCGCTTGCTCGAATTGTTTCTTGGGGAGTAACTGGTGTTGATCCTTCCCATATGGGAATTGGTCCGGCTCCTGCTATCAAACAAGCCTTACAAAAAGCTGATCTTAGTTTAGAGGATATGGGATTAATCGAAGTAAATGAAGCTTTCGCAGCACAATACTTGTCCGTCGAAAAAGAGTTAGGACTTGATCGTGATAAAGTTAATGTTAATGGTGGAGCTATTGCACTTGGACATCCTGTAGGTGCAAGTGGTACGAGAGTACTCTACACGTTGTTGAAGGAATTAAAACGTAGAAATGAAAAATATGGGGTAGCATCACTATGCATTGGTGGGGGCCAAGGCATTGCGATGGTTGTAGAAAGTATGTAAGCGATAACAACATTTATAAGGAGATAGATACCGTGTCTAGTAGCATATATGCTTACAATACCTCCTTAAGTCCATTAGGTTTTTGCATATATGTTACTACTCGGATTGCTCTTAGTATTCTTGATAAAAGATTCAATTAGACTTAGGGGGATTTATCATGTTTGGAATATTTCTTGGGCTAGCCGCACTAATGGTGCTTGCTTATTTAGGTTGGTCCATTATATGGGTGGCACCCATTGCAGCAGGAATTGTTGCGTTAACAGGAGGACTCGATTTACTAGAAGCCTATAGAGATACATATATGGGTGGTTTTGTTAACTTTGCGAAATCATGGTTCCCTGTGTTTATGCTAGGTGCTATATTTGGTAAATTAATGCAGGATACAGGTATGGCAAGGTCCGTTGCAGTAGCAATGACAAAAGTAATAGGAACACAGCGTGCTATTTTAGGGGTGTTAGCTTCAGCTGCTGTTCTTACCTATGGCGGAGTTAGTTTGTTTGTCGTAGTATTCGCAGTCTATCCTTTAGCAATCTCGTTATTTAGAGAAGCAAATGTAAGTCGTAAGCTTATACCAGCTACAGTTGCATTAGGCGCGTTTACGTTTACCATGACAGCAATTCCAGGTTCACCACAAATACAAAACCTGATTCCAATGGATTATTTCAACACAACCGCAACTGCTGCACCAGTAATGGGAATTATAGCAGCGATTATTATGTCGGTTGGCGGTTACTTATATTTACGTAGACAAGAAAGAAAGTTAAGAGAAAATGGAGAAACGTTCACAGAACCAAAAGATGATAAAAATACAGAAGCCGAAGACAAAACTCCTCATTGGCTATTATCGTTTTTACCTCTTTTAACTGTCTTGATTACACTTAACGTTTTTCAGGTTGATGTCGTAACAGCTTTGATTGCTGGAATTCTTTTAATCATGATCTTAAATATTCCGAAATACAAGCGTTTCATCCAAGCTATGAATAGCGGTGCAAGCGGTTCTGTTATTGCTATTATTAATACAAGTGCAGCCGTAGGGTTTGGTACAGTAGTTCGTGAAGTACCAGGATTTGAACGCTTAACAGAATTATTAATGGGCGTAAAAGGCCACCCATTAATATCAGAGGCAATATCGGTCAACATTCTAGCAGGAGCGACAGGCTCTGCATCAGGAGGAATGGGAATTGCTCTTGAAGCACTAGGATCTAAATATTATGAGATAGCACAAAATACTGGAGTAAGTCCAGAAGCATTCCACCGTATCGCATCTTTATCCTCAGGTGGACTCGATGCATTACCGCACAACGGTGCAGTCTTAACGCTATTTGCCATTACAGGAATGACCCACAAAGATAGCTACAAGGATATTTTCGTTGTAGCTGTTCTTATTCCGATTATTTCCGTTGCAGTAGTAATCTTTCTTGCAGCGATTGGAATTCTTTAAGGTTATAATTTTGGGACCCAAGTGATCGTGATGACGATTGCTTGGGTTTATTTATACGTTTATTTAATTAATATTAAAATTGCTAGAAGAAGGAGTTTGTAATCTATCAGAAATAATTATATTGTATAGCATAGAGTTTTGTCTGGTATTACTTATGGGAAAAGGAGTTATAATAAATGCTACTACATCAGAAGATAAGATGGATATCGAGACAAACCTGAAATTAATAAGCTGTTCGATGATGAGAGAACGAAGCTTAAAGAGATACTCTCTACAAATTTGTGGAAAGATTATCAAAATCAAGTTCTAAAGTATGAAAGGGAGAGGTTTATTAGTAAACTAGTATCCAGTTTAACAATCTTTGTCTTTTTATTAAGTGCTTGTTCGGAAAATGAGCGAGCTATTGAAATAGAGGATAAAGGTTTAGCCAATTTTTTCATCCAAAAAGTGGAAGGGAATTCTTCCTCTCAATAAATGACTAAAAAAGTGAATGATAAACAAAAAATAGAACAAGTTCTGACTATGGTAGAAGGACTTAATGTGAAGGAGACACAATCAGAAGGAACATTCGAAAAGATGAAGTCTTCTGATACTTATATGTTTGTTTTTTCTGAAGGTGAAAATCAATATGGGAAAGCACCGTTTGCTTTTTATGTTTTAGATAATGGAACTTTCATTTTCCCTTATAAAGATTTTAATTCACCAAAAGAAAACCTCATTACAATAGAAAAACATGATGGATTATTAAAAGAAATAAAGAATCTATTTAACATTTCATATTAATTTTCTTATTGGGATTAATTGCGAGTGAGATGATTATCTTTAAAAAAGGGAGCTAGTTACTGATGAGTACGTTAACCGCTTTTAGAGTAACTAGAGCTATTGCTTTATTTATAATTATAAGTAGCTTTTTTGTATCTAACAGTGAAAGTATAAACTTCTTGGGTATGGTTTATTATGGAATTGGTTTTGGTGTAGCTGTATTCGTAGTAAGTACATTTCAAATTGAAGCTATATTAAAAGATGAATTGAAAAACTATGAAGAACACTATTATTCCTATATTGAAGTTTAGTTTCATAATCCTAGTACAACACTTGAATATTATCAATTGTATTAGGTGAGAGTGAAACAATACGTATCATCTTTCAAGTTTATACGAGCAGTTTAACGGTTAATGAAAATACCGCATAGACACACCAAAGAGGTCTATGCGGTATTTATTAGTTGTTTATAAATGAATGTCTTTAACAGAAGTTATATTCTCAATCAGTCCTAAGTCATGGAATACATTCTGATCTGTTGGTCGATCGATTGCTAGCATCATGATAGCGTCTCCGCCTTCTTCTTTACGACCAACCTGCATGGTAGCGATGTTGATATCATGCTTACCAAGTGTTGTACCTACAAGTCCAATCATACCTGGAGTATCTCGATGTTGGATATAGAGTAGGTGAGTATCAGGTGCAATGTCGATGGAGTAGTCATCGATCTTAATGATTCTTGGTCCATATCCAGTTAACATTGTTCCAGAAATAGTACGCGTACCTCGTTTTGTTTCAATAGAAACAGTAATCAGATTAGTGAAATCTTGCGCAGAACCTGAATATTCTACAGAATAGGAGAGGTTATACGATTTAGCCATATGGAATGTGTTAACAACATTCACTTTATCCCCTAGGTGATAGCTTAATAGACCTTTCATTACATTTCTTGTAAGAGAGGATGTGTCATAGTCTGTAAGTTCACCTGCATAGGTGATCGTTACTTTCGTCGGTGCTTCTAGTACAAGCTGTATGGCCATTTCACCGAGTTTCTCACCGAGATAATAATATGGTTCCAGAACTTCTCGAACCTCAGAGGAAATGGAAGGCATATTAACAGCATTCTTAAATGGTTCCCCTTTAAGGATACGAAGGATTTCCTCACTTACATCATAAGCAACTAACGTTTGTGCCTCTTCTGTTGAAGCACCTAGGTGAGGGGTTGCAATTACTTCTGGTTTAGAAAGAAGTGGGTGATGAGTTGCAGGTTCTTCTTCAAATACATCCAAAGCAGCCCCTGCTACCTTTCCATCCTCAATAGCTTCGAGAAGGGCATTTTCTTCAATAATACCACCACGGGCACAATTCAGGATACGAACTCCATTCTTCATTTTTGCAAATGCTTGCTCATCAATCATATGCTTCGTGTCTTTTGTTAGTGGAGTGTGGACGGTAATGAAATCTGCTTGTTCATAAATATCATCCAGCGTTCCTTTTGAAATGCCTAGTTTCTGAGCGCGTTCCTCAGTTAAGAATGGGTCATAAGCTACAATGCTCATGTTACATGCTTTTGCGCGTTGAGCAACTTCTGTTCCAATTCTACCCATTCCGACAATACCAAGTGTCTTCTTATTAAGTTCCACACCTTTGAACGACTTACGATCCCATTTGCCATTCATTAATGACTGGTAGGCTTGAGGAATATGACGCGCAAGAGACATCATCATGGCAAATGTATGCTCTGCAGTAGACATGGTATTACCATCTGGTGCGTTAACTACAATAACCCCATTTTCAGTAGCGGCATCAAGGTCAATATTATCTACTCCGACACCAGCACGACCAATCACTTTTAATTGGGATGCAGCTTCAATTAAAGAAGCTGTTACAGTCGTTTGACTACGTACAATTAGTGCATCATATTGAGGTATTAATTCATGTAATTCTTCCTCAGATAAGTTGGTTTTTTGATCAACATTGACTTCTTGATTAGATAAGAGCGGCTCTAAGCCTTCTTGGTTTACTGGATCACTTACTAGAATTTGAAACGTCATTGATATACACCTCCTGGGCAGCTTTTACACCTGCGCCTAATTCAATAGAAATACCGCAATCGACTAATCCCATTTCAATAATAGATAAAGTAGTTAGAACATCTATAGGGGAGCAGTAGCCCATATGACCAACTCTGAAAATCTCTCCTTTTAGTTTCTTTTGACCACCAGCAAGTGATAAACCATAACGATCTCTTACATGGTTACGGAATTCATCTACTTTTAACCCTTCCGTAGCTTTAACGGCTGTTACAGTTGGAGATGCATCTTGATCAGATGTTAAAAGGGGTAGCCCTAAAGCACGGAATGCGGCGCGAGTCATATCTTTCATTACTACATGTCGTTTATACACTTTTTCTAACGTTTCTTCCTCGAGCATGGTACATACTTCTTTTAACCCCTGGATTAGAGAAACAGCTGGAGTATAAGGGGTCATCCCATTTTCATACTGTTTATGATAGGCTTTTAAATCAAAATAAAAGGAAGAAGAGTCAACTTGCTCAATAACGTCCCAAGCACGTTCGCTTGCTGAAATGAACGCAAGGCCAGGAGGGAGCATCATTGCTTTTTGAGAGCCTGTTACTAGTATATCAATACCCCATTCATCCATTTGGGCAGGTACAGCTCCGATACAACTTACTCCGTCAACTAAGGCTAAGGCATAAGAGTGGTCATGTACGATTTTTGTTAGCTCTTGAATTGGCTGCATGACACCAGTTGATGTTTCATTATATGTCATTACAACAGCTTTAGCATTCGGATGTGCATGCAGAGTAGAGATTAATTCTTGTTGATCAACCGATTCTCCCCATGGAACTTCAATTCGATGGGTAACTAATTGATGATGTTCGCAAATGGAGGCAAATCGGTCGCCAAAGGCGCCTGCTACAACAGAGATTATCTCATCACCTGGTTTAGTGACATTCAGTACAGCAGCTTCTAGTGCACCTGTGCCACTTGATGTCAATGTGTAAACAGGTTGCTCTGTGCCGAATATAGGTTTCAAACGTTCGCTAGTACCTTTAAATAACTGAGCGAATGATTGACTACGATGGCCAATCATAGGTTGATTCATTGCATGGGTTACTTGTTGTGGAATTGGTGTTGGCCCTGGAGTTCTTAAGAAAGATTGATTGTGTAGCATTTTCTTCCTCCTCATTTTATAGCTTGTTTTGATACAAAAAACACCCCTCGCTATGAATAGCAAGGGGCGTGTATTACGCGGTACCACCCTTGATACGCTCAAAACATGGGAGCGATCTCAGACACGATAACGGGTGGGGAACCGGGTATGCTTACTTTGTTCAGATACCAGCTCAGAAGTGCTCAATTTAAGGATGTTTATCGATTCACAGCAACCATCGACTCTCTGAAAAACAAACCAAAAATCTGTCTTCTTCATAACTTTTAACGTATTATACACAGAGTTTAGCACGTTACCGTAACGGTGTAAAGAAATAAGTCTAAAAATTCACAAAAGAATAAAATTAACCATAATCATATTATGTAAACTTAAATAGACCAAGAATCTGTTACAGATTCTTGGTCTATTGGTTATTTTTCATAAACTGACCTCCAATTTTAACAGCTGCATGTTCATGGAATTTTCTTGTACGACGTAGGTAGTTATCCGTCGTAGAGGAAGATTCATGGTCTAGCAAATTTTGTATTGCTTTTAAATCTGCTCCCTTAGCTAAATAATAAGCAGCAGTGTAATGCCGGCATGTATGGGGAGTGATTTTAAATTTAATAGACTTCCCCTCATTTTTCATTTGTTTTTCCATGTCGATACGTCTCTTGATAAAAGAGAAGGTATTTGCTAAATGATTAATTTGGTTCGTAAATTCATTACTTAAATATTTATAATGGTAGGCATCTCCATTTGGTTTTGGGAACAATGCAGTGCCATCATCTTCCAATGTGCTATGAAAACCTCTTCTTGATCGAAACTCTGTTAACGCTTCTAAAACCTCTTCAAATAATGGTACCTCACGTACTTTGTCTCGCTTCCCGACTACTGTAATAAAATATAGGTTAACTTCTGGATGATAATAAACCCCAGACCATTTTGCTGAAGAAAGCTCTTGAATTCGTAACCCTGTTGAAACGAGCACAAACAGCATGGTGTACATAAACCAATTATGCTTTTTGAAGTAGTCTAGTAATGCTTGCACTTCTTCCTCGTAAAAGTCGCGATTCACTAGATCCTCTTTTTCAACTGCAATTTGTTTCATACTTCTGGTTAAGTCTTCCTGTATAATTCCTTTCCGGTACAAGAAGGAGAGGAAGGATTTCACTACAGCAGTCTTTCGGCGAAGCGTCATGGATTTATACCCTTGCTCGGTAAGTTGAAGTTGATAATGAGCCAGCTCTTCATGATGGATCCGGCGAACGGAAGAATCTTTATCATGTATATAGGAAAGAAAATGACGAATGTCACGAAAGTATTCTTTTAGTGTATTCATTTTTCTTTTCTTCCCGAGAGTAGGTTCCTCATGAAGAAATAAGTATAAAAGCCATTCATCAGGTATGTGTGACCAATCGATATTACGATAACCATGAGAGATTACTTGCTTATATAAGGTATCGTCGAACCAATCAACTTGATTAGACAAACGTAGTGACGTTGTCGTTAAAGAGATATTCATGTCGAAATCAGCCTCCCGTATATCGACATAAGCTATTACAGTTAATTAAATCTATAACGAAAGCATAACATACTTAATTGTATTAAACCTAGAAAAATTGCTCATTATTCCATCTTAAGATACAATTATATAAACAAATACATTACGTTGTATTAAATTAATGAAATGGAAGAGGTGATAAAGTGTATTATTCTATTGATTACGTAGCTAACGTATTAGGGAAAAGCAAACGGCAGGTCCAGTATTTAGTTCAACAGGGATTAACTGAACCTATTAACTTAGATACATATAGACGAGATGGTGGCTATCGTTTCAGTGAAGAAGAGGTGAGACGGTTAAGGGATGTGTTTAAGCTTCCTGGGATATCCGTTAAGGAGGCTGCTCGGCAGCTAGAGATGACACCTCAGTATCTTATGCAGTTTATAAGAGAGGGACAAATTAATAGTGAGATCGTAACGATTGGTAATCGGAGAAGAAGATGGTTTCATCAAGAAGAGATTGAACGTTTTAAGAATTTTCTGTCACAACGTGCACAGGCTAAACGAATGGGGGAATATGGGCGAAAGATTCGATTAATTTCGCGAGAAGTCCATATTTTTGACGAAGTCCTAGTACAAGGCTCTATGGCAAGGGTAGTGTCTGTTGAACCACTTCAAGTCTTAACTGCTAATGGAGAATTTGTCCAAATAGATCATGTCGATGGAAATAGTAGTAACCTCCAAGATCATCCGTATATTCGAACAAGAGGATTTGTCGAATTTCAAATACCAATTCCTAGACATTACCAACATCCTGTATATCAATTATTATTCCAATTACTACATCAACTAGGGGAAAAGAATATACAAATTTTTGAACAGGAATTCGGAGATTATTATGTACGATGCCGATTAGGTCAAGTCCACTTAGCTGAGCGCGAGATAAAGTTATTGCAACGATCGATCATTAAAGGTGACATGCAGATTGAAAATCAAACTGTCACGTTTCAATCAAATGAAGTTCAAAAAACATTGTATCTACCTAAGGATTTACTAAAGCAATATGACGATATTGCTGAACAAGAAAAAGTGCAAGTAGAAGAAATATTGTTAGAAGCATTACAACAATACATTACAAAGAAATAAAGATATAAAAAGAAAGGTTCACTCTGTCAAAAATTGCGCAAATTCAGTACAATAGACAAAGATGCAATGAACAAAGGAGTTACCATCACAATGAATGTAAATCAATCTATGGATCAATCAGAATTAGTTCCAATCGTATCTACTTTATATAAGCAATTTCAACTTCATGGAGATATTACCCAGTCAAAGAAAGCGCTTGATTTATTAGGAAAACTACAATCTGAAGAATTTGTAATGGGGTTTGCTGGACATTTCTCAGCTGGAAAATCAACGCTAATTAATACATTAATCGGCGAACAAATTTTACCCTCAAGTCCTATCCCAACAAGTGCAAATTTAGTAAAAGTGAAAAATGGTCGAGAGTATGCTCGTGTTTATTTTACTGAGGAAGACCCAATAGAAATCGAACAAGAATATGACTTAAACACCATTCAATCATTTTGTAAGGATGGAGAAGCTGTCCGTGAAATTGAAATAAGTAAACCATTGTCCTCAATACCTGACGGGGTAAGTGTCATGGATACCCCTGGTATTGACTCTTCAAATGATGCAGATCGTCTTATGACAGAATCAGCACTACATATGGTGGATGTCTTGTTTTATGTTATGGATTATAACCATGTTCAATCAGAGGTCAATTTAGCCTTTTTAGCTGAAATGAAGAAGAGGGGGAAACCTCTTTATATTGTAGTGAATCAAATTGATAAGCATCAGGAAGAAGAGTTATCTTTTACATCATTTAAAGAAAGTGTACATCGCTCCCTTGAAATATGGGGTATAAAGCCAGAGGGAGTATATTTTACGTCATTGTTTAATTTAAATCTTACCAACAACGATTTTCGATCATTACAGCAAGATGTAAACATGCTGATTCAACAGAAGCAAGATGTTGTTCACAATACAGTACATCATTCCATGAAATCGATTGTGCAAGAGCATCTTGAAACTTATAAGCAACAAAAAAACACTATCATTGAAGAAGCCCAACTAAAACTTGAAAGACTGGAACCTTCAGACATAATGGCCGTAGAAGAAGTTCAACAAGAAAAAGCAAGGATGGAAAATAGACCAGAAGATTCTGAAGAAACCATGTTATCAGAGTTACAATCTACGTTGAACAATGCTTATGTTATGTCTCATGACCTTCGTGAGCATGCTCGATCTTTTGTTGAATCCATGGATTCTGGATTCAAAGTTGGCTTTATTATGACGAAGAAGAAAACCGAAGAAGAGCGAGAGGAGCGTCTCAACACTTTCTATGAAGCTTTAGTGGAAAAAGTGAAAGCGAATATGGAATGGCCTGTTCGTAATAAATTATTAACTGTTGCTAAAGATTATCAAGTATTTGATGAAGACGTTTTACAAGATTTACAAAACTTAACGATAACGCTTGACCGAGAGGACTTAAAATATCTCATAAAAACAGGAGCTGGTAGTGGAGGAGATTACATACTTGTCTATACGAAAGATGTGGTCAATGATTTAAAACAGCGCTATAAGAAACAAGCGTTAACACAATGGGAAGCTGTAAAACAAAGTATTCAAAATCAAACAAGTCATGAAATAGAAGAAAAAGAAAAACTCGAACGTACTATGAGAGAATATGAGCAAATAAAAAAGGAGATGGAGGAAGAGAAGCAAGCGATAGAAAAAAGAAAAGATGAATACTCATCTATTATTAATGGAGAAGAAATATGGTCCTCAGCTTATGATGAAGCGACAGAAGCATTAATACATCGAGACACAAAAATTCATCATGTAGAGTGGATTGAAGAGTCACAAAAAGAGAATAAGGCACCTGATCCAGATAAAACATATTCACAAAAAAATACCAGTTCAACTACATCCTTGTCGATAGAATCTGCGATAGAGGCAATTAAACAAGCGAAAGATACATTACATGATGTACATGGCTTTGCCACCATTTTAAATGAGTTAGAGGAGAAAAAAGCCAGGTTACAATCACGACATTACACAGTTGCGTTGTTTGGAGCCTTTTCGGCAGGGAAATCTTCTTTTGCTAATGCACTTTTAGGAGAAAAAGTTTTACCGGTTTCCCCAAACCCTACGACAGCAACAATTAATCGCATAATGCCGTCGACTGATGAATATGGTCATGGTAGTGTCGAAGTTAAAGTAAAGTCAGAATCCCAATTAATAGAAGATATTCAATTTGCATCTGGTAAACATACATTAAAGTCTAATACGTTAACAAAGGTAGTGGAAGAGTTAAACGACTTAATGCAACAAGGAGAACTCTCTTCGATTGATCAAAACCGTCTCTCTTTTATTAATGCTATAAAGCAAGGTTACTCATTTATGAAGGATTACGTTGGTCAAACCATTATGGTTGATCTTGATAAGTTTGCAGCTTATGTGTCAGATGAAACTCGATCTTGCTTTGTGGAGTGGATGAATCTATATTATGATTGTCCATTAACTAGCAGAGGGATTACCTTGGTGGACACTCCAGGAGCAGATTCTGTTAATGCGAGACATACGGAAGTTTCATTTGAGTATATGAAGCAAGCTGATGCAATCCTTTTTGTGACGTATTATAATCATGCTTTTTCAAGAGCTGATCAAGATTTTCTTTATCAACTTGGTCGAGTGAAAGATGCCTTTAGTATGGATAAAATGTTCTTCCTTATTAATGCAGCAGATTTAGCGCAAAATCAACAAGATTTACAGCTAGTAACCGATTATATGGGTGAACAGTTAACACAATTTGGAATTCGAAACCCTCGTCTTTACCCTGTGTCAAGTTTAATGGCCATGCAGGAAAAGGAAGAAAGTTCACAGGTGGCTCATCATCCAGTTTTACCTTCTTCTGGAATAGATTACTTCGAGGATGCATTTACTCATTTCATGGATGAAGAAATTACAGGATTACTGGTACATGAAATCGTCTATGATTTGCATCGTGCAAGTAATATGATTCAGCATATGATAGAATCAGCATCTTTAAGTAAAGAAGCGAAACAAGAAAGAAAGAAGCATATCAAACAACAACTTTCCAAAACGCTTGAAACTATTGGTTCTGTAGATACAACACGTTATGAGCAATCCATTAAACAGAAAATTGATAAACAAACGTACTATATACAGGAAAGACTTTTATTGAGGTTTACAGATTTCTTTAAAGAACATATCAATCCTTCCTCCATTAATGGTAATAGTAAACAGGCCAAACAACAGTTAGAATCAGCTGTCTCAGAATTATTAGAGCAACTAGCTAGTGAGCTCAAACAGGAAGTGCGTGCAGTCTCCATTCGTATTGAATCCTTCCTTAATGAGATTGTCTCTGAGTTAAAGGATGATTTACAAGAACAAACACAAAGAATCATTACAGACCTCTCGTTACCTAACGCAAAGGAGAAGTCTTATGAAACACCACAAATTCAAGAACCTTTCCAGCATATAAAACCTGATTATTTTGAAAAAGAAATAAATTTATTCAAAAATACGAAAGCTTTTTTTGAAAACAATGAAAAAGAAACGATGAAAGAAGCGTTACAAGTGAAAATAAAACCTTTATTAGGTGAGTATATTTTAGGTCAAAAGGAAAGCTTAGTAGAATATTATTTAGCTCAATGGCAAGAACATGTCTCTATGTATAAAAAGCAAATAATGAAATCTATAGAGGAATATGAAGAAGGTGTAATGTATTCCTTGCAAGATGATATCTCCATTGAGACGTTAAGAGATAAAAAAGAGTATCTTGATAACCAATTACTTCAAGACACACAATAGTAAATTGTGTGTCTTGTTTTTTGAATAAAAACAGGAAACATCTTAAGAAGAAAGAAGAGGGCGGAGGAGATAATCTAAGAACAAATAAAAAAAGCAGCCAAGATGGCTGCTTTTTTTATACGTTAACTTTCTTTTCGATTTCACTATTGCTCTTGATTTCTTCAAGAAGTTTAGTTACTTGTTCGTTTTCCTTCTTCTTCTTAACGCTATCTTTTAGTTTCTTTTTAGCGTCTTCAAATTTAGGAACTTCCATTTCCTTATCACTTTGTTTGTTCATAGCTTCATACTGCTGTTTCATCTTGTCATATTCAGCTTTAAGTTCTTCTTCTGTAACCTCTACATCTTCAGTATTTTTGTCGATGAACTGTTGAATTTTAAGGTTTTTCTTGATGTTGTTTTTAAGTTCTTCTTCTGTAAGATCGTTTTGCTCTAATAGCTTTTGGAAGTTGTCTCCATTTTGTTCTTTAATTTGGTTGAACTGTTCTTTTACCTTGTTCTCAGATGCTGTGATGTTATTTTCTTCAGCTTTCTGAAGGATTAACTCTGTGTTAATTAGTTGTTGCATGATTGAAGATTTTAATTGTTTTACTTGTGATTCTTTAAGCTCTTGTCCAGATTGAGACATTTGATTTGCCTGAGACATTAGCTGATCATTGAACTTTTTCATTGGAATCTCTTCGCCGTTTACAACAGCTGCTACATCGCCACTTTCTTTGATGTCAGTGTTTGTGCTTTTCGATTCGCTGTCACTGCTATCTGATTCACTTGAGCTATCATCTTTAGTTGATTCTCCGCTGTTATCTTCTTGTTTTTCATCATTATTTTTATCAGAATTAGCATTTTCATCAGATTCGCTATTACCACATGCAGCTAGTCCGATTGCAAGTACTAAACCAAATAACATGGCTGTTAGTTTCTTTTTAAATGTCACAAAGAACATCTCCCTTGTTGTAAAATCAATTCTGTTAGAATGTACCACATCTATTAGTAGCTTGTAAAACCCTAATCAAAATTATTCTAAAAAATAAGCATATAATCCTCTTTTACTGGCATGAACATGGACTTTCTTTCATAGGGATGAAAGGGAATGAAATTATTAATCCTTAGGAGTGAAATGATGAATCCATATAATCAGTATGAAAGGGAACTAGCACATAAGGCTAGTATGTATCAATTGCTTGCAGATTACTATAAGTACATCGATCCTCAAAAACATATGATGTACTATATGAAACATTTTGAATGTATGCAGCAACTTATTCATTCACAACAACAGCAAATGGGTTATGGACAATATCGAAATAACCAACAACAATCTTATGTAAGAGTATTTCACGCTTCCCCTAATGCACCCAATGTAGATATTTATGTGAATGGTCAATTACTTCTACAAGATGTAGCATATAAACAAATTAGTGATTATATTCCTGTTATGCCAGGAGATTATCGAATTATGATTACAGCAACTGGGCAACAAGAAGCAGTGTTAACTAAAGATGTTAATGTTCCTGCAAACAGTGCAATTACACTAGCTGCGGCAGGAAAAGTTGAAAATCTAAAATTACTTCCTTATCAAGATGATCTATATCCTGAGCAAGGAAAAGCAAAGGTACGTTTCATTCATTTATCCCCTGATGCACCACGTGTGGATATTGCCGTTAAAGGCGGAGATGTTCTCTTTTCTAATGTAGGATTTGAGGAGTCAACACCATACAAATCTCTTCCTCCTACTAAAGTTGATTTAGAGGTACGTCCAGCTGGGTCTAAGCAAGTTGTACTGATGATCCCAGATGTTATGTTAAATGAAAACCAAGTATATAATGCGGTCGCAGTTGGATTTGTTGAGTCTCAACCATCCTTGGAAGCTATGTTTATTTAATATCAGTAATGAGAAACTTGAGTTGCAATAATCTACTAGCACTTATGTGAGATAGATTTGGACACATAATGTGTTTATCAAGAAAATAGAATTTAGAAACGAGTGTACGCTGAACCTTACCTATTAGAGTCTGGCTTTATACTTTCTTTCACTTCAAATAAAGGCTATACAAAAACGTATAGTCTTTTTTTAGTTTCAAATTTTAGGGGAGAACATAAAACTTATTTAAATGTTCTATCAACAACAAACTTTAACACAGCCTTTTATAAGTTGTGTAGTTTCTCTTTAAAAGCAGTGGATTACAATTGAGGTGTGCAAATTTTCTAAAAAATGTATATAATTAGAGAGACGAAAAAAAGGAGGGGTTGTTTGTGAAGAAAACACAATATAGCCAAATATGGGATCTAGATGTATTTTTTGAAGGTGGTAGTAATTCTGAAGAATTTGCATTGTACATAGAAGACACACATCAAAAGATGAAAGAGTTGGATACCGTGGTTAAAGAGTGGGAAATCCCTACATCTTCGCATGAAACAAAAGGACTTATTAATATTGTTGGTCATATTAACGTAACGTTAAGACAACTCATGGAGAGTTCTGCTTTTGTAAGTTGTTTAAGTGCTCAGAATGTTAATGATAAGAAAGCAAATCTATATCGAGCTAAGCTTAATCAAATAGGTGCTAGTCTTTCAACAAGTCTCACAACATTTGATCAGAAACTCTCTAAAATTGAGGATAATACATGGATTGAAATGCTAGATAAACCGAATTTAAATAATTTATCTTTTATTTTAAATGAAAGAAGAGAACAGGCTAAAGAAAAATTACCATTAGAACAAGAAGCATTGATAAATGATTTAGCAGTAGATGGCTACCATGCGTGGGGAGAAATGTATGATAGTATCGTTGGAGGCATGAGTGTCATAATAGAAGAAAATGGTGAAAAGAAAGAACTTTCTGTAGGACAAGCAGCAAATAAATTAAGCACTTCTGATCGGGATAAACGAAAAGAGGTATATAATCAAATCCAAAAAGCATGGGCTGAAAAAGAAGATTTATTTGGGGAAACTTTGAATCATTTATCAGGTTTTCGTCTGCAAATGTATAAACATAGAGGATGGGACAATGTATTAAAAGAACCACTTCAGATTAATCGAATGAATGAGCAGACATTAAATGCTATGTGGAACGCTATTAATAAAAATAAGGGGAGGTTCGTTCAATACTTAGAGCGAAAAGCTTCCTTATTAGGTCTTGAAAAATTGAGTTGGTATGATATTGGAGCACCTATTTCTAGTAGTGAGAATAGAGTTTCTTATGATGAAGGAGCTCACTTTATTCAAGAGCAGTTTGAGCGTTTTGGACCCAAAATGGCTGCTTTTGCTCAAAGAGCGTTTGAAGAAAGTTGGATTGAGGCTGAGGACAGAAGCGGAAAACAACCAGGAGGTTTTTGCACAAGCTTTCCTATAAGCCAACAAACCCGTATTTTTATGACGTATTCTGGTACACCATCTAATGTGGCAACTCTTGCTCATGAATTAGGGCATGCTTTTCATCAACATGTAATGGATGAATTGGAGCCATTAAATCAATTATATGCAATGAACGTTGCTGAGACAGCTTCCACATTTGCGGAAATGATTGTGGCAGATGCATCGGTTAAACATGCCCCGAATGAAGAAGAAAGACTTCATTTATTAGAAGACAAAATACAAAGAAGTGTAGCATTCTTCATGAATATTCATTCCCGTTTTCTTTTTGAAACCCGTTTTTATGAAGAGAGAACGAAAGGACCAGTTTCTGTAGAGAAGCTTAAACAATTAACCGAGGATGCACAAAAGGAAGCTTATTGTGAATCCTTAGAAGAATATTCACCTTATTACTGGGCCTCAAAGCTTCATTTCCATATAACTGAAGTACCTTTTTATAACTTTCCTTACACATTTGGGTATCTCTTCAGTCTTGGGATATATGCAAAAGCACTAAATTCAGGATCTGATTTTGAAGAGCAATATATCTCTTTGCTTCAAGATACAGGGAGAATGTCTGTGGAAGATCTCGCTAAAAAACACCTTAATGTTGACCTTACAGAGGAAGCATTTTGGGAAAGCGCGATCGAAATTTGTGTTAATGATGTAGAAGAATTTTTAAGCTTAACAGAAAATAAATAAAAAATGTATAACTTAAATAAGGTATTCATATACTAGTGGTGAACCTGATAAAAAGCTCTATACTCAATAGGGCTTTTTAGGTTTTCCATTTCATTCTGTATTAAAAAATTAAGAAAGTTTCCACAGTTCTTTTCCTGTAACTTGACTTCTGTACGTTAAAGTAGTATGATTAATGTAATTGAAAAATAAATAATTAGCTTCATATTTTACGGAAATTGAAAAGTGCTCACGATCACATATTATAAAGAGTAATCAATTAACGTTGGTACTTTTTATAATATGTGATTCTTTTTTAAAAGAAAGTGAAACATATTAAGAAATTAGCAATGGAGGTTTTCTCTCATGAAAACAGGTACAGTTAAGTGGTTTAACGCAGAAAAAGGTTTTGGATTCATTGAAGTACAAGGCGAAGACGATGTTTTCGTACACTTCAGCGCAATCAACCAAGAAGGCTTCAAAACTCTAGAAGAAGGTCAAACAGTAGAGTTTGAAGTTACTGAAGGTAACCGCGGACCACAAGCAGCTAACGTAACTAAAGTATAATGATTAAAGCTACCTTAAGAGGTAGCTTTTTCATATATCATAGTCCGAAGGAGGCATTCAGATGGCGTTTGGAAAAAAGAATCAGCAAGAGGTCAAAAAAGAAGACCTAAAAATCTGGGAGTGTACATCCGAGGATTGTAATGCATGGATGAGAGATAACTTCAAGAGTCAAGAAACTCCTAAGTGTCCAATTTGTCAGAGTGATATGGCAACCAGCATGAAAGAACTACAAGTTGTTGAAAATAACAGCGGTAATTGGAATAAATAAATACCATTTTTACAAAAAAGAGAAGGAGTGGCTATTGCTGCTCCTTCTCTTTTTTGTGAACCATAATAATATTATGTAAACTAAAGAAAGGCAAATAAAGCAAAGCGTTTATATGGTATACTTCACCACACAGAAGCTTTGCTTATAAATATTATGGAAGAAGGCTACTAGATCGTTGTCTCACTTCTGTTGATAAGATCGAATGAACTTCTGATCAATGTAATGCTTTAACTTCCAAGCCCATTTCCCCTTAAACGCCCAAGAACCATATAAAAACAATCCTTCTTTATGTCCGATTGACATGATGGCTAAGTAATGTTTCTGAGGTTTATAGTGTTGACCATCACTTTCGGTTAAAAATCCTTTAAGATTATCCCAAAGAACAGGGGCCTGTTTAATTGCAAACACCCCATTTTTTGGGAGATTTGGTGCGTTGGTTAATGTGACGCAATCTCCAGCACCAAAAATGGAGGGATAAGCTTTCACTTGTAAAGTAGATTCAACTTGTAAATATCCTTCTTGATCAATAGGTAAGTTAGAAACACGAAATAAATCAGGTGCTTTAGGACCAGCTAACCACATTACATCATCGTAGTTTATTTTCTCATTCGTTTCGGTAATAATATGGTCAGAATTTATCTCCCGAACTTTTTTTCCAGTATGAGCGAATATTTCACGCTGCCTTACTATTTGTTCTATTTTGTTAGATGCTTGTTGAGATTGGCTCTCCAATAAATAATCAGAACTAGAAATTAGAGTAACAGGATCTTGGTTATTTTGTTTCTGCCGGTAAGCTTGCAATGATAATGCTAGTTCTGTTCCTGCTACACCGCCTCCCACAATGACAGGATTTGAGCTTTCTTGCATTTCCTTAATCATATCTGGAAAATGATAGTTCGGCTTAATTCGCTTCGCGTATTCTTTCACACCAGGTAATTCTGTATGCGCAGTAAGGGAACCTATGTCAAAAGAAACTGCATCATAACTAAGCACTTTACCTTTATCCGTCAGAAGTATTTTTTGTGCTCCATCAACTGACATAACTGCCTCTTTGTAAAATGTAGCCCCAGCTTGTTCTGCTAATGATTCTACGTTAATACGAATGTCTTCTATATTATATAATCCTTCTGTGTAACCTGAGAACATACCAGAATAGTATTGGTATTCATTAGGGGACAGAAGAGTTAACTCTACCTCATCAATAGCATGGTCTATCCATTGTTTTATAATATGGAGATGCGCATGGCCAGCTCCTACCAGAATTAATTGCTTCATAAATTGATCCTTTCCTGATTTAAAATATTCCAACTACATCATAGCAAAATTATTAATAAAACCAAAAAGAACTAGCACGCAACAATTTTGCAATTGGGGGACAGATAGCTCAAAAATGCTTAGAATAAATTTTACCATCTATATGCCCCCGGGGGTTGACGATATAGAATACAGGGTGTAATATACCCATATAGGTATTTAAATTTACTTTATAAATTAATTATTTGGAGGTTATTATTATGAATATTGATAAAACATTAGATGTAAAAGGTCTTGCATGCCCAATGCCATTAGTTCAAACGAAGAAAGCAATTGGTGAATTAGAAGCCAATCAAGTACTAGAAGTTGTAACAACAGACGCTGGAGCTAAAGCAGACTTAGCTGCTTGGAGTAAATCTTCTGGTCATGAATTACTTGATCAAAAAGAAGATGACGGCGTATTCACATTCTATATTCAAAAGGGTTAATATAACGCCTTAATATACCCGTACGTGTAAGTGTAATAAACATCGAGAGGAGGACACAATATGTCTGAGACAAAGAAAACAAATATTATACTATTTAGTGGCGACTATGATAAAGCCATGGCTGCTTACATTATCGCTAATGGAGCTGCAGCTTATGATCATGAGGTGACCATATTTCATACGTTTTGGGGATTAAATGCTTTACGAAAAGACGGCAAAGTGGAAGCCCAAAAAGGCTTTCTAGAAAAAATGTTCGGTAAGATGATGCCACGAGGCGCTGACAAAATGGGATTATCTAAAATGAATATGGCCGGAATGGGTCCTAAAATGATCAAAAAAGTAATGAAAAAGCATAACACAAGCTCAGTACCAGATCTAATTGAAATGGCTCAAATGCAAGGCATTAATCTTGTTGCTTGCCAAATGACAATGGACCTACTTGGCTTCCAACGGGCTGAACTGTTGGACGATATCACTTATGCTGGTGTTGCTGCTTATCTTGCAGATGCTGAAAACGGGAATGTAAATCTGTTTATATAATTTATCACCCTTAGCAATACTATCTGGGGTAATGAAGATGTTTAAGAAGGATACAGTTAATTTCGTATCCTTCTTATTCATTTTATCCCTCATCTCAGAAATGAAATTAGCTCTAGGAAACTAGCCATAATTCAATAATAGATTCATTAATGGTAAAAGTTTTTACATTGGGGGGTTGAACATGGAATTGGATTTCTTGTTATTATTAACTATATTTATCATCGGATTCGTAGGTTCTTTTGTATCAGGAATGGTGGGAATCGGAGGTTCAATCATAAAGTATCCTATGTTGCTCTATATACCACCTCTTCTTGGATTTACAGCATTTACAGCTCATGAAGTTGCAGGAATCAGTGCTGTTCAGGTGCTTTTTGCAACCATAGGAGGGGTATGGGCATATCGTAAAGGTGGATACTTAAATAAATCTCTTATCCTTTATATGGGTATTAGTATTTTGATTGGGAGCTTTATTGGCGGTTATGGTTCTAATATGATGTCAGACAGCGCAGTAAATCTTGTATATGGTTTGCTTGCTACCATTGCTGCAATTATGATGTTTGTACCTAAAGAAGGTATTGAAGATCAAAATCTAACAGAAGTAAAGTTTAATAAAGGGTTAGCAGCATCACTTGCATTTATCACTGGTATAGGTGCTGGAATTGTCGGTGCTGCAGGTGCATTCATTTTGGTACCAATTATGTTGGTTGTGCTGAAAATACCAACTCGCATGACGATAGCAAGCTCGCTAGCTATAACATTTATATCATCAATAGGTGCAACTGTTGGTAAAGTAACAACAGGACAAGTGGAATATCTTCCTGCTGCAGTTATGATTGTAGCTAGCTTACTTGCATCCCCATTAGGGGCGAATGCTGGTAAGAAAATAAACACCAAGATATTACAGGGCATCTTAGCAGCACTGATTTTAGCGAGTGCGATAAAAATATGGGTAAGCTTCTTCAGTTAAGAAGTAATGAGAAGGTCTGTTGCCTATTGTTGCAAAGTATTTAAAATTTTGCGATGATGGGTAACGGACTTTTTTTAATCTATAGTAATGTTTAACTTGATTGAAAATGGCAATCCTAGTGAAAGTTATGGTTTACGTGTTTTTCTTCATTGGTCTATCTTAATCAATAGTACAATGGTATAATTTCATGTGGTAACTTTATAGAATTGGAGGATTATATACTATGCTACAGGCTACAAACGTAAGTCTTCGTTTTGGTGACCAAAAATTATTCGAAGACGTTAATATAAAATTTACACCTGGCAATTGTTATGGACTTATTGGTGCAAATGGTGCAGGTAAATCAACATTCTTAAAAATCTTATCCGGAGATATAGAAGCTCAAACTGGTGAGGTTTCATTAAAATCTAACCACCGTATGGCTGTGTTAAAGCAGAACCACTTCGAATATGAAGAATATGAAGTACTTCAAGTTGTCATCATGGGGTACAAACGCTTGTACGAAGTCATGCAAGAGAAAAATGAAATTTACATGAAAGCTGACTTCAGCGAAGAGGATGGCATGCGCGCAGCTGAGCTTGAAGGAGAATTCGCTGAGATGAATGGGTGGGAAGCAGAATCTGATGCTTCTCGTTTACTAACTGGTTTAGGTATTGAAGAAGATCTTCATAATAAGAAAATGTCCGAATTAACAGGTTCTCAGAAAGTGAAAGTGTTGCTTGCTCAAGCTTTATTTGGTAATCCTGATGTCCTTCTTCTTGACGAGCCTACGAACCACTTAGATATCCGTGCGATTCAATGGTTAGAAGAATTCCTCATTAATTTCGAGGGTACTGTAATCGTTGTTTCCCACGACCGTCATTTCTTAAATAGTGTTTGTACTCATATTGCAGACCTTGACTTTGGTAAAATTCAAGTCTACGTGGGTAACTACGATTTCTGGTATGAATCAAGCCAATTAGCTCAGAAAATGGCTAAAGAAGAAAACAAGAAGAAAGAACAAAAAGTAGCAGAATTAAAAGAATTTATCCAGCGCTTTAGTGCAAATAAATCCAAGTCTAAGCAAGCTACTTCACGTAAGAAGCTTCTCGATAAGATTACATTAGATGATATTAAACCATCTAGCCGTCGCTATCCTTATATTGCGTTCAAACCTGATCGTGAGATTGGTAATGACCTTCTTGAAGTGAAAAATCTTACTAAAACAATAGATGGTGTGAAAGTACTTGATAACTTATCCTTCACCATGCATAAAGATGACAAAGTTGCGCTAGTTGGAGATAATGAGATTGCTAAAACGACATTATTCAAAATTCTTATGGGAGAGATTGAGCCAGACTCTGGTTCATACAAATGGGGTGTAACTACATCTCAGAGTTACTTCCCGAAAGACAATTCTGCTTTCTTTGAAGACAACGATCAGAATCTTGTCGAATGGCTACGTCAGTATTCTCCTGAAGATGAAACAGAAACGTTCTTAAGAAGCTTCTTAGGACGTATGCTCTTCTCCGGTGAAGAGGTTAAGAAAAAAGCAAAAGTATTATCTGGTGGAGAGAAAGTACGTTGTATGCTTTCTAAAATGATGCTTAGTGGTGCCAACGTTCTGCTTTTAGATGAGCCTACAAACCACTTGGATCTAGAATCCATCACAGCATTAAACGAAGGATTAACGAATTTCAAAGGCTCCATTTTATTCTCATCTCATGACCATCAGTTTATCGACACAATTGCTAACCGTATAATTGAGATCACTCCTAACGGCGTAATCGATAAATATATGAGTTATGATGAATATATCAATGACCCTGAAATTGAAAAGCAACGTAACGAGCTTCTTCAAGCAACTTAATATGGATTCTTAAAAGCTTGTAGTCACTAGGACTACAAGCTTTTTTTATAATTAGTAAAGAAAATTCAAATAGGTATGTCTGTGTCAAAGGTTTGTAATTATATAATTTTCTACATGTACTTTGACCTATATTAAAAAATGTACGTTTGTTTTCACCTCTGAAAGGGGATTTATTTTATTGATAAAGTAAAATAACCGCAAAGGAGTGATGAAGATGAACAGTAGTGTAGAAGTAACCAAAAAAAGAGCTGAACGAAAGGGAAAGCAAGCAACACAAGATGTTAAGCCATGGGTACGTGCTTTTGCGAGATTTGGTTACACAGCTAAGGGAGCTATCTATGTACTCTTGGGTGCATTATCTTTAATGGCAGCTTTAGGAGTTGGTGGTAAAACCACTGGTTCAAAAGGTGCATTAGAAACATTAGCGAAACAACAATATGGTAATATACTGCTATGGTTAACAGCTATTGGTTTAATTGGTTATATTGTATGGCGATTGATACAGCTCATTAAAAATCCTGAAAATAAAGGGATTGGTTCTAGAATTGGATATTTATTGAGTGGAATCATGTATGGTGCACTTGCCATGAAAGCTTTTTCTATACTTATTGGAACTTTACAATCCGGTGGAGGTTCTTCTGGTAGTAGTACGAAACAATCATTAACTGCAAAAGTATTAGCTCAACCTATGGGACAATATGTGATTATGGGTGTAGGTGGAGCAATCATTCTTTATGGATTATATGAGATGTATAGAGGATTGACAGAAAAATTTAAAAAGCAATTCAATTATAGTGATATGACAAAGAAAGAAAAATCAGCGGTAAGAAAAACAGGCAAATTAGGATTATTATCGCGAGGTGTTGTTTTTGGTTTGATTGGATATTTCTTTATCCAAACAGCCATGAGAGCACAAACCAGTCAGGCATTAGGACTTGATGCTGCTTTATCTAAGCTAGCAGAACAACCCTATGGTCAATGGTTATTAGGAATAGTTTCCGCTGGATTATTGTTATTTGGTATCTTTCAAATATTAAAAGGAAAAAACAGACATTTACGCTTAAGTTAAAGAGAAGGGGGATACCCTTCTTTTTTTATAATTACTAATCAGTAAATAATTAGACTTATTCCATAATCGAGGCATAATCTTGAAGACTTGAATTCGAGATATATTTCAAAATTACCATTACTAACTGGTTGGAAAAGATG
>NZ_AVBF01000033.1 GCF_000770635.1 Pontibacillus yanchengensis Y32
GTGGGGGCCACTTTTAGTTTAATTTACTGGGTTTTGTCCCAGCCTCTTTATTCGTAATTAGGAAATTTATGTGGTTCATCTTGGATGGTATCATTCATGCATTCGATCAATTCTAATGGGAAACGAAACACTCTCTCTTCTGTTAACGTCTGACAATGAACAAGATACATCTCTTCTTTCTTAGATATATGCATGTCGTTCACCTGATAATTCTTTTCAAGCATCTCTTCGAAAAATTGCATCGTTTCTTGAGCTGCCTTATCTCCAGGTCTTTCCCTTGCGACAATTTGAATAGTTAGCCAATTGTAAACCAAATCCTGCATGGAATGCATCCACATACCTCCTATTCACTTTGTGGGCGATCTTTACGCTCCCGATGTAGCCTAAACCTATATATACCTAATACGGCAGAGGAGATAAGTAATCCTTCCGCAATTGGTAAAGATAAACCAAAGAATGTAAGAATCATGCAGCCTATGGCAAGAACTACATAAACAACTGCAGATTTTAGCAGTGGTAGTTGCTTAGCAAAACCTAATTTATAGGTAACAACAGATAAAAACAAAATGATCAGATAAAGAAAAATAACCCCTCTTATTGCTATGGCCACTTCACTGTCATTATTTAAGTTTAATTCATCACCAAGTCCATTAAATAATAGTTTTGCAAAAAATGATAAATCATTCGGTACTTGAATCATATTTTCTGTTTGATCCATTGGTGTTCCTCCTAATTGTCCACATCAAATCTCTTTCTAATGATACTAAATCTCACAGTATCCTGCTACCCTAATGTTAGTTACATTTTTCAAATCCAATTAAATACTGTAAACTGGTAATAAAATGCGTTGGACGAGGTGAACTACATATGAAAAAAATTAACGTACCATTCTTTATACTGGCCCTATTAGCAGTATTTTGCTTTATGCTTGTAGGGGTAGCAATTGGCTTTCGTTCCGTTATATGGTCCATTTTCTTTTTATTACTTGGCTTTGGGGTAATGGGATATGGATTTACCATTAAACGAAAACAACGACTTTCCCAACAATCTTAGATGAATAGGAATCATTATGTCCATAATATGCTTCGTAGTATTTAAGAGATTGGCTTATAAAAAGAGTTACTAAGATTTTCAAAACCCATGACTGCAAAGCAATCATGGGTTTATTTACATAAGTAAAAAAGTATATTCGTGTTTCCTTTATCTCTTACGTAGCCGTCCAGTTTGTACGTCGCTAGCAGGGCACTTGGGCTTTTCTTATGTTTTCAACTCAATATGTTCATCAATGATTTCTTGATGTATGGCCGGATTACATGTAATGATGGAATTCTTATCAAGAAGTGTAATAGGTTCACCATCTGCCTGAGTTGTTATGCCACCTACTTCCTGAACTAAAATCACCCCCGCTGCTATATCCCACGGAGAAAGTTGCATCGTTACATATGCATCTACAATCCCCTCTGCCACAAAAGCGAACTCCAATGCTGCAGATCCATAGGACCTTGTTCCTCTTGCTTTTCTAATTAATGATTGCAATCCTTCTTTATGAACTAGCTTATTATCAATTGACCAGAAATGATTTAAACCGATGATGGATTGTTCTAGCTTTCTTTCCTCAGGCAGTAAAGGTAGCTTCTCATCGTTCTTATAAGCACCTTCGCCGCGCTTTGCATGGTACAAGCAGTCTTTCATTACATCATAAATAAGGCCAATTTCACCAACACCATCTTTATATATCCCTACAGAAATGGCAAAATGCTGCTTCTGATGAACAAAATTCATCGTTCCGTCTATAGGGTCTACAATCCATACTGTCCCTTGAACATGATTAATTTCATCCCCAAAACCTTCTTCTCCTAATACTTGATGGTCAGGATATTGAGTTCGTATCCGTTCAATAAAAAATTGTTCTGTCTCTTGATCTAATTCGGTAACCAAATCATTTGGGCTCGATTTTGTTTCAATTACAATTGGTTGATCCATCTTAGTTCGTATACGTTCCCCTGCTTCTAGCACCCAATTTTTGGCTCGGTTATATATTTGTTGCCTTTCTTGTTCATTCATACAAAAGTGCTCCTTCTACTCGAGATTGAAATTTGGTTATTTACAAAAAAACTTACTCTAATGGGTACACCATAAACTCTATAGAACTCCTATAAGTAAACTTTTCCATGTTGTAAGTGTAAGTGTATCAAACATTTAAACCAAGTTCACTCCGGCCTACTTATAGGTTTCGCTTAAGAAAGCATTCTAAACATAGAAAAGAACGAGCATAATTGCTCGTTCTTGGACCTTTATTGTTGTAATGTCACCCATTCTAATCGTAGTGCCTCTAATTTATCTTTAGTTATACTTATTCTTTCCTGATCTTTCTGTTCGATCGCCTCATGTAGATTCATTAATTCATAGTCAATTTCCATCTTTAGAACTGGCATACGTTCCAATACCTTCTTTTCATTTAATGCATCCATGACACGCTTCATATTGTCACTCCTTTTTAGAGCTTTGTAGTAATATATGTTAGAAGATTTTAACCTGACAAATGTTTTATTACTTTTATTTATCCAAATCCCTCTATATTCAAACCTATCCATGAAAATTGGGTATTCTCCTAGAAGTGTGTTAAAATTTGATAGCTAACAAAACGTACGACAAAATAAAACAAAACCTATACTTATTTTCGTACTAATCACAGAAAGGAGTTTTGATAATGAATCACTTTCCTGGCTTTACTCAAGATGATTTCAATGTGTTTACCATTTCAGGACTCGAACAACGAATGGAAGCTCTTAAGTCTAATGTATCACCAAAACTGGAAATAGCCGCTCAAGAATTAGCCCCATATATTACTTCCATTACAGGAGATGAAATGTTCGTACACGTGGCTAAACACGCACGTAGAACCACCAACCCTCCGAATGATACATGGGCTGCTTTAGCCAATAGTAAAAAAGGCTATAAGAAATTGCCTCATTTCCAAATAGGTTTATGGGAAAGCCACGTATTTATATGGTTTGCAGTTATTTATGAAAGTCCAATAAAACAAGATTTTGCTAAAGTGCTTAAACAAAATCTGAAACAAGTTCGTGAGCATATTCCTGCTGATTATGTTTGGTCTAAAGACCATACTAAACCGGAAGCTATCCCAAACAAGGATTTGTCTGATAGAGAATTCGAAAATCTAGTCGATCGATTACAAAACGTAAAAAAAGCAGAATTATTGTGTGGAGTTCATATTGATCGCCATGATGTTGTTCTCCAAGATCATGATGCATTTATTAAAAAATGTGAAGAGACATTTCATAAGCTAGAATACTTGTACCGCCTTACAAAAGAAGTTGAGTAACACAGACAATTCCTACAAATATTAAAATCGATGTTTGATTAAAGTTTTGTAAATTTGTTAGGGTTAAATAGGCAAACAACGTACTAGAGGTATGATGTATGTTATAATATTTAAGTTCAACGAGAACGCCATTTGAATTGATAGAGGAGAGTATATCAAATGAACGTAAGACAAGATCTACGAAACATTGCAATTATTGCGCACGTTGACCACGGGAAAACAACTTTAGTTGACCAGATGCTACGTCACTCTGGGACATTCCGTGACAATGAAAACGTTGATGATCGTGCAATGGATTCCAACGATTTAGAAAAAGAACGTGGCATTACCATTTTAGCAAAAAATACAGCAATCAATTACAACGATACCCGAGTGAACATCTTGGATACACCTGGACACGCGGACTTCGGCGGTGAAGTTGAACGTATTTTGAAAATGGTTGATGGCGTTATGCTAGTAGTAGACGCATATGAAGGTTGCATGCCTCAAACACGTTTCGTATTGAAAAAAGCACTAGAACAAAAACTGACTCCAGTTGTTTGTTTAAATAAAATCGATCGCCCAAATGCCCGCCCTGAAGAAGTGGTCGATGAAGTATTAGACTTATTCATTGAACTAGGTGCTGACGAAGATCAATTGGAATTCCCTGTTGTTTATGCTTCTGCATTACAAGGAACTTCCGGTTATGAAGCTGATGAGCAAAATGAAACAATGGATCCAATCTTTAATACGATCCTAGAATCTATTCCTGCACCAGTTGACAATACAGAAGACCCATTACAGTTCCAAATTACGTTGCTAGATTACAACGAATTTCTTGGTCGTATCGGAGTTGGACGTGTTTTCAGAGGTGGTATGAAAGTCGGCCAACAAGTTGCTCTTATGAAGAAAGATGGATCAGTTCAAAACTTCCGTATTACTAAATTATTTGGTTTTATTGGACTTAAGCGAATTGAAATTGAAGAAGCAAAAGCTGGAGATATCGTAGCTATTTCAGGTATTGAAGGAATTAACGTAGGGGAAACTGTAGCAGATGTAAATCATCAAGAAGCTCTGGAAATCCCGCGTATTGATGAGCCAACCCTTCAAATGACTTTCCTAACAAACAACAGTCCGTTTGCAGGTAAAGAAGGGGAATTCATTACAGCTCGTAAGATTGAAGAGCGCTTACGTACACAACTTGAGACAGACGTAAGCTTACGTGTAGAAGAAACAGATTCACCTGATAAATGGGTTGTTAGTGGCCGTGGTGAACTTCACCTTTCAATCCTTATTGAAAACATGCGCCGTGAGGGTTATGAACTACAGCTTTCTAAGCCTCAGGTCATCATTAAAGAAATTGATGGCGTAAAACATGAACCTATGGAGCATGTACAGGTAGACGTACCAGAAGATTATACAGGTACTGTAATGGAATCAATCGGCTACCGTAAAGGTGAAATGCTTGATATGATTAACCAAGGAAATGGTCAAGTACGTATTGAATTCAAGGTACCGTCTCGTGGTTTAATTGGGTATTCTACTGAATTCATGTCCCAAACACGTGGTTACGGAATTATTAACCACACATTTAGCGGCTATGAACCACTACTTGGTGGTACAGTTGGAGGACGTCGTCAAGGTGTTCTTGTTGCCCTTGAAAATGGTAAAGCTACCACATATGGTATCATGCAACTTGAAGATCGCGGCACAATCTTCGTAGAACCAACAACTGAAGTTTATGCTGGTATGATTGTTGGTGAACACAACCGTGATAATGACCTAACAGTAAATATTACTAAAGAAAAACACCTAACAAACGTACGTTCCGCCACTAAAGACACGACCAATTCCATTAAAAGTACTCGTAAATTAACTCTAGAAGAAGCACTTCAGTATCTAGATGATGATGAATATTGCGAAGTTACACCTGAAAACGTTCGTTTACGTAAGAAGATTCTTAATAAAAACGAGCGTGAAAAAGCAGCTAAAACCAAAAGTGGTAAATAAAATATAGAGTCAAAAAAAATGCGCCTATTAATCAGGCGCATTTTTTTATATTATTTTACTTTTATAATCTCTTTTGAATCATTATTTTTAGCTTCTTTCACAACTCGATATAGGGAATAACCTGATTCTTTTTCGAACTGTGAACCAATTTTCTTCTCCTCGCTTTTCGACGGTACAACTTGCTTGAATTTTGTATAAGCTTGCATTAATTCATCTTGTTTAACACCTTGTTCATATGCTTGTTCGACAAGCTTATAAAAATTAACAACATCAATTATTTCGTCGGTACTCCAATGTTCTGTATCTAACGGATAGTTGTATGCATTTTCTTCACTCATGTTACTTACTCCTTTCGTTATGACCATGTTTCACGAATACAATTCGCTTCATTTATCATTCGGTTCAATAATTCCTGAACTGAAGGGATGTCATCAATTCTTCCCGTAATTTGACCAGCCCAACCAAACCCTTTTTGATTATCACCTTCGTAGATATAACGCTTGTTGGCTTCCCCACTAATAAATGATTTTAACACTTCAAATCCAGGTTCGTCCTCTTCAAGTTTTAAAATTTCTTCGGTCCAATTGTTCTTTAGCGCTCTAGCTGGCGTACCAAGTGACCTTTTTATAACGACAGTCGAGGTCTCATCTCCTTCAATAAGATCTTGTTTATATGCTGCATGGGCATGTACACACTCTTTGGTAGCAATAAAACGGGTACCCATTTCAACTCCTTCTGCTCCTAGAGCAAGAGCTGCCATCAAACCTCTTCCATCTCCAACTCCACCTGAAGCAATTACAGGGATTTGGACACTATCTACCACTTGAGGGGTGAGTACAAAAGTTCCAATATCGCTTCTTCCTAAGTGACCCCCACCTTCATGACCGACAACCATAACAGCATCTGCACCTAGTTCCTCAGCCTTCACAGCCTGACGTTTAGCTGCAACTAGGACTAACGTATTTATTGGGTGATCTTCCACCATATCTAACACTGGCTTTGGGTTTCCTCCCGTAACCGATATAACAGGAACCTTTTCTTCGATAGCCACCTGCACCATTTCAGCAAAAGGTCTACCGTGTTGACCAATTGCAAAGTTTACACCAAAAGGTTTAGAAGTTTTCTGCTGTACTTTATGTATTTCTTCTCTTAAAGCTTCTGGATCTTGTAAACTCATCGCTGTTATTTGTCCTAGACCACCAGCATTAGATACAGCCGCAGCTAAGTCAGCGTATGCTAAATAGGCCAACCCTCCCTGTATAATAGGATATGTGATTCCTAACAACTCAGTCACCCTTGTTTTATACTCCATATTTCTTCCTCCCTTTTTAAAAATAACCCTATTGTTACTTGTATCCTAACAGAAAACTCTTCCACAATGTAGTAACTAGTCATCATCATTGCTTTTTGCTATAATTTGTTTTTAAGCATAAAAGACGTTTAGGAAATCTATGTTTCAACCGTCTTCCCAATTAATAATATACGTTTTACAATGGAAACGTTTTATAAATTCTAATACATAAGAGGTGTTGTCAATGTCTCAACAACATACCCCATTATTCACAGGTCTTGTCGAGCACGCCAAACGCAATCCAGTTCAATTTCATATCCCTGGTCATAAAAAAGGGGTTGGCATGGATAAGGCCTTTCGCGAGTTTATTGGTGATCAAGCTCTTTCCATAGATTTAATCAATATTAGCCCTTTAGATGACCTCCATCACCCTCACGGAATGATTAAAGAAGCTCAACAGTTAGCTGCTGAGGCATTTGGTGCAGATTATACATTCTTTTCTGTTCAAGGTACAAGCGGTGCTATCATGGCCATGATTATGTCTGTATGTAAGCCAGGAGATAAACTAATTGTACCAAGAAACGTTCATAAATCTGTGACTTCAGCTATTATTTTCTCTGGAGCAACACCCATTTTCATTCACCCTGAACTAGACGAACAACTAGGTATTTCTCATGGCATAACTCCTGAAGCTGTAGAAAAAGCATTAGCAGTTCACCCTGACGCAAAAGGAGTGTTTGTCATTAATCCTACCTATTTTGGTATTGCTGCTGATTTAAAAAAGATTGTTTCAATCGCACATGAGTATGCTGTTCCTGTACTTGTGGATGAAGCACACGGAGTTCATATTCACTTTCATAATCAATTACCACTTTCAGCAATGCAGGCAGGAGCAGATATGGCCGCTACTAGTGTTCATAAATTAGGTGGATCTTTAACTCAAAGCTCCGTGTTGAATATGAGAGAAGGATTGGTTTCACATGAAAGAGTACAGTCTGTATTATCTATGTTAACTACAACTTCGACCTCCTATATTCTACTCGCATCACTCGATGTAGCTAGAAAACACTTAGCCACAAAAGGCAAAGAATTAATGGACCAAACGTTACAACTTGCTGAACGCACCAGAAGCCTAATAAACGAGATCCCGTCCCTTTTCTGTGTAGGCGGAGAAATTATCGGGAGTAAAGCAACATTTGACTATGACCCTACAAAACTTATTATTTCTGTGAAACAATTAGGTATTACAGGTTACGATGTAGAGGTTTGGTTACGAGAACATTATAATATCGAAGTGGAACTCTCAGACCTGTATAATATTCTCTGCATTATTACACCTGGTGACACCGAAGCGGAGACAAAGTTTCTCATTGATGCCTTACATGCTCTATCGGAAAATTTTCAGCATAAGAATCAGACCGATACTCCCATACCTGTAAAAGTGCCGGATATCCCTTTACTAGCCCTCTCACCCAGAGATGCGTTTTATGCGGATACAGAGACTCTTCCCCTAGTGGAAGCAGCAGGAAGGATATCTGCTGAATTTGTGATGGTCTATCCCCCGGGAATTCCAATTTTCTTGCCAGGGGAAATTATTACTCAGGATAATATACACTACATTCATGAAAATTTAGATGCCGGATTACCAGTACAAGGACCTGAGGATGAAACACTGACACTTATTCAAGTCATTAAAGAACGACGAGCTTTTCAGTAATTCTATATTTCAAGATTAAGTGTTGAATTTACATTTAAAAGTACTAAATACGTATATTAAAATTATTCTATATTAGAGGAATAATCGTGAAGACTTGGTTAGAAGTAATTGGAGTGGTCCGATGCTTAAAAAGGCTTAGGGGTGGGTGGGAAACAAATCGCTTTCCTGAGGGCGAGCTGGTAATCCTCCTTGGGCCAAAATGCGGCCCTGCGTGGTATCACCAACCTCTTTCATTCGTGGGCCTCTCGCTGTTTCCCAGCCAAACCTGTCGATATGTTGCAATCGGAATCGGTAATAGGTAGGACAACTTTTTTTGGCGGACATATAATCTCTTATTTTCTGTAAAAACCCTCTTTTGGAGAGGCTAACGGACATATCGTATCTTATTTGTGAAAGGCTAAGTTTAAGTTTGGTGTTGATTTTAGAATCAATTAATCTGAATAGTTTTATTCAAGATAAGAAGCATAATTTGGACTAAGGGTTTTTGGTTCTGAGTGGTTGATTCGTTTGGAATTCACTCGCTTTCCGCGGACAATCGGTGAAGCCTCCTAGTTCGGCATTCTCCTCTCTGCGGGGTCTTCACACGATCGTTTTTCTGCAGGAGTCTCGCAAATTCCCAACGATTCAACGCCGTGTATTGGATTACTTATCTAGGAGGGTATTTGCCTTTTAATTGGATTAAGGGGAAAGCTTCAACACTATTAACGCATATATTCAGGGTGGTAAAACATGCTTAAACCCCTTTGGTATCAAGGAATTTAGGGTTATAAACAGATTGGCCAATCTGTTAACATCATTATACTCAACCTGGCACTAACTACGATGGATCCGTTATCCTAAATACCGATGGGCGGAGGGAAATGGTGAGACTCCTGCGGAAGAAGGGACAATGCGAGACCCCACAGAGAGGCGTAGCCGAACGAGGAGGCTTGCATGTTCCTCCGCGGAAAGCGAACCATTTCACCGCAGCCCCTTCCTTACAAACGTAACGGGTCCAGCCTCACCAGTTATTCAAGAGTATGGTGCTATTATGGATATCCACATAAATGTACACTAACATAAAAAAAGCCTGTCACTCTTCTACTATAGAGTGGCAGGCTTTTCTATTTACATCTATTCTAGTTCTTCGTCATTACAAGAAGTACATTTACCGTAAAGAGTTGATACCTTTTCATCTTCAAAATGATCAATAATTCCCTGACAGTCCTGACATACGATTGTACCCATTGATAATTCAACTCCCTTTTCAGTATTATTAAACCGCTTTCAAAAGCTATACTTATAGTATAATGTGACATACTAATATTTTCAACCCTCTTTTTAGTATGTCACATTGTTTTTTGCAACTTTACTATCCTAATCATTTTGTCTTACATTACATGTTTCATGTAAGCTTTTCATAGACTACTAGTACAAGTTGTGGAAAGGGGATTCGAAGATGTCTGAAAGTGCTTATATAACCTTGGTTGACCAAAGTAAACATCAAACCATAACCTTAAAGGAAATAGAAGAAATTTTAGAGATGTATCAGCTTATATGCCAAAAAACTGGAGCTCAGCTTGGATGGGATTACCACTCTTCCTCCTTCCCATATAACGTTGAAGAAATCCAACTTGAAAACACTTCTTTTCTATTATTACGCGGTAATAACGAAAAATATAGCTACATTTTAATGGGGGTACAAACCAATTTATCTAATGAAGATAAAAATTGTGTTATACAAATAACATTGCCTAATGGATACACTCAAGGAGATAAAAATAAAGCCATTGAATTTTCAAAGTATATTACTACTCAAGTCGAGGGAGAGCTTATATTGTTTAATAAGCGAAAGATGTACTTTTATAAACGCTGATAACATTTAGTCAGTACAGTAAAAAAACCCTGGAACTTTCACTTAGGAGTTCCAGGGTTTTTTTATTAGTTTATTTAGGGAGTAACAAAATTGAATTAGTGTGTGCGATTTTGTTTTTATTAAGGTGTTTTAATTTCTTCAGGACGAACAAAGCTATAACCTTTGTCTCTAAGTCCTTTTACAATATCGTCTAACCCCTTTGCAGTCCATTCACGATCATGCATAAGTAAATTTGCGCCATTGTGGAGCAAATTGGTGTTAACCATAATATCTGCAATTGCTTCCTCTGTCATGTATTCTTGATTCCAATCATAACCATACGTCCAATTCATGACTAGCATATCTTCATCTAGAGAAGTTTGTGTTGAATAATCTGTATTTGCGCCATGTGGAGCACGGAAAAATATTGGTCTTGTTCCTATAACTTCTTCAATTAGATCACTTAAAGGAAGAATCTGTGCTTTTTGTTCTTCTTTTGACAGGTTTCTTAGATTTTTATGATCCATCGTATGGTTTCCAATAGCAAATCCCATCTCATGGATTTTCTTTACAGTATTTTTCTCTTCTTCCGTATCCATAAAATGACCGTTTACAAAAAAGATGGCTGGTGCATCTAGCTCTTTTAAAGTTTTGGCCATGTCAAGTGCATGTTTATCTGGTGCATCGTCAATAGTAAGTAAAACTACTTTTTCTTCCGCGTCCCCTATTGGTTTAAGGTCCCAATTCTTTGTAAGTTCATACTTAGGTTCAACTGGCTCTTTACTCGTTTCCTCCTTTTCTTCTTCTATTTTCTCAGCTTTTGTTTCATTATCGTTATCTTCCTCGATAGATTCTTCATTGGAAGAAGCTTCTTCTGTTTGACCTTCATTGTCTTTGGGCTCTTCTGATTCTTGATTCGAAGATGATGTATTATTATCTTGTGTACTTTCTTGTACCTTATTTTTGTCCTGATCCCCATTTGTATTACCACTTGTTGTTTGATTTTGACCACATGCGGTTAAAACAAAGATAAGTATCAAGAGGCTGATTGTTTTTTTCATTAATATGACTCCCCCTATACTTTATATGTTGGTTTCTATTTCCATTATAATAAATTCCAACTCCTACTCCTATTGTTTTTTATTAATTTTATTTATTAAAATAAAGAATAGGTCTTTTTAACCTAATCTATATTACAATAGAATCGACAAACTTATAAAAAGGTGAGGATTATGATTAATGCTTTAAAAAAATTAAACTTATTTGGAGGGCGAACTTTAAAAACAGGCGTTTCCGTATTTGTTACAGCATTTATATGTCTTTTATTCGATTTGCCTGTAATGTTTGCTGTAATTACTGCAATTGTAACAATTGAGAATACAGCAGCAGACTCCATTAAAAAAGCAATGGTGAGGTTTCCTGCTTCTGCTATAGGTGCATTATTAGCTGCCTCATTCTATGGATTGCTTGGTCAAAATGCTCTAACTTATGCATTAGCAGCTATGTTAACTATAGCGGTATGTCATAAATTAAAACTTGATGATGGCATCTTAGTAGCTACTCTAACAGCTATAGCTATGATCCCGGACTTTAATTCACATTATATAGTTTCCTTTTTCATGCGACTGGGAACAACATCGGTAGGTATCATTGTATCTTCCCTAGTAAACTTCTTTTTGCTTCCACCCGATTATTCGAAAATGATTTATCAAAACATAAAGAATTTATTTGATGAGGCTGCTGACATATTGGAAGGATCATTGCCAAGATGCATGAATCAAGGTGGAGAACATGCTAGACAAATGCAAAGGGCCTATCGTCAATTAACTTTTCAATTAGAAAAGACGTATCAGCTTTCTCAGTTTCAACGAGAGGAATGGAAATACCATCGACACTCTACAAAAGAAATGAAAGCATTCCAATATGCACAAAAGAAATTGAATATGCTACAACAAATTGCATATCATCTTGGAAACTTACAATACGTTCAATTAAAAGAAAATGCATTTACAAATGAAGAAAAAAAATTAATAAATAGTATCATTTCTTCTATGGCGGAAATATTAAGAACACCAAACCATGAAATAACTGATGATCACTTCCTACAAATTGAACAGTTAGATAATGAGTTCTGGCATTGGAAGGAAGAGCACATTGAGCATCCAACAAAATATCGTCATCACTTCCCGCCACAAACGATTATCATTTATGAAATCTTATGTTTACATGATGTTCTAGAAGAGCTACAAGATGTTTCAAAAGACCGCTATCAGCTCATACAAATCCCATCTTGAGTTTGATAATACGTTTACGTATAATAGGCGAAGTGGTTAAGAAATCGTAAACAATGGACGTAAACGGAAAGGAATGAATTTTTTAATGAAAAATGTAACTAAAGTGTTTTTCATTTCTCTTGCCGTAGCCATCCTATTTATAATTTGGGGTGTTATACCAAAAGAGACATTACCCGAATACAATTTAGATGCTGTGACAAGCCGAGTTCAAGGATTTTTAGTTGAAAAATTTGGCTGGTTTTATCTACTTTCAGCCACAGGCTTTTTACTATTTGCCTTATTCCTGATTTTTTCTAAGTACGGAAATATTAAATTAGGAAAAGACACAGATGAGCCGGAATACCCTTATATAACGTGGTTCGCAATGCTATTCAGCGCAGGTATGGGTATTGGATTGATTTTTTGGGGAGCTGCAGAACCAATCTCCCACTTTCATAATCCTCCTAATGCTGAGCCTGGTACTACAGCAGCAGCTAAAGAAGCTTTACAATATAGTTTTTTCCATTGGGGACTACACCCATGGGGAATTTATGCTGTTATCGCGTTGGCTTTAGCCTATTTCCAGTTTAGAAAACAAGCTCCAGGTCTAATTAGTTCTATTCTTACACCGCTTCTCGGAGAAAAGCGTACAAGTGGTCCAATAGGAACACTTGTAGATTTTATTGCAGTATTTGCAACTATCTTTGGGGTAGCAACATCCCTTGGATTCGGTGCCAAGCAAATATCTGGTGGTGTATCGTTCATGATTGATGGTCTTAATGATACATTCACATTGCAACTATCCATTATCTTAATTGTTACCGTCCTATATATGGTTTCAGCTCAAACGGGATTAAATAAAGGGATCAAATACTTAAGTAACACAAACATTGTACTTGCTATAGGCTTAATGATATTCCTTTTATTCTCTGGGCCAACAAATTTTATAATGGATCTATTCACCACAACATTTGGAGGCTACTTGCAAAACTTACCTTCTATGAGTTTCAAGTTAAGCCCATTTGAACAAAGCTCTTGGACTCAAAACTGGACTATTTTCTATTGGGCATGGTGGATTGCATGGGCACCATTCGTAGGTACATTCATTGCACGAGTATCAAAGGGACGTACAGTGCGTGAATTTATTCTTGGTGTATTACTAGTACCAACGATTTTTGGTGCACTATGGTTCTCCGTATTTGGTGGTACAGGTATGCATCAAGAGTATTTTTCAGATGCAAATTTACAACAGTTGATTTCTGACCAAGGTGCAGAAGTAGCTCTATTCAGCGTGTTAGAACAAGTACCTTTAGGTAGCGTTATGTCGATTATAGCCATTCTGTTAATCACTACTTTCTTTATTACATCTGCTGACTCAGCAACTTTTGTACTTGGAATGCAAACAACAAATGGAGACCTAGACCCTTCAAATCAAGTGAAATTTATCTGGGGAATAGTTCAGTCTTCAGCTGCTTCCATTCTCTTATGGCAAGGTGGTTTACAAGCCTTGCAAACAGCCGCAATTATTGCAGCTTTTCCTTTTACGATTATAATGATTATGATGGTGTTCTCGCTTCTCAAAGCCTTTCAAGAGGAAGCCAGACGCTATCCATTAACAAGACAGAAACGCAAACCAAAAAGAGAAACAGAATAGAGTATTACGTACAAATACCAAAAAGCTCACCGCCTTATTTAAGGCGGTGAGCTTTTTTAACTTATTTCACCTATCCAATAATCCAAGAAAAAAGAACATGCCCTCCTGAAACTACACCAAAACAAATCACACTATGCAATAAGATTGATCGCTTACTAAACTTAAGTCGCTTTAAATATGGAACCGTTAATACAATCCATAAGATAACCAAAATTCCTTGAAAAGACCAATGATCTTTATTTGAAATGTGAACAACAAGTAAATAAAGACTCCAACTGATAATGAGTATATTATATAGCAACACATATTTCATACGCCTCTCCCCTACCTTCATTGTAAGGACATGCTCTAATTCAGTATATGATGAAGAGGCAACAAGTATTTTTCAATTTTATAACATTTGTATAACAAGCCTAATTTTTCCGTTTTTGTTTGATACAATGAGACAAAACAACAATATGTAGGTAGGTGAAGCACCCATGCTAAAAGGATGGCTTCCATTAGTAATTATATTTGTACTAATGACTGGATCCTGTTCACCAAAAGAAGCTTCTACTTTAAATGTATATGAAATGAACCCAGCTGATTATAGTGTGTTCTTATACTCAGAAGAATCGAAAATTGAATTAGAAGAAAATTATATAGATGCAATATTAGAATTGAGATTATCTAATCCAGAAAAACTTGGAAATATATCCTTAACGAAGAGTTCTATCTTCAGTAAGGAAACAAACCACCCTTCCATTTCTCATTATCCGGCTTTAGTGATACAGAAGAATGGACAAACATTAGCTACTATGACGGGACAAAAAAGAAAAAATGACATATTCACTCTGCTGCAAGACACGATAACTTATAAGTAGTTTTATAAATATGAGGAGCAATGAATGCTCAAATAGATGTTCATTTACCCCTAAAAAATCCCTCCCATCCACAAAGGATGGGAGGGATTTTATATGCTTTACATAGAGTGAATTGGTTTTCCTAGAGCAACTTCAGCTGCTTCCATCGTAATCTCACCTAATGATGGGTGAGCATGAATCGTAAGAGCTAAGTCCTCAGCAGTCATACCTGATTCAATAGCCAAGCCTACTTCAGCAATCATATCACTAGCGTTTGCACCAGCAATTTGACCACCAATGATTAGGCCGTCTTCTTTGCGAGTAACAAGTTTTAAGAAGCCATCGTTTTCATTAAGCGATAAGGCACGACCATTAGCAGCAAATGGGAATTTAGCTGCGTTAACGTCGTATCCAGCTTCTTTCGCTTCAGCTTCAGTGTAACCAACACTTGCTAGTTCAGGCTCAGAGAATACAACAGCAGGGATGCCATGATAATCTATTTCAGAAGCATGTCCACTAATTGCTTCAGCAGCTACTTTACCTTCGTAAGAAGCTTTGTGAGCTAGTGGCGGTCCATCTACGATGTCTCCGATAGCATAGATATTATCAATGTTTGAACGGCACTGCTTATCAATTTTAATTAAGCCTTTATCGTCTAGTTCAATACCTACCTGCTCTAGACCAAGCTCGTCAGTATTAGGTTTACGTCCTACTGTAACAAGTACGTAGTCTGCATCAATTGTGTGTGTTTCACCTTTTGCTTCGTACGTTACAGTAGCACCATTTTCACCTTCTTCAACGCCTTGAGCCATTGCATTCGTTACAACATTTACGTTCTTCTTTTTAAGCTTCTTCTTAACAAGTTGACGCATTTGTTTTTCGAAACCAAGTAGAATATCTTCTTGACCTTCTAGGATAGTAACTTCTGTACCGAAGTTTGCATAGGCAGTACCTAGCTCAGTACCAATGTAGCCACCACCTATTACTACCATTTTTTCTGGTATCTCTTCTAGCGCCAATGCTCCAGTAGAGCTGATTACACGATCAGAGTACTTGAAGTTAGGTAGCTCGATTGGACGAGAACCAGTCGCGATAATACAGTTATTAAACGTATAGGTTTGAGAGTTCTTCTCATCCATAATACGTACGGTGTTTTTGTCAACGAAGTAAACTTCACCTTTAACGATATCTACTTTATTACCTTTAAGTAGACCTTCAACACCACCTGTAAGCTTATCAACAACTTTCCCTTTCCATTCTTGAACCTTAGAGAAATCAACCGTAACGTTCTCAGATTTTATTCCCATTTCATCAGCACCATGAGCATGCTCATAGCGGTGACCTGCTTGGATTAATGCTTTTGATGGAATACAACCAACGTTTAAGCATACACCACCAAGGTTTCCTTTGTCTGCAATTGCTACTTTTTGACCTTCTTGAGCTGCGCGGATAGCGGCAACATAGCCGCCAGGTCCAGCACCAACAACAAGAGTGTCTAATTCAATTGGAAAATCTCCTACTACCATACGATTACGCCTCCATCATGATTAATTGTGGATCGTTCAGTAAACGTTTGATTTGATTCATTGCATTTTGTGCTGTAGCACCGTCAATTAGACGATGGTCAAAGCTTAGTGACAATGCAAGAACCGGAGCTACGACAACTTCTCCATCTTTAACAACTGGTTTCTCAGCAATACGGCCAATTCCTAGAATAGCTACTTCAGGATGGTTAATTACAGGGGTGAACCATTGTCCACCAGCTGAACCGATGTTTGTAATAGTACAAGAAGCGCCCTTCATCTCCTCAGATGTTAGTTTACCATCACGAGCTTTTCCTGCCAATTCATTGATTTCTGAGGAAATGTCGAAAATGGATTTACGATCAGCATCTTTAACTACAGGTACTACAAGACCTTTATCTGTATCTGCAGCAATTCCAATATTGTAATAATGCTTATAAACAATTTCTTGTGCTTCATCATCAAGAGATGCATTTAGAGTTGGATACTTCTTCAACGTTGAAACAAGAGCACGTACTACGTATGGAAGATACGTAAGTTTAATGTCTTGATCAGCAGCTACCTGTTTAAATTTCTTGCGATGAGCAACTAACTCAGTAACGTCAACTTCATCCATTAAAGTTACGTGAGGAGCTGTTTGCTTAGAATTAGACATTGCTTTAGCAATAGCTTTACGCATACCACTCATTTTCTCACGAGTTTCAGGATATTGACCTTGAGGAGCTTCTTGCTGTTGTGTTTCTTGAGTTGACTCTTGACCAGTAGTCTCTTCTGTCTCTGTTTGGGCAGCTTCAGACTTCTGATCACCGTTAACATAAGCTTCTACGTCTTCTTTAAGAATGCGGCCATTCTTTCCAGACCCAGATACTTTATTGATGTTTACGTCTTGTTCACGTGCAAATTTACGAACAGAAGGCATAGCAATTACGCGTTCGCCCGATTCTTCTTCCTCGTTATCAGAAGTAGAGTCATCTGAGCTTTCAGTTTTAGCTTGCTCTTGTTTTTCTTCTTCTTTTGATTCTTTTTCTTCTTCCTTAGAAGAATCATCAGAACTTTCGCTAGTGTTACCTTCATAACCAGGTGCGTCAATGGTGATAATGACAGTACCTACTGTCGTAACTTCACCTTCACCAACATGTACTTCTTTGACGGTACCTTCAACTGGAGAAGGGATTTCAACTACTGCTTTATCGTTCTGAACTTCACAAAGGACGTCATCTTCTTTAATTTCGTCGCCATCTTTGACGAACCATTTAGCAATCTCACCTTCATGGATACCTTCACCGATATCCGGTAGCTTGAATTCATAAGCCACTATGAATACCTCCTATCGTTGGTTGGATTAAAAGTTCATTACTTTATTTACTTTTTCAATGATATTGTTGTGGTTTGGTAACCAAACTTCTTCAGCTTGTGAGAATGGATAAACTGTATCAGGTGCAGTAACACGTAGAATAGGTGCTTCAAGATGTAGAATTGCGCGCTCTTGAATTTCAGATGTTACAGCAGCTGCTACGCCACCTTGTCTTTGAGCTTCTTGAATCATAACAACACGATTCGTCTTCTTAACAGATTCGATAATTGTATCGTAATCAATTGGACTAATTGTGCGTAGATCAATCACTTCCGCTTCAATCCCATCTTCAGCTAGTTGATCTGCAGCTTTTAGTGCTTGATGAACCATTGCACCATAACCGATTAATGTAACATCTTTACCTTCACGTTTTACATCTGCTTTATCTAAATCAACTGTATAATCTTCTTCAGGTACTTCGCCACGGAAAGAACGATAAAGCTTCATATGCTCTAAGAAGAATACAGGGTCATTATTACGAATTGAAGAAAGAAGCAGACCTTTCGCATCATATGGTGTAGAAGGTACTACAACTCTGATTCCTGGCTGTTGAGTTAACAAGCCTTCTAAAGAGTCAGCATGAAGTTCAGGAGTATGAACACCGCCACCAAATGGAGCACGGATTGTAACTGGCATGTGATAAGTGTTGCCTGAACGATAACGGTAACGTGCCATTTGACCATTTATTGCATCCATTGCTTCATAAATAAATCCAATGAATTGAATTTCAGGAACTGGGCGGAAGTCTTGTAGTGCTAAACCTACAGACATACCAATGATACCGGACTCTGCTAGTGGAGTATCGAATACACGATCTTCACCATATTCAGCTTGCAGGCCTTCTGTAGCACGGAAAACGCCGCCATTTTGACCTACGTCTTCACCGAAGATTAAAACATTTTCATCATTTTTAAGTTCGGTATGCATCGCATTAGTGATGGCTTGAATCATTGTCATTTGTGCCATGATCTACTTCGACTCCTTTTCTTCGTATTCTTCCTTTTGTTCTTTCAAGTTAGCAGGAAGTTCTTCATGCATAATGGAAATCAAATCTGTAACCTTTTGTTTAGGTTGTTCGTCTGCTTTTTTAATTGCAGCTTTAATTTCCTCTTTAGCATTTTCAATAATTTCATTTTCTTTCTCTTCAGACCATAAGTCTTTGCTTTCAAGATACTTACGGAAACGAGTTAGAGGATCTTTCTTTTCCCATTCGTTTTCTTCTTCTTCATCACGATAACGAGTTGGATCGTCACCAGCCATTGTATGTGGACCATAACGGTACGTTAGCGTTTCAATTAGTGAAGGCCCTTCACCATTTACAGCGCGTTCACGTGCATCAAGTGTTGCTTTGTAAACAGCTAGTACGTCCATACCATCTACTTGTACACCTTCAATACCAGCTGCTACAGCCTTTTGAGCGTTTGTTTGCGCTGCTGTTTGTTTTTCAGCTGGAACAGAGATTGCATAACGGTTATTCTGTACAAAGAAAATAGCAGGAGCTTGATATGCACCAGCAAAGTTAATTCCTTCATAGAAGTCACCTTGAGAAGCTCCACCTTCACCAGTGTACGTTACAGCAACATTTTTCTTGCCGCGTTTTTTAAGACCAAGCGCTACACCAGCAGCTTGAGTATATTGTGCACCAATGATAATTTGTGGACTGACCGCGTTCACTTCAGGCATTTGATTACCATGGAAGTGTCCACGGGAGAATAAGAATGCTTGATATAATGGAAGTCCGTGGAAAATAAGCTGTGGAACATCACGGTATGCAGGAAGTAAGAAATCTTCCTTCTCCATAGCAAAGTGGCTTCCTAACTGAGATGCTTCTTGTCCTGCTGTTGGAGCGTAGAAGCCTAGACGTCCTTGACGATTTAGCGCAATAGAACGCTGATCAAGGATACGAGTATAAACCATGCGGCGCATTAATTCTTGTAGATCTTCATCAGAAAGATCAGGCATTGCATCTTCATTAACGATTTCGCCGTCTTCGTTTAAGATTTGAAACGTTTCAAACTGATTTTCAACTTGTTCAATAGTGCGTTTCAAGTTCTTCACCTCTTCCTTTCTACCATCCTAAATTTTAAAACTAACTTTTATTAGCATTTCCCAAAAGCTAAAAAAATGTGTACCTAATTTGCTCATATTGTGTTTACCCTTATAAAAGGTGTGATAATCACTGCATTACCCATTTGTTAAGTATCTGTTTCATAAAACTGGCAAAATAAAATGGTACAACTTTTAACCACTTAGTAGTTTAGCTTATTCATCTGCGACTCGTCAAACACTTTGTGTTCTCTTAATCAAAGTTCACAAAAGAAACAGTTATTCTTTTGGGCCTTTAATGCATCACAAAACTGTATTAGTGTTTTTTGTAACCTGTAACAATAACACCATATAATTTAATAAACTGCAAATAATTTGATTTAGATTTGAATTAGGATACTTTTATTTATTATTCAACTAAGAATAATAAATTTTTAGAAATATAATGAGTATGTAAAATATATTGAAACACCTAATTTTTATGAAATACAAACCAATAACATAAGGGAGCAAAAGCTCAGGACGCAGTTTAGCCATGTACAAAACCGCTCTCCATGGGCGTGGGTTGGTTCGATGTTGCTAAGTGATGTAGCGATTTAATCGAATTTCAACTGCCCCCGTACTAATAAAGAAAACACGAAAAGCAATTGCGATGAGATGTAGACTTATCGTCAGGAGGTGCCGGAAGTTTGCTATTCGCTAGGCGCTGGAGCTAGCATTGTCCTCATCACTTTATTAATGTTATCCGCAAATTTAACCCTTTTGTAGTTTAGCTAGAAAACAAAAAAAATAAACTGCCCATTTGGACAGTTTATTCTTCATTACTTCCTTCATCTTTTTGTTCATTATTATTATCTGAATTCTCTTCTTTATTGTCAGAAGATTCTTTTTCTGATGAGCCTTTATCATTTTCAGAGTTACCTTCGTTTTCATATTCAACTTCTAACTCAGCAGCTTCATAAAAATCTTTTTTAAGGTTATTGTATTTCTTAGTGTATTCATTAAATTTAGTGTTTGCTTTCATTACTTCATCATACTTCTTATTTATCTTTTCGATTTGAGCATCAAGTTTTTCCTTTTTTAACTCTTCATCTTGGAGCATTTTGTATAACTCTTCATCTAATTGAATTGCTTCTTCATAAGATTTATACAAATTTTGATAAGCATCATAGCGTTTGTTGAAAACATCAACCATATCATTTGCTTTATCTTTGGCGGTTTCATTCTCTAATTCTTCAATTAAAGGCTTCACTTTTTCAAACTCTTTCTTTGCAGCTTCAATACTCTCTTTTTCAACACTTAACTTTTCTTTGCGTTGCTCTATTAAATCTAAAGCCTCATTAGATTTACTTTTGATTTTTTCCATATCTTTCATGCCTAAATCAATAATCTGATCGTAAAGTTTTTTCTCTTTTTGTTCTAGTTTCACCAATGGATCTTGTTGTTCCTTAAATGCATCTTCTAATGTAACAGCCTCTTCTAAGTGATTATAAATTTTCTCAGCGGTTGAAGGACCATTATTACAAGCAGAAAGCACAAAAATTACTGAGATGAGCACTAACATGATTTTCCCTAAACGCAAATTCGTCTCCTCCTTACAACAATTTTCTTCACAAAATTAAAAAGTGTGGTTTTGCAATAGTATATGAAAAAATGATCAAAACTTGTCCATAATATCATATATTGTATAGAAAACTTGCAAAATAGCAAGCTATATACTTGCTTAGTTACTCACTTTAAATATTGTAAAAATTTATATTATAAAGTATATTATACCATCTATATAATACCCGCTTAATCATTTTTTGATTTATAACTCAGGTTTATTTTATCCATATATGAAAGATTCCCTTGCTCATATTATTTGTGGTAAACTAAAGATTATGAACTTTGCTTGAAAAGGATGTGTAACCTTATGCTTACAATGGAAGATATCGTTCGAGAAGGGCACCCGGTGTTACGTGAGGTAGCAAATGAAGTACCTCTTCCGCCTTCTGAAGAAGATCAAAAAACATTAGAAAACATGCTACAATTTATTAAAAATAGTCAGGATGACCAAATCGCAGAAGAATATAACCTTCGGCCAGGAGTTGGTTTAGCAGCACCCCAAATTAATGTATCTAAACGAATGTTAGCTGTTCATTTTGTTGATTTTGATGATAAGCAATATAGTTATGGCTTAATTAACCCTAAAATAGTAAGTCATTCTGTAGAAAAAACTTATTTAACCTCTGGAGAAGGTTGCTTATCCGTTGATCGTGATGTACCAGGATATGTGCCTCGCTATGCTCGTATTACAGTAAAAGGTACTGACCTTGATGGGAATGAAGTTAAATTACGTCTACGTGGTTTTGCAGCAATAGTTTTTCAACATGAAATCGATCATTTAAATGGAATTATGTTTTACGACCACATTAATAAAGATAACCCATTTAAGGAGCCGGAAAACGCAACTCCTGCAGATGAATAAAAAATTAATAGTAAAAAGCTTTTATAGCAAGGTTTTTTAAATAAAAAATCCTAGCACATAATTTTAGTGCTAGGATTTTTATATTATTGAAAATAACTATTCTAATAACCCAACCATACGAAAACCATGAGTTAAACCATCTTCTTCGACATTTTTGGTTATTACATCAGCCAAGTCCTTTAGTTCTGGTTGAGCATTTCCCATTGCAACGCCAGTATTTACAAACTGAATCATTTCTTTATCATTCAGTCCATCTCCAAAAGCATATGTGTTTTCTTTTTTTAAGCCTGTGCGTTCAATAAACTTCTCTATGCCAATCGCCTTTGAGCCGCCTAGAGGTAAGACATCCAATGAGTATTGATGCCATCTAATAAAATCAAGATAATCATGCGTATCTAAATATTGACTCTCCTCGTTTTTTGTACAAAATAGTAGAGCTTGATGAATATTTTGGTTCTTATAGAATTCGGAATCGATTTCAGGGTAAGCAAATTTTAAACTCCCCATGCTTTCGCTTATATGTGAATGCTCCTCTTCACTGGCTCTCATTCCCATTTCATTAAGAAAAACCATTGGATGACCAGATTGTTGTGCTTGTGTATATAATTGCTCAATACTAGTTGTAGAAAGAGGATTTTGATATACCACTTCGCCTTCAAATACAACATACTGCCCATTGAAACTAACAAAGGAATGGATGTCTAATTCTTTCCGTATGTGTTCAAACATAAACGGAGCTCTACCAGTAGCAATAGCCACAAGGATTCCTTTGTCTTTTAGTTGTTGTATCGATTCCTTAGATGACTCTGGGATTTTTTTCTCTTCATCTAGTATAGTGCCATCTATATCTAAAAATACAATTGGTTTAGTCATAATATAGCTCCCCACTTTCCACACGTGTTTATAATCTTATATATACTTCTACATTCCAACTCATTGTATCATGTCCTAACAAATACTAGGTAAAGACAAGTAATTTTCTTATATATAATCTATTTAATTAAGCTAAGAGTGTAAAGATTTTTAATTATATGTACATACTACTAAATAAGATATTAGCTCTGGACGATACTCCTCTCATTTTATAATAAAGATCAGCTTAAAAGACGAAATGAGAAAGATTTTCAAATTCTCTTCTTCCTAACTATTCAATTCTTACTGAAAAGATACTATACTATAGGTAAGAGGGAATTTGATCGGCAGAACGTTTTTTTATACAGCTTTTCTTCGTATAAAGAAAGGGGTTGTATGATATAATGTTAAAACGTTTGAAGGAAAAGCTTAAGAAGCGTTTGAAAGATATAATGAGTAAAAAATCGCTAGCTTAACATTTTGATCGATGAATAACTCGCTTTATATACCCTTCTCTTGAAAAGAGCATTGTATCATTACCATACAAAACCAAAACATGCTATTATTGGACATAGGACAAGAATACGGAAATAACCAGGATGTTAGGAGAGATTGAATTATGATATTTAAAGTACTCTATCAGGAGGAGTCAAAGGAAGTACCTGTTCGTGAACGTACAACAAGCACTTATGTAGAAGCCGAAACTGAAAGACAAGTTCGTTCCAAATTAGCCGATCGCAATCTAAACATTGAATATGTTCAAGCCTTAGATGAGGACCACCTTGAATATGAAAAAAAATCTGAAGACTTCAAAGTGGAGAATATATAATCAATGAAGTTTGTAAAAAATGACCAAACTGCGGTTTTTGCCCTAGGTGGTCTTGGGGAAATCGGAAAAAATACGTATGGAGTTCAATTTCAGGATGAAATCATCCTGATAGATGCAGGGATTAAATTCCCCGAAGATGAACTTCTTGGTATTGACTACGTTATTCCTGATTACACTTATTTGGTACAAAACCAAGACAAAATTAAAGGTTTATTTATCACACACGGACATGAGGATCATATCGGCGGGATCCCTTACTTGTTAAGAGAGTTAAATGTCCCTGTTTATGGTGGTAAATTAGCGATCGGACTTATTAAAAACAAATTAGAAGAACACGGACTTTTACGGAATACTAAACTTCATACAATACAAGAAGATGAAGTTGTTAAATTCCGTAAAACATCTGTGACTTTCTTCCGTACAACACACAGTATTCCTGACTCCTTTGGTATCGTAGTAAAAACTCCTCCAGGAAATGTAGTACACACTGGAGACTTTAAGTTTGATTTTACACCAGTTGGTGAACCAGCTAACCTACAAAAGATGGCTGAAATTGGTAAGGAAGGCGTTCTTTGCCTTCTCTCTGACAGTACAAATAGTGAAATCCCAGACTTCACAATGTCTGAAAGAGTTGTAGGGGAAAGTATTGACAATATCTTCAGTAAAGTAAAAGGAAGATTAATATTTGCAACCTTTGCTTCTAATATACACAGATTACAACAAGTAGTAGAAGCATCTGTGCAACACAATCGTAAAATAGCTGTTTTTGGTAGAAGTATGGAAGCTTCCATTAATATTGGAATCGAATTAGGGTATATTAAAGCACCAAAAGACACGTTTATTGATCATGCACAAATCAATCGATTGCCTAGTCATGAAGTAACTATTTTATGTACAGGCTCTCAAGGTGAACCTATGGCAGCTCTATCTCGAATTGCAAATGGCACTCACAGGCAAATTCAAATTATCCCTGGTGATACAGTAGTATTTTCTTCATCACCAATACCAGGAAATACAGTAAGTGTCAGTCGTGTCATTAACATGCTTTATCGTGCAGGAGCAGAAGTTATTCACGGTTCTCTTAATGATATTCACACGTCAGGTCATGGTGGACAACAAGAACAGAAGCTGATGTTACGATTAATGCAGCCTAAATTCTTCATGCCTATTCACGGTGAATATCGTATGTTAAAAATGCATACGAAATTAGCACAGGACATCGAAATGGATCCTAGCGATTGCTTTATTATGGAAAATGGTGATGTACTTGCCCTTGGCAAGGAAAATGCAATGATAGCAGGAAAAATCCCATCTGGTTCTATCTATGTAGATGGAAACGGTATCGGAGACATTGGAAACATTGTACTTCGTGATCGTCGTATCCTTTCAGAGGAAGGGCTTGTTATCGTAGTTGTCAGCATCAACATGAAGGAGTTCAAAATATCTTCCGGTCCAGATATCATTTCCCGTGGGTTCGTTTACATGCGCGAATCAGAAGACCTAATAAATGAAGCACAAAAAATTGTTGCAAAACACCTAGACAAAGTAATGGAACGCCGTACTACGCAGTGGTCTGAAATCAAGAATGAGATTACAGATACTATTGCACCGTTCCTTTATGATAAGACGAAGCGTAAACCAATGATTTTACCGATTATTATGGAGGTTTAATACCAGAATACTAATGCTGATTAACCTCTTACGATAAATCATAAACCCCTTTTAAACGTTATTACCCCCAATCCACATTCAATGGATTGGGGGTATTTTTGTTTATTATATTTGTAACTTACAGAGCCATTATCTTACCTGTTTAGTATGGAAGAGAGGGATGTTTCCGTAGCTTTTGTGAGAATAAAGGTGGCCGGGGAGGGAACCCAATCCTTACTTAAGCATCAGGACCCACGCCCTAACCAATAATTATCTCAACTCCAAGTCTTCAAAGTTATGTCTCTTACTTGGAATAAGTATTTTTCAATTGATCGTATTAAATAAAAAAAAACATGGGAGTTCATTAACCCCCATGCGGTTTAATTTGTAAGCTAGCGTGTATGCCTCTATATCGATTAACTTTTATTAATACATTAATCATCGTCTTCAACAACAAGATTCTTTTCAAACCTTGATATATCTTTATCCTCACCAATGATAATAAGTACATCATTTTCAAGAATTGTTTCAGTAGCCATTGGAGACACGTTAATTTCACGATCTCGCTTAATTCCCACTACGTTACATCCATAACGGGCACGTATGTCTAAATCAACTAATGTCTTGCCAATCATCTTCTCACCCGCTTTAACCTCAACGACAGAATGGTCATCTGATAATTCAAGATAATCAAGTACATTATTTGAAATGATGTTATGCGCAATACGTTTACCCATATCACGTTCAGGGTGAACAACTTGGTCGGCGCCGATTTTATTTAGAACTTTTTCATGATAATCATTTTGAGCTTTTACTGTGATTTTCTTAATACCTAATTCTTTTAACATTAATGTACTTAAAATGCTGGCCTGAATATTATCACCGATAGCAACGATTACATGGTCAATATTTCGAATGCCTAATTCTTTTAATACATTTTCATCTGTCGAATCTGCTATTACGGCGTGTGATGCTATATCTTTATATTCATTCACTTTGTCTTCGTCAACGTCAATTGCTAAAACTTCCATACCTTCACGGCTTAATTCTTTACAAATACTTCCACCGAAGCGACCTAAACCGATTACAGCATATTCTTTCTTCATAGCTCTTGCCCCCATCTATGTACTAACCATTTAGGTTAGCAATCACTTTCATTTAAAATTTTACCGATATTATGTTCTAACGATACAAGTCTACCATAAAAGGAATAGACAAGGAAAGATTCTTTCCACAAAGAGAAAAACTGTCCATGCTTTATACTAAGAATGGACAGTTTTTCATAACTTATTTATTTCCTTTTACGTAATCTGCGTCAAATAAGAACATCCGCATTAATAGAATTAATGAAGGTATTAATAAGCAAAGCCCTGCTATAAAGGCAATTACTAACGCTAAGCCCATTGTATCATTGGTAACACTACTCTGTAGCGTAATATATGGCTCTAATAGATAAGGTAAATGACCTGCACCATATCCAAAGAATGCGAAGAAGAATTGGAACATAACGAAAATAAAAGCTAATCCTAAACGTTTTCTCTGGTACACTAAGAAAACCGCGCCTAAGAAGAACGCAACAGATAAACCAAACATCCACCAAAGATCTAACATTTTTTCAAAGTGACGGTGGTTATGCTGACTCATCGCAATAAACGTTGTAAGACTTGCTATGATGGTTGGTGAACTCCAAAAGATCATGTACTTTCGTACAAGTTCCATAGCTGGTTTGTCATTAGCACGATTAGCATAAAACGTTAAAAAGGCAGAGCTAATAAATAACACAGAAACAATAGCTAAGAAAACTACACTCCAAGAGTAAGGACTTGTTAGAAGCTCTCCAGTCAGTAGACGTACTCCATTAGAGGTTTCTTCTATAAATCCTCCTTCAGAAATCGTAAGAGCTGTAGCTAGCGATGCGGGTATAAATAATCCAGTTGCTCCATATAAAAACATATAGACTGAACTTTGTTTCGAACCATAATTTTCAAATGCATAGAAGGACCCTCTGATTGCTAATAGGACAATCGCGATACTACCTGGTATCAATAGGGTTTGTCCGAAATAATATGCTGTATCTGGAAAGAACCCGATTAAACCCACAAAGAAGAAAACAAAAAATACATTCGTTACCTCCCATACAGGAGATAAGTAACGAGATATAATTTTGTTAATAATGTGGTCCTGCTTGGTTTGTTTTGCATAGTAAGCAAAGAATCCTGCGCCGAAATCAATGGAAGCTACGATTAAATAGCCATACAGAAAGATCCATAATACTGTGATTCCTACTAATTCGTAACTCATACATCAACACCTCTTTGATCGACTTCTGGATATCTATGCTCAAGTTCTACTTCAGCTGGGTTATCAGAGAATAGTTTGCGTAATACTGAGACGGAAATCACACCCAGTAAAATATAGAGACCAAGGAACAGCAGGAACATCCAATCAACGTGTGGTGATGTGGTAGCACCTTCTGAAACTTTCATATAGCCTCTTAATATCCAAGGTTGGCGTCCAACTTCAGCAAAAATCCATCCAAACTCAATAGCCAACATCGCAAAAGGACCATTCAATACAATGAGCCACAATAGCCATTTATTGTGCTCACTCCAACGTTTTAATTTGGAAAGTACAATATATAAAAAGGATACTCCTAAAGCATACATACCGAGCATAACCATTAAGTCAAACATATAATGAATCCAAAGGGGTGGTGTTTCCTCTTCTGGAAATTGGTCCAATCCAACGACTTCACTATTAAAATCACCATGTGACAAGAAACTGAGTGCATTTGGCAACCGTATTTCATTTTCTACTTCATTGTTCTCATTTAGTGTCCCAAATAAGATAAGGTCAGCACCTTTTTCTGTTTCAAAATGCCATTCACCTGCTGCAAGTTTTTCTGGTTGTTCATCTGCTAGGAATTTGGCAGATAAGTCTCCTGCAATAGCAGTTAAAATTGCGAAGAAGAAGGTAGCTATCATCGTTAGTTTTAGTGCTTTTTTATGGTAATTAGATGATTTTTTCTTCAATATGATAAACGCAGTAATAGCAGCTAGTATAGCAGCAGATGTTAAATAACTGGATGACAACACATGAAATACTTTTGTAGGTGTTGCCGGATTAAACATTGCTTCTAAAGGATCAATATCTGTAATAGTTCTTCCTTCTAATTCGAAACCTTGTGGCGTATTCATAAACGAATTAACAGTGGTGATAAAGAATGCTGACATCCCTGCACCAATTACAACAGGAATAGAAAATAACCAGTGATAGATTGGGTTATTAAATCGATCCCACGTGTACAGATAAGCCCCTAAGAAAATGGCCTCGAAAAAGAATGCGAATGTTTCAAGGAATAATGGAAGACTAATAACATTTCCTGCAACTTGCATAAAGCTCGGCCATAACAAAGACAACTGTAGACCTATTGCAGTACCAGTTACAACTCCTACTGCAACCGTAATAACAAACCCTCTCGTCCATCTTCTAGCTAAGAGAGTGTAATTGGCATCTTTTTTCTTAATACCGATAAACTCAGCAATAGAAATCATGAGTGGTACTCCAACACCAATTGTTGCAAATATAATATGAAAGGCCAACGTCAGGGACGTTAACATACGACTCATTGTTACACTATCAAACTCCATCATTTTACGTTGCCCCCTTTTAAAAATAAGCTCGACTATTAAATAGTTCTACATCTTTAATAGTCTTGTAGATTCATGTACTTCTTTTTAACCATAATACCTTCAGTGTACATTATACAAACTCTCAAATGCGTAACATAGAGTGACTGTTTTGTGACAAATTTCACAATCATGATATATTCCCAGTTTATAAAAAAAAACAATTGGACACAACAATTTAACATTAGTATAAATGTGAAATTTCTGTGTCCAAACTTAAATTGTAAGGGTTTTCATAATGTTCAAAGGTTGATATAGTAATAATAAGAAAAATGTTCACAATTTCGTCATAAGTATCATCCTTCACAATTTGAAAGATCGGAGTGAATGACATGGATGTGTTAATGGTATATGCCCTTTTTGCAAGTATAACGCCTTTATTTTTATGGATGGAACACCGTGGGACAGCAATCGTACAACTCCCTTTCATCGCTGGTATGTGGGGATTTTTCTTTACTGAATTCTTTTCCATACAAACAAGTGGTTTCTTATATGGTAGTTTATTGACGTTATCTTTACTTAATTTAATCTATGCTCATATCGCTTTTTATCTTATATTCTTTCACAATCAAAAAACTCGCGAGCATATATTTGAAAAGTTCCCTCATATTACTAAGAAGAAATTAACATAGCAGAATAAAAGCTCGGGGTGCCCTGCTAGCGAAGTATATGCTGCGGCCCACACGATGTGGGTTGGTTCTATGTTGCTGTATGACGCAGCGGTTTTAATTGAACTTCCATTGAATCAGTAAGGAGATAAAGGCAACACGAAGACATGAGTGATTCGATGTTAACTTATCGTACGGAGGCGAGGGAAGCATACTAGTCGCTGGGCGCTGGACCTGAACGTGGCCATTTCACTTTTTTAGTTATACAAAACTGTTGGATTTTATAATACACTAAACGATAAAAGAAGCATGAGTTAGTTAAACTCATGCTTCTTTTTAACCGGAAATTCTTACATAGACATGCTATGCATCATGGAGTTAATTACCCAAATTGTCCCTGCAACAATAATCACACCAATGATCGCACTATAAACCATCGTGAATACTTGGGCACCTCCCTCTCCTTCTCGTATATGCATAAACATAAATAGCTGAATTCCTGCTTGGATGATAGCTAAGGAGACAATAATCCATATGATAGCCGTTATAGATAAACTTGTATAAAGAGCGATCCATACTGAAAGTAACGTTAGAGCTATAGACAATATAAAGCCAATCACATGATTCCATGGGAAATTACTATGAGAGTTTTGTGTCATATTACATCACCATCCCTAATAAATACACACCAGTAAAGATGAAGATCCAAACAACATCTAAAAAGTGCCAATATAATGAAATAATAAAGGCTTTTCTAGCTGTAGTTGAATTTAAACCATTACGAGCAAGTTGAATTAAAATCATAGTCATCCAACCAATCCCCAGACTTACGTGAGCACCGTGTGTACCTAGTAAAGTAAAGAATGCGGACCAAAATGCACTTGTCTGTAGAGAAGCTCCTTCGTGTATATAATGAATAAACTCCTCAATTTCAAAGTATAGAAAGCCTAAACCTAAAAGCATGGTGAGTATAAACCAAATCATCAAACCTTTTCTGCTTCCCCTTCGCATTTCATGAATGGCAATTCCACAAGTGAAACTACTCGTAAGAAGTATGAACGTCTCAATGAGCACTCCTCTTAATTCAAATAACTCAGAAGGTCCAGGTCCATCTGCCAATCTACCTGTCAGCACAAAATACGTTGCAAACAATGTCCCAAACAGGGCAATTTCTGCACCCAAGAAAATCCAAAAGCCAAGAATGTTTAAACGACTTTTTTCTGTTTGAAATTCCAATGGTTGATTCGGATCAATCGCTTCATCGTGGCTCATTGTCTAGTCCTCCTTCCTACGTACGTTTCGTTCAATTTCTTTAATTTCCTCTACTTCAACATGGTGACCTTCATCTGGGTCAAAGGATCGCATAATCATTGTTACAATAACTCCAATGGTTGCTGCGATTGCCATCCACATCCATTCAAAAACAAGACCAAATCCTGCTATAAATAAAAGTACTGACATAATAACAGGAACTCCAGAATTATCAGGCATGTGAATCTGTTCAAGTCGTTCTTCCTCAATATCTAGCTCTTGCTTCCCTTCTTTTTTTATTTGCCAGTACGGATCGAGACCATGAACGTCAGGGATCTTAGCAAAGTTATAATAAGGAACTGGTGCTGGAGTTGACCACTCTAGTGTACGACCATCCCATGGATCTCCTGTTTTCACACGTTCTGCATATCGGATGCTGTAATAGATGTTATACACAATAATGACGAATCCAATTGCCATTAGTACACCACCAACGGACGCTACGGCATTTAGTTCAAACCAACCTGTATCTTCTGCATAGGTATGAACACGTCGAGGCATACCAGCGAACCCTAAGAAGTACATTGGGAAAAAGCAAACATTAAAACCAATTACGAAAATCCAAAAACTAATTTTTCCTAATGTTTCGTTTAATTTATGACCAAATACTTTTGGATACCAATAATATAACCCAGCGAAACAAGCATAGACTGTCCCCGATATCAACACATAGTGGAAATGGGCAACTAAGAAGTACGTATTGTGATATTGATAGTCCGCTGCTGCCATCGCTAGCATAACTCCTGTTACTCCACCAATAACAAAGTTCGGAATAAATGCAAGTGACCATAGCATTGCGGTATTGATTTTAATTCGACCTTTGTAAAGCGTGAGTAGCCAGTTAAAGATTTTCACACCAGTTGGAATTGCAATAGCCATTGTCGTTAGCGAGAAGAAAGAATTCACTGATGCATCCGCTCCCATTGTAAAGAAGTGATGCACCCAAACTATAAAGCTTAATAGAGCAATCACAACCATGGAATAAACCATTGCCTTATAACCAAATAAATTTTTTCTTGAGAATGTACTAATAACCTCGGAAAAGATACCAAAAGCAGGTAGTATTACGATATAAACTTCAGGGTGTCCCCAAATCCAAAATAGATTTGCCCAAAGCATCGGCATACCACCATCCATGAGAGTGAAAAAGTGAGCACCAAAAATACGATCTAATGTCATTAATGCTAGTGCTACTGTTAAAACTGGAAAAGCGAAAATAATAAGGACACATGTAATGGCACTAGACCAAGTGAACATTGGCATACGCATTAACGTCATACCAGGTGCTCGCATTTTAAGAATCGTAACTAAGAAGTTAATTCCTGTAAGCAGAGTACCTATACCAGCAACCTGCAACCCAAGTAAGTAATAATTCTGACCAGGCCCTGGGCTTAATTCATTTCCTGCCATAGGAACATAAGATGTCCATCCAGCAGAAGGAGAACCACCAATAATAAATGATATATTGAATAACATGGCTCCCATAAAGAAAGTCCAAAAACTAACTGCGTTTAAAAATGGATACGCAACGTCTCTTGCTCCTATCTGTAATGGTACAACTACGTTCATAAGGCCGATTAGAAATGGCATTGCCATAAATATAATCATGATTGTACCGTGTGTCGTAAATATTTCATTGTAGTGTGATGAATCCAAAAATTCATTGTTTGGTAGCGTAAGCTGTGCCCGCATGAGCATTGCGTCTACACCACCGCGAAAAAGCATTAACACTGCAGAAATAATATACATGACACCTAATTTTTTATGATCGACTGTCGTGAGCCATTCATTCCAAAGCCATTTCCATTTTTTATACTTTGTTAATACAAAGATAATCCCAATCAAACTGAGAATAATGGAAACATCAGCTCCGTATATCAAAGGGTCACCAGTGACGAAAAATTCATCTAACTGCATTCTAGTCGCCTCCTAACCTAGTGAGATTCAGCTTCTTCTGGATTGTAGCCTTGTCTCTCTCTTGCTTTTATTGCATATTCTGCATTCTTTGCATGATTCACCCATTGTAAGTGAGTGGAAGAATAGGTTTGACGAGGAACATGTCCAGGTAACAGAAGCTCATCGTACTTGTTCTGTGTTAATGCCGGAGCCTCATTCTGTGTTTTATTCACCCAATTTTGAAACTTCTCAGGTGATTCGGCATACACCTTAAATTGTTGCTTGGTAAAGCCTTCACCTGTAAAGTTTGCATTTCGACCTTGATAAACGCCTGGTTCATCAGCTTGAAGGTAAATCTCGGTAAGCATGCCTGCCATGTTGTATTCCTGACCACCTAAACGCGGAATCCAAAGTGCTGCCATGGAATCTGCTGATGAAAGTTTGAATAATATAGGTCGATCTTCAGGAATATGCAAATAATTAACCGTTTCAATTTCTTGCTCCGGATAACTAAAAAACCATTTCCAATTAGCTGATGTTGCATGAATAATCAGTGGTTCTTTGTCTTTTGAGCTCTCTGGTGCCTCTTCCAATTCGTATATTGTCTTAACTGTTGGTACAGCTAACAGAATAACAATAATAATAGGGATTACTGTCCAGATTATCTCAAGCCATTTATTCCCTTCCATCTCATCTGGTTCATGGGAGTCGTGGCCAGGGCGTTCTCTATATTTCGTAATAATAAATGCAAAAAGCCCAAACACAACGGCTACAACAATCAGCATTAGAGATATAGACCATACAATAAGGTCTTTCTGTGCATCTGCTACAGGCCCCTTAGGATCTAATACTGGAAGTGCACTACATCCACTTAAGAAAATAAGTAAAGAACTAAATAATAATAGATGCTTTATCTGTTTCATATATAAGGTCACCTACCTTGTATAATTTTTAAGTATTAGATTATTCAATTTATCACAAAACTCTTTGCATCTAACAATGAGCGTATTTGCTATAGTAACAAAATTTTTTTATTAGAAATCGATTTCAAGAAAATGTGTCATACAATCGTCACGAAATTAGAAATGTAAACCAATTTCTTGCGCCGGTTAGGGACGTACAAACTGCTGCCTACAGGACGTGGATTGGTCCGATGTTGCTACGTGATGTAGCGACCTTAATCGAACTTCACCTGATTCCATATGAGATAAAGGAAAAACACGAAGAGCGACAGCGATTCGATGTTGACTTATCGTAAGGAGGTGCAGGAAGTTTGCTAGTCGCTAGGCTCTGGAGCTGGACGTGGCTACATCACTTTTTCAGTTATACACAAGCATTGAATTTTATAATAGTAAGCTAAACAGCAAAAAAATAGCCCTTCTCCACTATATAGTGGAGAAGGGCTAACATTTCATCTACATTGCATCTAGCATTTGGAACTGTGTTTTTACTAAATCGAAATACTCACCGCGTAATTGCATTAACTCCTCGTGACTTCCTTGTTCTAAAATCTTACCATGTTCAAGAACGAAGATATTGTCTGCTTCACGAATTGTTGAAAGTCTGTGAGCAATGATGATTGCCGTTCGGCCATGTAATAGTTTACGCAATGCTTCTTGAATTTTCATTTCTGTTTCTGTATCAATACTTGATGTTGCTTCGTCTAGAATTATGATTTTAGGATCTGCAAGAAGAGCTCTAGCGAATGACAATAATTGGCGTTCACCTGCAGAGAGAATATTACCTCGTTCCTCTACTTCCGTTTCATATCCATTTGCAAGTCGTTGAATAAAGTCATCAGCACCAACTACCTTAGCTGCCTCCATTACCTCTTCATCAGAAGCGTCTGGACGTCCAAACCGGATATTTTCAATAATCGTACCAGAGAAAATAAAAGTGTCCTGTAGCACAACGCTAATTTGTTGACGTACACTATTTAACGTTACATCTCTAAGGTCATGGCCATCGATCTTAACTGCTCCCTTAGTAGGATCGTAAAAACGACTAATTAGATTTGCAATAGTAGACTTTCCGCTACCAGTATGACCAACTAATGCCACTGTCTGCCCTTGCTTCATCTCCAAATTAATATCATGAAGAGCAATACGCTCTTCATCATAAGCAAATTGAACATGATCAAATTCTATATGACCTTTAATGTCATCTAAGACAACCGCATCACTTTTTTCTTCAACATTAGGTTGTTCATCTAGAAATTCAAAAATTCTCTCTGAAGCCGCCATAGCCATTAAAAGTTGATTATACATCTGACCTAGACGTGAGATAGGTTCCCAGAACATTCCTAGGAAAAAGGCGAATGTTACAAATGTACCAACCTCTATGCCTCCATTTGCTGGAGTCTGAATTATTAGGTAAGCCCCATAAGAAATTAAGATAACTGTTCCAATTGCATTACTCATCTCGACAAAAGGTCTAAACATAGCACTCTTCTTTGTCGCATTACGCCAGCTTTCGAAATTATCTGTATTAACACCATCAAAGTACTCTGTGTTTTCTCTTTCTTGAGAGAATGATTGAGTAATACGAATACCTTGAATACTCTCATTTAAGTGTGAATTTAAACGAGATTGTTGTATACGAACTTGCTGCCATGAACGTCGGATACGTTTGCGAAGTTTCGTCGATATAAAGAACATAATCGGTAGTATTACCATAATAGCAAGCGCTAATTTAGGGCTTAAGAATAACAATATACAGATAATCCCAATTAACGTCACCACATCCATCAGTAAATTAATGATTCCGTTCGTGAATAGCTCTTGCAATGAATTGATATCGTTCATTATTCGAACAAGAATGGAGCCAGCTGACTTGGAATCAAAAAAACGATGCGACAAACGTTGAACGTGGGAAAATAGATGTTTACGTAAATCATAAATAACATTCTGACCTAAAATATTTACCCACCTAATTCGTAATGCGTTTCCTACATAACTTAGTAAATAGAGAATCGCAATTCCAACTACAAGTTGGATGAGAAGATTCATATTTTTATCCTCAATCGCCACATCGATTACTACTTTACCAATAAGAATTGGAACTACTAATCGAACAATCGTTGATACAAGCATGGCGAGTACTGCTAAAGGTAGCAACGTTTTGGAATAGGGTCTCACATATTGTAATAATCTTCTCATTTGTTGCCAGTTAAATGGTTTATCAATAGCTTGATCTTGCGTGTACTTAAAACGCTTTAGATGTGGACTAACTGCTTTTTGGTCTTTCGTTCTTCTTGCCATCCTTTCCCACCTCCTTATGAACTTTTGGTTGCTTCCATGATGGCTTCTTTATCTTGATACTGAATATCGTAAATCCGTTGGTAAGGACCTCCGTTGCTAAGAAGTTCATCATGAATACCTCGTTCTACTACTTTTCCATCTTCAAGAACGATGATTTCGTCTGCATGTTTTAATGAAGAAATACGGTGAGCTATTATGAATGTAGTTCTTCCTTTCATCACTTCTTTTAACGCTCTTTGTATTTGCAGCTCTGTTTCCATATCCACAGCAGATGTTGCATCATCAAGCACTAATACACTAGGATCAATAAGGATAGCTCTTGCAATAGCTACACGTTGCTTTTGACCTCCAGAAAGTCCCATACCTCTTTCTCCGAGTAACGTGTCGTATCCATTAGGCATTTCCATAATAAAGTCATGAGCTTGCGCCCGCTTAGCTGCATCAACAATATCATCCATGCTAGCTTGAGGGTTTCCATATGCTATATTCTCTTTTATGGTAGTGGAGAATAAAAATGATTCCTGTAATACAAAACCAATATTGCTTCGTAACTCTTTTAATCCATATTCATAAACTGGTTTCCCATCTATTAGTACTTCACCTTTTTCTGGTTCATAGAAGCGAGTAATTAATTGAGTGATACTTGTTTTACCTGAACCTGTTGCACCAATTAAACCGATTGTTTTTCCTGGGGGTGCGTCGAAACTAATATCCTTTAGAGCAGAATCATCATCCTCCTCATACGAAAGCGTGACATTTTTAAATGTTACATGCCCATCTAGTCGTGCCTTTCGAATTGGAGCTTCCATCTCTTGGATATCTTCATTAGCTTCTAATATTTCAAGTAACCTTTCCCCTGAAGCTTTTGATTGAGAAAAAAGGTTAATTACGAAGCCGAGATTCATTAATGGACCTAAGATATACCATACTAAACTAAAAAATGCAGTTAATTCTCCTATCTTCAATGACCCATTGATAACGAGATAAGCACCAAAGGCCAACAACGCCACAACACATATATTTCCAATGAACTCCATAAGTGGGAAATACTTGGCCCAAATGTTAGATGTTTGTAAATAATTTGATCGATAATCATCATTTCGATCAACAAAGCGACCAATTTCAAAGTCTTCTCTAGATAGGGACTTTACTGTATTCATACCACTTATATTCTCTTGCACCCTCGTATTCATTCTTCCAAATGCTTTTCTAATACCTCTAAAAGCTGGATGAACACGTTTGTCAAATTTATACACTACTACACCTAGGAACGGCATTGCAGCCATTGTGACTAGAGCTAACTGCCCAGAATAATAAAACATAACACCTAAACTAATGACAATCAGCAACGTAATACGGATTAATTCTGCAAAACCAAAGGAAAGGAAAAAGCGAAATGCCTCGACGTCCGCAGTCAATCGAGACATTAAATCTCCCGTTCTTGCGTTATCATAATAGCGAAATGGCAATCGTTGAAGTTTTTTATATAAACCATCTCTTAATGTATAGACTGACTTAATCCCAAACAAATCACCTAAGTACTGCTGAAAATAAGTTGCTATACCCTTAATAATCATTAATCCAATAAATATTGCTGCTATATATGGAATCAGTTCATATCGCTCAGGTTCTACAACATCATCAATCGTTTTTTGTAAAACAATTGGGTACACAACAGTAATTCCGGTAACTAAGATTAGGAATAATAAAGATGTAAAAAAGTACTTCTTAAATGGCATGTAATACTCTTTTAACTTTTTTAATGTATCCAATAGTGCCCCCTCCTTTTTCTACTCCAAGATTCTAACGTAATTATAAATATATCGAGTATCGAAATAAATTTCCACCCATTCGCCTTAATTTTTTAAAAATTTTAAAACATTCCATCTATAGTTGGGAATTAACTACAACTTTAGACTGAAGCTTGGGCTTTATTATGACTTAGTTTAATTTATTGGATGATAGCTATTCAAAAAAATAACCCGATCCAAATGGATCGGGTTATTAAATAAGATATTACTTCTCATTATTTCCTAGAACACGATTTACACGTTTTTCTAGCATCTTCATTCCGCCACCGCCGGCTTGAAAGTGACGAAGATTTCCTTCTTCATCAAATACATAATAAGCTGGTACGTATTGATTTTCGAAGGCATCTGTTAGTTCGTGTTTATTGTCTACAAATATTGGCTGTGAGATCCCATGTTCTTCAGCTACTTGCTTGATTTGGTCTAAATCCAAGTCTTTCTCAGAACGAGGCATATGAACAGCTACAACGTTAAGATCATCTTGATAACGATCACGGAATTCATTTACATTTGGCATTGCTTCTTTGCAAAGCCCACAACTTACAGACCAGAAGTGAATAAGTGTTGGCTTGTCTCCAAGAAGATCGTCCTTGGTTACCTCCCCATTAATCCATTCGGTAGCACCTTTAAGTTCAGGCATTGGAGCTCTAAGTTTCATAAGGTAGTCCTCCTTTTATTTACAAGCAGTTTATTAGATAGGAAAAAGGTCTAACTAAACAGTTAGACCTTAGTGTTCCCTCTACTATTATAGAGTATCCTGACCTGGCTTCCAGTTTGCTGGGCAAAGTCCACCAGTTTGAAGTGCTTGAAGTACGCGAAGTGTTTCGTCCACGTCACGACCAACTTCGTCAGGGTTAACTGTAGCATGTTTTAATTCACCTTCAGGACTAATAATGAAAAGTCCACGAAGTGCAATACCTTCTTCTTCAATTAGAACACCATAGTCTTTTGATACTTGATGGTTTGTATCTGCGGCTAATGGATAGGAAACATCGCCAAGACCATTTTCATCACGACTTGTGTTAATCCATGCAAGGTGAGTGTGTACTGTATCTGTAGATGCACCCACTACTACTGCATCAAGATCTTCGAATTCATCGTAACGATCAGAAATTGCTGTAATTTCTGTAGGGCAAACAAAAGTGAAGTCCATTGGATAGAAGAAAAGAACCGTCCACTTGTCATTTTTCATATTTTCTTCAAGGCTTACTTTTTGAAATTCTTTGTTAGGCATAACAGCTTCCATTTCAAAGCGTGGAGCTTGTTTTGCTACCATGCGTTCTGCCATGATAATCCCTCCATTAATTAGTAAGTATTTACATCATTTTTTGCAATTATTGATGGTTATTCAAATTACCTCTCAACCACATTTTATATTATAACGAAGCCTCAATTTTTAGTCAATGTTATTTAATAATTAATTTAATCTGGATGTGTTACCTTATGAATACCATCAAACCTTTATCATTGTTCCCTACTACATTTCTCATTAAACAATAAAAACGAATAAATGAGAAGTGATATGCTTTATAGAATGTTTTAAGAACTAATTAAAAGTGAAATGACAATGTATGTCAAAGATTGATATATTTCGAGCATTACCATTTGAAATGGTTCTTTTATGTAAGGTATAGTAAATTACATAATGCTTACATATGTAATTTTATAATGATTTGGAAAGGAGATTATATGAATTTATTCAAAGATGGAGAATTTAGTTGGACAGCATTGCTGGATTCAGTTATCACTGCAGGATTGAAAGTTGGTTTGGTGATCCTAGTATTTTTAATTGTTTCTCCACTAGGAAAGCGAATCATTAAAAGTTTAATTAATGGAGCTGGAAAGAAACAAAAATTATCAGAAGGTCGATCTAAAACGCTAGAAAAACTTATACTAAATGTTTATTCCTATGCTTTAGGCTTTATTTTAATTGCTACATTATTTGGATTATTAGGAATTAAACTAGCCCCTCTGATCGCCGGAGCAGGTATTATTGGACTAGCTATTGGTTTTGGTGCACAAGGACTTGTTAGCGATGTCGTTACTGGTTTCTTCATTTTACTGGAAAAGCAAGTGGAAGTAGATGAATATGTAACTGCCGGAGGGATGAATGGCGTTGTGGAAGAAGTAGGGCTACGCACTACAAAAATTCGTAGCTTTGATGGCACTTTAAACTTCATTCCCAATCGTCACATCAGTACTATTAGTAACCACTCTAGAGGAAACATGCGTGCACTAGTTGATATTGGTATTGCTTACAGTGAGAATATCGATGAAGCTGTAAAAGTATTGCAAAAAGTTTGCGATGATTTCGCCCAAAATGATGAACGCATTAAAGATGGACCAAATGTACTTGGAGTACAAGGTCTAGGTTCCTCTGATGTAGTCTTGAGAATACTTGGTCATACAGAAAACATGCAACAATGGGCTGTAGAACGCGACTTACGTAAGCGTATGAAAGAAGCACTAGATGCAGAAGGAATTGAAATTCCATTTCCTCACCAAGTTTATATTACAAAACATGAAGAACAATCATAGTTTTCAAAGTGATTATCCTTTAACAGCACTATACTCCACACTTAAAAGAGTTTTGGATTAATTCCAAACTCTTTTTTATATACTTTTACCATATTAGGCCCCATTATGTTGAAGATGATAAGAGGGATGTTTCCTTTCCTTAGATAGAATAAATGTGGCCAAATTAGAGTAAACGTTTTCCGAATAATGGTATTCACGAAGCAAGGAATGGATTATGACCCAATGTGATGCTATGCTAACGGACATATAGTATCTTATTCTTCGATTTCAGGGGTATCTTCCATTTGTAACGGACATCCAGAAGCTGTCTATTAACTGTGGAAACCATCCACCGATATAATATTTGGAGTTAATAATGGGCAAAGCCCCCCCACAATTAGGCTTTTTTAGAGTGATATATCTATTTTTTAGCCTAATAACCATGAAATTGGAGTGAGTTTGAATGAGACTCAAACTTATCCAGAGTTAATAGACACCTTCATCAAGTACGCTATTTAGCCTAAATTACCTTAATATAGTGTGTTTTTTTCACAAATAAGATAATATATGTCCGTTAGCCTCTCCAAAAGAGGGTTTTTACAGGAAGTAAGAGATCATATGTCTGTCAAAAAGTTCTCCTACAATTGCCGCTTCTGATAACAACATTTCAGCAGCCCGCAATGTATATTTACAATGCATCATTTAAACATTTATCAATACTCTCTCTTACTAAAACAAGCCTAAACTCATAGTTTAGGCTTGTTCATCTTCCCTCTTCCATACTTCTACTTTCTTAATATGTGAGTCCTCTAAATCTTTTACTTTAAAACGATATTTACCGACATCAATTTCAGTACCTATATCCGCTTCCATATCCTGCATCATGATCCAACCAGAAATAGTATCGACGTCATCGTGATCTAATTCTAAATCAAAGTAATCATTTACATCCTGTATAGACATTTTGCCATCAAGCAGTTTATGACCGTTTTCTAACGTTTCCAAAGGAAGTTCTTCCTGATGATCAAATTCGTCTCTTATCTCCCCAACTATCTCTTCCAGTATATCTTCTACAGTCACAATACCTGACGTTCCACCATATTCATCGACCAAGACAGTCATATGTGTGTGTTCTTTCTGCATGGTTACTAATAAATCACGAAGGGGAGCATTTTCAAATATCTTTCGTACAGGTCTTATATAATCTCGAACTTGACTCGTCTCATCGCACTCATCATAAAAAAGCTCTTTCATATGAACGATACCAACTATATCATCCTTATCCTCATTAATTACTGGATAACGCGTGTAACGTTCTTGCTTCATCATTTCAATAATATCCATAATAGAATCATTTAAGTCAATGACTACCATTTCCGTTCTTGGTATCATTATTTCTTTAGCTGAGCGATTATCAAATTCAAATATACGATCTACATATTTATACTCTGCTTGAGTAATTTCTCCTTGATGATAGCTTTGCGTTAGTATGTGTCGTAATTCTTCTTCTGAATGCACTTCCTCTTGTTCTTTAGCAGTTTGTAATCCAAACATACGTACAAGTATATTAGCGGATCCATTTAGTAACCAGATTAGTGGATACATAATAATATGGAACCAAATTAGAGGGCGCGCAATTAGTAAAGAAATGGCTTCTGCTTTTTGTATAGCTAAAGTCTTCGGTGCCAATTCCCCTAACACCACGTGTAAGAATGTAATAATAAAGAATCCAATTGCAAAAGAAATGGTATGGGTTAGCGCTTCTGGCAAAGCAAAGGCTTCAATTAAAGGATGAATCAATTTTTCCATGGTCGGTTCACCTAACCAACCTAATCCTAAGGCAGTTATTGTAATTCCTAATTGACAAGCAGACAAATAGTCATCTAAATTTTTCACAAGCTTAAGACTTAAATTTGCTTTTTTATTTCCATTTTGAGCCATTGATTCTAAACGAGATTTTCTAATCTTTACAATAGCAAATTCACTTGCTACGAAAAATGCAGTTAAAATAATTAATAATGCTACAATTGAAAGTTTTAAAGCAATCATTATGACCTCTCCCTATCCAATAAAAAAGGTTTAGAGTGCTGTTAATTCCACAGACTTCTATCCCAAAATAATTCTTTAAAGGGCTGACTTATATGTATATCAGTCAGCCCTTTTGTTTATGCTTTTATACCTTTAGAGTCTACTGCCTGACAGACTTCATCAGCTGTTAAACCATCAGCATTTATGACAGACCCTTGTGTGGAGGCTGTTGCCATCCCCATAACATTTTTATCTTGACCAGAGATTACACAGCAATCACAGCCATTTGCATCTTCTTCACTTCTTAAATCAACAATATCGTACCCTTTAGCCTGTAATGCTTCACGAACATCTGAAAGAGTTCCTTCTACTCCAACTTTAGCCATAGTACATCCCTCCTTTGAATATAGAACGAAATCGTTCAGCATATAGTTTATCCTGAACAAAAGAAGGTATGCACCAGAAGCTCTATAATTGGCGTAACGAAGCCTCTACTACATTCACTCCTATCTCTAAAGCTTCTTCATTAGGTTGTAGTTTGCTATGATGTAACCCATACGGGGAATCAACTCCAAGCCAAAACATAAATCCAGGAATATCTCGAAGCATATAGCCAAAATCTTCCCCCGTCATTGCTGGTTTAGATTCTTTATAATGATACCCTTGATCCGTAACTATTTTCTCAAAAGGCTCTATAAACTCATCTGAATTACGTACTTGATAGTAATTTGATCCATAATCGATTGTAATGGAACACTCTTGACTAATTTCGGTACCTTTAGCTAATGCCTCAATTCTTTCTTTTAGTAAGTCCATTGTCTCCGCATGGAATGATCTCATTGTCCCTTCTAAGCGAGCATTTTCAGCGATTACATTTTGCACAAAACCTCCTGAAATCTTTCCAACTGTTAAAACAGCTGAATCTAAAGGGTCAACATTTCTAGCTACAATTTGTTGTGCTTGCACTGTGAACTGACTCGCAGCTAACACCATGTCTCTAGTTAAATGAGGATAAGCAGCATGCCCACCTTTCCCTTTGAAATCAATAAATAATTCACTTGTGTTAGCAAAAAGTAACCCTTTACGAGACGAGATTGTTCCTACAGGGAGCTCGGGAGCTATATGTAAGGCAAAAACCATATCTGGCCACCATTCCTTCATTTCCTCACTCTCAATCATAGGTAGCGCTCCTCCCGGACCTTCTTCAGCAGGTTGAAATAAAAATAACGCATTCTGTTCAGCTGGTTCTTTAGCCAAACGAGTTAATGCTCCTAATGCAATTGTCATATGCATGTCATGCCCACACGCATGCATATTCCCTTCATGTGTGGATTGAAACGCATAACCTGTACCCTCCTGTATAGGAAGAGCGTCAATATCAGCACGATAAGCAATCGTTTTTATAGCATCAGTTCCTAAAACTTTTACAAGAATACCGGTTTTCCACGTTTTAACTTGTAAAAAATCTTGAGGTAACTGCTGAATAAAGTTTAATAAGTATTGCTGAGTTTTTGTCTCCTTGAAACCAAGTTCAGGAATTTGATGCAAGTCTCTTCTAACCTCTATTAATTTTTCACTTTTCATTAAATCACCTCATTATTTATTACATCATATAGAAAAGAAGCAGGAGTAGTCCTCCTGCTTCATGATTATTAATCGTCTAATTTGCGAAGTTCTTGTTTAATTTCTGTTTTCCCTTTTGTTTGATCATCAATTTCCTTAATGACCTTTGCAGGGGTACCAGCTACAACCGTATTTGGAGGAACATCCTGAGTAACAATAGATCCTGCTGCTACAACAGATCCTTTGCCTACTGTAACCCCTTCTAGAATAACTGCGTTTGCACCTACGACAACCTCATCTTCTACCACAACTGGTTTAGCAGAAGGTGGCTCAATAACACCTGCTAAGACAGCGCCAGCACCGATATGGCAATTCTTACCTACTGTAGCACGACCACCAAGTACAACGTTCATATCAATCATAGTGCCTTCGCCTACAACAGATCCAATATTAATAGCAGCGCCTAGCATGATAACGGCACCATCACCAATCTCAACCTGATCACGTATAATAGCACCCGGCTCAATACGAGCGTTTACTTTTTTCAAGTCTAACGTTGGTATTGCTGAATTACGTCGATCATTTTCAATTACGTAATCAGCAATCGCTTCCTCATGTTCTTTCAAAAGAGGTTCTACCTCTTTCCATTCCCCAAAAAGAACACCCGTTTCGTTATCAACGAATGTTTTTACATTCTCACCAAAATCAAGCGTCTTTAGGTTCTCCCCTTTAATATATACTTTCACAGGAGTTGATTTTTTGCTATTTGAAATAAAAGAAATAATTTCATTTGCATCCATTTGTTCCATGTCTAGTTCCTCCTTTAATATGTATATTCCTTTATTGTTTTACTTTATCAAACACAATGTGTAGTGACAAGCAAATAACTTTGTCCAAAATAATTTAAAGAACGCTATTTCTACCACTTTACCAAAAGATTAAATTTTACTTATAAAAAGGCTGTGTTAAAGTTTGCTGTTGATATAATAATAAAATAGTTTTATGTTCCTCCATAATAGCACCATTATATTGAAGACTTGGATTC
>NZ_AVBF01000034.1 GCF_000770635.1 Pontibacillus yanchengensis Y32
CCATAATATCTCGAATCCAAGTCTTCAACATAATGGTGCTATTATGGAGAAACATAAAACTATTTCATTATTATATCAACGCCAAACTTTAACACAGCCTATATAAAAGAGGTTTCATCTAAAAGATAGAACTTAATATAATGGGTGCAACTTGAAAATTTTAGGAATATCAACCTATGAAAAAAGTGCGAAAAAATGTAAAATAAAAGTATATGTTGACAATTGATGGAGGAAATTCACTTGGGGGAGGTAGGGAAATGAGAGAAAATACTAAAATGGAACAAGTACAAACTAAGCAAAATGGAGTTATTGCGAAAATACTAGCTTTTTCGGTTTTGTTAGGGTTAGGTGCTGAGTATATGGTGGAAGCACCTATGCTTAATATGATTGCTGTTGGTGGTGGTGGGAGCCTAAGTGTTTTTTTAATGTTTTGGCTTTATCACAAAAATGTGTATCAAAAAGTAATACCATATCTATCCATTATTAGTTTATCGGGTATTGCTTTTGTGGTAATGATGGCATCTGAATACGTGACAAACATGCTGTTCACCTTCTATGTGCTTGCTGTAGCAGCTGTTTCATTATCGATTGTAGTATTAGTGACAGGTGGAGTATTAGGAGCTGTGTTATTAATCTTTTTTGCATTAGAAAAAGGTAGTGCTCTTGGTTTTGATGGGCGAGCAATGGCTATATCGTTTGTGTTTTATGTACTAGTGTTCGTTGTATTATTCATCCAGGTACGTTTATCTAAACGACTACTTACAGATGCAAGAGAGTCGCTGTCTAAAAGTGAGTTCTTACTTCAACAACAGCATGAACAAGCCTCTCATATTCAAGAAACAGCGAAAAAAGTCTATACATATATGGCACATATCCATACAAACAGTTCTGATAATACGTATGCTATGCATAGCATGAATGAGTCATTTAAAGAGATATCTGCAGCCTCACATAACCAATCAGCCTCCGTTATGGATATTACCACCGCAACTGACCAAGCCAGTAAGTTGCTCCAAGATATGATTGATTCATTTGACCAGCTAGTAGATAGTGGGCAGCATGTACAGACTAAAGCAGAAGAAGGACAAGATTCAGTGAAAGAATTAAATATAAATATGTCAGACTTCAAGCATTCTTTTCATACAATGAGTAAGCAAATGGATGGATTACGGAATAAGATTGCTGAATCCACTGGATTTACCAGTCAAATACAAACCATCGCAGGTCAAACTAATTTATTGGCTTTAAATGCTAGTATTGAAGCTGCTAGAGCTGGTGATGCAGGTAAAGGGTTTGCTGTGGTTGCAGAAGAGGTGAGGAAGCTTGCCGAAACTTCTAGTCAAACAGCTGAGCAAATAAATGAAAATCTATTAAACATTCAATCTGACGCAGATGATACTAGAAAACAAGTGATTGAAAACGAACAAAAGTTATTAGACAGTCTACAAATCACTCAACGTGTTTCAGAAGGTTTTACATTAATCACAAATGAAATCGCCTTATTTATTGAGCAGCTTAAAAAATTTGGTGAACAAGCAACCGAAATACAACATTCCTCTTCTGGGATTCAATACTCTGTTAATGAACTGGCTTCAGTAATTGAACAAACAAGTGCTACAATGCAGGAATTACAAATGATGGTAGCGGATCAAACGGAAAAACAGCAAGCTCTATTACAATCCATTCATAGTACAAGGTCGTCAGTGGAAAATTTGGAGAAACAATCAAACAGTGAAACGGATAGTATATATAATACGTCTAAATAAATAGATTATGAGTCATATATGCAGTGGTGAAATAGAGTCTTAGCTATGAAGGGCTAAGACTTTTTCCTGTTTTCATCTTTGTGTTTAACATTTGCGGCTGATAGGACTCATGTTATATTCTGTAAAGGATGAGTATAAATGAAAGGAACTACAACATGAAAAAAACCTTACGAACCATAATGATGATAATGTTTGTTATACCACTCTCTGCTTGTGCCATAGGGGACAGTGGAGATGAAGATCCTAAAAATTCTACATCTTCGTCTGAACGTCAATCTCAGCCAGATGCGAAGAATAAGCCTGATGAAGACTTTGAGGCAAAACCAGAAAGTGAAGAACAACCACCAGATAATACCGAAGATGAGAATCAATCTTCAGAGGATAAAGATCAGGATCAATTAGATAATCAAAAAGATTCTAATTCTTTAAATCAGGAAGATAGTGATTCTAGTAACAATAGTTCCAATTCTGCGCCTAAGGACGTAGTAGAGGATCATACTAGTGTGGAAGCTATCATCAATAAACAACGTCAATTACCTAAAGGCTATATACCTTCAGATTTGACGGTTCCTGATGTTCCATTTTATTTTGAACAGTTCTTACCTAAAAAACAAATGAGAGAAGAAGCGGCAACTCATCTAGAAGAACTATTTGCAGCTGCGAGTGAACAGGGATTAGAATTAGTTGCTGCCTCAGGCTATCGTTCTTATGAGCGCCAAAAACAAATCTATCAAAGTAACGTAGATGCTTATGGTAGAGAAGAAGCCAATAAATTCTCAGCACAACCTGGCCATAGCGAACACCAAACAGGATTAGCAATGGATGTAACTGTAGCTCAAGTATCTTTTAAACTAGTACAGGAATTCGGAAAAACAGAAGAAGGAGATTGGCTCGCCAATCATGCTCATAATTATGGATTTATTATTCGTTATCCTAAAGGAAAAGAAGATATAACAGGTTATAGCTACGAACCTTGGCACTTACGTTATATTGGCGAGGAAACAGCAACGGAAATATACAAAAACAAACAAACACTCGAAGAATATTTTGGTCTAGTGCCAGAATAATTTCAGTAAAAAGGATGCCTTATTAATAAGGCATCCTTTTTTAACTTTATAATTCTTTCATAGATGAAAATGGGAAGCATATTAAATTACATATGCATTGCTTACAGAAAGTGCACTATGAGCTTTAATAACAGATTCCAACGCGGCTATGTGAGAAACGATGCTCTTGAAATGTTTCAAAAGCAAACCTAGCAGTATCCTCTGTTGTTATTTTTTTGCCATCAAGAGGGAGCATGTTCCGTTCATAGCGTATCTCCCCTTCAGCTTCTCCTTCTGGAAGATAGGTAGGGCATATGATTGTCCAATCTAGATTTGACTGTTCCAGCATCTTATAAACAGCTGCATGTTCCTCTGCGGCGAAGGTTTTGGTTCGTTTGGATTCAGATGACTGGAAGCGGAATTTTCCTTCTTCATAACGGCTGTTTAATATCCCAGCCGTACCAATTGTCACGATACGTTTGAGTTCGAGTTGATTCATGTGCTCAATAATTAAAGGATAAGCTGTAGTTAGAGTAGTAGTTTTATCTGTGTTAAGGCTAGATAATACACCTTTTGAGCCAATAAGTGCTCTATGAATGTCATGTGAATTTGTGGCATCCCCTTCTATAAGCTCAGCGAAAGGAATAAGTTTTCTAGCCTTTGAGCTGTCACGCACAAGTGCCTGAACTTGATATCCTTGATCATGTGCTAACTTGGCCATTTTTTGACCTACTCGTCCTGTTGCCCCAAAAATGGTTAATTTCATTCTATTCTCCTCCCTATTAACATTAAATTATTGTAAAATTTCGTAAAAACATAGGTGTTTGTCCATACATTTGCTATTCTTGATATACAACCTTACGAAAGTGTGGGTACATATGAATAAAAAACTCGTTCGAAGTTGGGCTCTCTATGATTGGGCAAATTCCGCCTTTGCAACTACTATCATGGCTGCTGTTTTACCAATTTACTATTCACAAGTAGCTGCTTCAGGTTTAGATGGAGCAGTGGCTACTAGTTATTGGGGGTACACACAATCAATTGCAGTTCTTATTGTTGCGATTTTAGCTCCAATACTCGGAGCGATAAGTGACTATTCAGCTGCCAAGAAAAAATTTCTACGTTTCTTTGCGTATATGGGGATGATTGCAAGTGTAATGTTAGCATTTGTAGATTCAGGTGAATATTTATTTGCTTCTCTACTTATGATTATTGGAACAGTTGGATTTTCTGGAGCAAATGTTTTCTACGATGCCTTCCTTCCTGAGATTGCGGAAGGAGAAGATATTGATCGAGTTTCTTCAAAAGGATTTGCATTTGGTTATATAGGTGGAGGACTTCTTTTGGCAGTGAACCTTCTTCTCATTCAAAAATACGAATGGTTTGGTCTGCCTTCCACGAATGTTGGAACAAAGATTTCTTTTGTCTCGGTAGGAGTATGGTGGTTTATATTTTCGATTCCTTTATTTAAAAACATTCACGAAGAACGAAAAACGACGCCTAGTAAAAATACCTCCTATATCAAAATTGGTTTCCAACGAGTAGGTTCTACGTTTAAAGAGCTTAATCAGTATAAGCAATTGCTGTTATTCCTTCTTGCTTTCTGGTTATACAATGATGGTATTTCGACCATCATCAAAATGGCAACGAGCTACGGAACATCAATTGGGATTGGAACATCTGATTTAATCATGGCTCTCCTGATTACACAATTTGTCGGGATTCCTTTCTCGTTCTTATTTGGATGGCTTGCTACGAAAATCTCTGCCAAAAAAGCTCTATTGTTAGCGTTGTACATTTACATTGGAATTGTCATATTAGGTTACTTCATGACCACTGCTCTGCATTTCTATGCTCTTGCTACCTGTGTAGGATTTGTACAGGGTGGGGCACAGGCGCTAAGTAGGTCTCTCTTTGGACGTATGGTTCCAGATGATCGCCACGCAGAGTTTTTTGGTTTCTATGGTATCTCATCAAAATTTGCTGCTATATTTGGTCCTTTTTTATTCGCTCTTGTAGGCACGCTTACTGGGTCAAGTAGACTTGGTATATTCTCTCTTGTTGTCTTCTTTATTGCGGGCATTATCCTATTAACAAAGGTTGATGTTGAAAAAGGAGAGAAAGAAGCACAAGAAGCCACATTTGAAGCCAATACAACAGATGTTCATACGTGAAAAATATGTATTAAATCTTCCTAGATTACCCCTTAAAAGGTGATCTGGGATTTTTATTGAATTTAATTATATATTATAGCACGTACATATTAGTCTCCAGCTTCTTAGATGTAAAAAGACGCTTTCGTAATCTGTGAAATACAATGTGGTAGGAATATTTTGTATGTACTTCCTGTACTTACTGCGATAAAGTATAACCAATTAGGGTTCATAGAATGGAGTTAAACAAATGAAAAATAAATATAAAAAACAAACCGGGAAAGCAGAGCCGAAACAATATGCTGTACATGAAAAGACGACGCTACTCCCGTATTTACAAAAAGTATTGACGAATCGGAGCCGAAACGCAGTTAAATCAATCTTGTCGAGAGGGCAAGTTGCTGTTGATGGTGAAACTGTTACACAGCATAATCACCCGTTAGAAAGTGGGCAAACACTTACGATATCTAAACATAATAGAGGTACTGGATTACAAGGAATGACGATACTTTTTGAAGACAAAGATCTTATTGTGATTAATAAAGAATCAGGATTATTATCTATGGCATCATCTCAAGAAAAAACAATGACAGCCTATCGTCAGCTTTCCGATTATGTAAAAACGAAGCATCCTAAAAATCGAATTTATATTGTTCATCGGCTCGATCGTGATACATCTGGAGTCATGATTTTTGCGAAATCTGAACAAGTAAAATATAAATTCCAAGAAGACTGGAAGAGTATGGTGAAGGAACGAGTCTATATTGCACTTGTAGAAGGAAAGGTAACAAAAACAGAGGGAACGATTACATCATGGTTAAACGAAACAAAGACACATGTAATGTATTCAAGTAACCAGCCTAATAAAGGTAAAAAAGCTGTTACTCATTATAAATTACTTCAATCTACTACTAGTTTTTCCCTTTTAGAATTGAGGCTAGATACTGGTCGAAAAAATCAAATTCGTGTTCATATGCAAGATATGGGGCATCCCATTGTTGGAGATAAGAAATATGGGGCGACTCAAAATCCAATCGGACGTTTAGGTCTTCATGCTAAGGAAATTACCTTCATACATCCGATATCCAAAAGTACGGTCCATTTTGAATCAAATACACCAAAAGCTTTTTGGGACAAAGCAAATTAAAAGAGAACACAAAAAAATGTGTTCTCTAGTTATACAATGGGATCACAATATTGATTAGTTAGCTGCAAGTCTATAGGTTTTCCAGTATCATACGAGATGTTAGACAATATTGTTTGTAAAGCATATCGTTTCCCTTCTGTAGGTGATTCCCAGTAGCTAAATAGCTCTGATAGCACTTCAATTCCTTCGGCTCGTGCGTGTTCATATAAATCCAAGAATCCTTCTGTGAATGATTCGTTTGTTGCTGAATGCCTCCACATCTTTTGCTGTTCATTCAAATAGTCTTTATCCGTTTTTACAGGTTGATGAGAAAAGGATGAGATCATGGATCCGAGTAATATGTTTTTCCATCCATATGGATCGTACAGCACACGCAAGGCTCGCTTCATATCCTTATAAGCGGCTTGAATATAATGAGAAGGCACGTTTTTTCGTTCCTTAGGAAAATAAAGTTCTATGGACTTATCAAGTAATAATTCAATTTCAGCATCTAACGAACGTCCAACATTAATTTCCTTATATACAGGTGTTTTCCAGGTTTGTAGGTTTCGATAACGTTCCATCATGATTGTATCGATGATAACTTCGAGCTCTTGGTGTTTATTTTTATGGTATCCTGCTAAGTAATGAATGAAAGGATGTGTATTCCGGTCCAAGATATGATGGGTAACAAAGCCAGCTACATAAGCTTTCGTAGATAAAGAAGATGAACGCTTTGCTTGCTCAATCATTGATAATAAAACGGGTCCGCAATAGTGATGGTGAAGGACATTACCAATTTCATTAACCGAACCATCTTTTTTCCATGGCAAAAAATTATGATAAAAGAATGGATCAGGTCCTTGGGCACCTAAGTTAAAGTAAGGTTGAACGGCTGTCCATTCCTCTGTTGCTCCAATAGAATCTATAAGATCCTCGCAAAATAAAATGTGAGTCCAAATATTAGGCATAGTTAGCTCCCTCCTTAAGGTAAGGATGACCTGATTACCCTTATTATAATGGATAATTCCCGCCGAATGAGAATGAAAACTCTAACATCCTGTGAACAATTCTCATTTTCTAATCCTCTTTAAAAATATGGATTCATTACTTGAAAACTGCTATTAAAAGGAAGGAATGTTATAATAGACATCGAAAGTGAAATGTGAGAAAAATGAAACAGATATTTTGAAAGCGCATCCTACAAAAATGCATCCCTAACAAAGAAAAGCGAACAAAACGTTTTATACATATAGGGAGCATGGAATAGCGGTGTTAATTAAGGGAGGATAACTATGGAATATCGTATTGAAAAAGATACCCTAGGTGAGATTAAGGTTCCAGCTGATAAGTATTGGGGTGCCCAAACACAACGAAGTGTTCAAAACTTTCCAATTGGTAATGAACGGATGCCGAAAGAAGTTGTTCATGCATTCGCTATTTTAAAGAAAAGTGCTGCAAAAGCCAATTATGCACTTGGATTATTAGAAAAAGAGAAAGCAGAAGCAATCTCCCATGCGGCAGATCGTATTACGAGTGATGAACTAGAAGAACATTTTCCATTAGTCGTTTGGCAAACTGGTAGTGGTACCCAATCCAATATGAACGTCAATGAAGTGATGGCGTATGTAGGTAATGAATGGTTAACGGAACAAAATTATGATATGAAACTTCATCCGAATGATGATGTAAACAAATCACAAAGTTCTAATGATACCTATCCTACAGCTATGCATATTGCATCAGTTATGAAGGTGAAACAAGAGGTACTCCCAGCACTTGCCAATCTTAAAGGAACACTAAAAGAAAAGATGGAAGCCTACGAGGAAATTGTGAAAATAGGTAGAACTCATCTGCAGGATGCTACGCCTCTTACATTAGGACAAGAAATTAGCGGTTGGCATCGTATGTTAGAAAAGACAGAAGGCATGCTGAAACAAAGTTTAGAATACGTATATGAGTTAGCTATAGGTGGTACTGCAGTCGGGACTGGATTGAATGCGCATCCTGATTTCTCAGAGCAAGTATGCAAAGCTATTAATGAAGTAACTTCAGAAACGTTTATCTCTGCACCGAATAAGTTCCATGCGCTTACAAGCCATGACGAGCTTGTTCATACCCATGGTGCTCTTAAAGCGCTAGCAGGGGACTTAATGAAAATTGCAAACGATGTACGTTGGTTAGCTAGTGGACCACGTTGTGGAATTGGTGAAATTACCATTCCGGCAAATGAACCAGGGAGCTCTATTATGCCTGGTAAAGTCAATCCAACTCAAAGTGAAGCAGTTACAATGGTAGCGACTCAAGTTATGGGGAATGACGCAACAATTGGCTTTGCAGCAAGTCAAGGAAACTTTGAGCTTAACGTATTTAAGCCAGTTATTGCATACAACTTCTTGCAATCCTGTCAGCTACTAGCTGATAGCATGAATTCCTTCAATGAGCGTTGTGTGGAAGGACTTGAACCAAATCATGAGAAAATTGAACAATATCTAAAGGATTCATTGATGCTTGTTACAGCATTAAATCCTCACATTGGTTATGAGAAAGCTGCAAAGATTGCAAAGTATGCATTTGAAAATAGTCTAACGCTTAAAGAAGCTGCAATTGAAACAGAAATTCTAACGGAAGAGCAATTTGATGAGTACATTGATGCGAAAGCCATGACGAAGCCAAATGCAAAGTAAACTAAACAAAACAAGCCCTCAAACAACTGTTTGAGGGCTTTTCCATTGCTATTTAATTATTGTTGTTGTCCGCCATACTGTTGTTCAGCAGCCTGAACAAGACGCTTAGTGATTTCTCCGCCAACAGATCCGTTTTGACGTGCAGTTGAATCTGGACCAAGAGTTACGCCAAATTCTTGTGCGATTTCAGTTTTCATTTGGTCTAGAGCTTGTTGTACACCAGGAACTACAAGCTGGTTAGAGTTATTGTTCGCCATAACAATTCACCTCTTTATTTGTTTTTGGTGGGCTTGCTGGATTTGCACCAGCTAATACTAAGTAGCCCTTTGCATTATGTTTGGTTGATAAGTTTGTATTACTATTATGTGAAGTAACATTCTTATTATAAGAGGTAAATATCTCCACTTTTTCTAGAAACGATAGTATGAAAAATAATAATAAATAAGTAGAAAGTTTTTTGAATAAAGTAGGAAAACGAAAATCACTTTCACATATAAAAATGCAAATCTAAATTTTTTTGAATAGTGTAAGAAGAAAATAAACAACAGATTATATAAAAAAACAGAGTGTAAAAATTACCAAAATTATTTTCTCATATAATAATCAGGATTGGGTGACAATATTCATACACAGGAGGTGAAAACACATGGCTTATAACAACTCTAATGAATTAGTAGTACCTGGTGTACAACAAGCATTAGACCAAATGAAATACGAAATCGCTCAAGAGTTCGGAGTTCAACTTGGTCCAGACTCCACTTCCCGTCAAAACGGATCTGTTGGAGGCGAAATCACTAAACGCTTAGTTCAAATGGCTGAGCAACAATACGGTGGTCAAGCAAAATAATTTTATACGTAATGGATAAAGAGGGATGGGGAACCATTCCTCTTTTCAACGAATTCTGGAAGGTTAGTAATATAAGGCAAAGGGTAAGTGAGAAACAAGATATACATAAGGAGGGAAAAGGATGTTTGTCTGTCCTTTATGCAATGGGCTCCAAACAATTGTCGTTCACTGTCCCACATGCAATGGGGAAATGAATGAGCAAGGAAGAGTGGTCGATTTTTTAGATGATTATAGCCCCTACTTAGATGATGAAGGTTTAAAATTAGTTGACGGAGATCAAAACTCTACAGAAGAACATGAATGTATTCATTTATATCAATGCTCTCAATGTAATGAGGATCGTCATGTTCCAATACATGAATTACATAGGTAAGGATTGTAGTGAGGACATTATTTTGGACGTAAAAAACCGGGTATCCACTTTGGGTACCCGGTTTAACCATTTTATTTTGCGTGCGCATTATTTTATTTACAAATAAGCGAATCTCGGAGCTTGCGCTTTTCTTTATGAGTAAAGAAAGCATAAATTTCTGACGCTTACGTGTCTAGCTCCAGCGCCCAGCGACTAGTGTGCTTCCCTCACCTCCGTCCGATAAGTCAACATCAAATCACTTCGTTCTTCGTGTTTTCTTTATCTCCTGCGGTATCAGGGGAAGTTCGATTAAGATTGCTGCATCACGCAGCAACATCGAACCAACCCACGTCGTGTGGGCCGCAGCTCATACGTCGCAAGCAGGGCGCTTGCGCTTTTCTTTAGCGAATTCGTAGCTCGGATTCTTTATCAAAGAAATGTGCTTTGTTCATGTCAAGTGCAAGGTCAATTTGCTGACCGCCATCAATATCAGAGCGAGAATCTACACGTGCGATAAATTCTTGACCACTTACAGACGAGTAAAGGTAGGATTCTGATCCCATCAATTCTGCTACGTCAATAGTCGCTTTTAAGCTGCTTTCTGAACTTGATTCAATGAAGACAGGTTCATCATGAATATCTTCTGGTCGAATTCCAAGAATGATTTCTTTGCCTACATAGTTTTGCTCACGAAGCATTTTCATACGGCCTTCTGGTACTTTAAGCTTGTAATTTTCAAGTTCAAAATATCCTTCTGAAAGACTGCCATATAAGAAGTTCATAGCTGGTGAACCAATAAATCCGCCGACAAATACGTTTTCTGGTTGATCATAAACGTCTTTAGGACGACCTACTTGTTGAATAATACCGTCCTTCATAACTACAAGGCGAGTAGCCATAGTCATCGCTTCTGTTTGGTCGTGTGTTACATAAATGGTAGTCGTTTGTAGACGTTGGTGAAGCTTTTGGATTTCAGCACGCATTTGTACACGTAACTTAGCATCAAGGTTCGATAATGGTTCATCCATTAAGAATACTTTTGCATCACGTACAATTGCACGTCCAAGTGCAACACGCTGACGCTGACCACCAGAAAGTGCTTTTGGTTTACGATCTAGGTAATCTTCTAGACCTAAAATTTTAGCAGCATCTTTTACACGACGATCGATTTCGTCTTTTTTAAATTTACGAAGCTTTAAACCAAAAGCCATATTATCATATACATTCATGTGTGGGTAAAGAGCGTAGTTCTGGAAAACCATCGCAATGTCACGGTCTTTTGGAGCTACCTCGTTCATGCGTTTGTCATCAATCATGAAATCCCCATCTGTAATCTCTTCTAAGCCAGCAATCATTCTAAGCGTAGTGGACTTACCACAACCAGAAGGACCGACAAACACAATAAATTCTTTATCATCAATATCTAAATTAAAATCTTCTACAGCAGTTACATTTTTATCATAAACTTTTTGGATATTCTTTAAAGCGATTTCAGCCATTTTAATTCCTCCCCAATATGTAGAGCGTTTTGAATTAACTTAAGTCTATCGAATATTGTGGACATGGTAAATGGAAGGTGTGCACAAAACTATGAAAGCGCTTTTGTGCATCCTACCTACATTTCATCATGGTGGTGTTGAATAAGGGCAAGATACGTTATCAAAGCACCTTGGAATTGCTTTACATCAATACCGGTCTTTTCAATAAATTTATCCACTCGATATTGAAGACTATTACGGTGCATATACAATTCTTTAGATGCGAGTGTAGCGTTTGAATTGCAGGCTAGGAATACTCGAATGGTATGAAGTAAATCGGGTTCGTCAATAACAGGTTTTAATATTGTCGAATGAATATACTCTTTGTCCATGTAATCTAAGTTATTTGTGTATAGGTAAGGCATGACATCTGTATATAAAAGGACAGGCCTAGACGGATTGAAAGGGACCATTCCGAAGCATTTGGATCCCCAATTGTAACCATTTTGTATGTCTGATTTATCATAGTAATAGGGTGTGATGTATAACTGTAATGTAATATAGAAGTCACTCATGAGAACGTCAATAATATCTTCGTATGCAATGGGTTCCGAAAAGTGGTCAAAGTGTTCTTCAATGATAAAGCCTTGATCCTGACTCTCCCAAAGTAAGGGCATTTTATAAGGGAATAAGGATTGAATGGCTTCTTGAAAAGCATCTAAATCAACATCTTTTCCACGAATGGAGAAGAATACGTATCGGTATTTGTGTGGGAATTTTTCGTTCACATTCGTTAAGTCCTCATTATCGGTATGATAAATCCATTTCTGCCATAATTGTTCACGTGTGGAAAGGGTAGAATGACGAATATCATAAGGCTGTAGAAAAGTGGAGAGCAACTGAATTTCACGATTTGTAGTAGTGTCTTGCGGAAGCCCTAATACTTGATTGTCTTCCGTTTTAAACCATATGTATTCATTTGTATCAACGTCTAAATGTGGAGTAAGGAGTTGTATTTCAGGAAATAGTGCTTTTAATTGGTTAAACATAGGAAGACCTCTTTCTCTTTTTATTATTGGCTGTGTTAAAGTTTGTTGTTGATATAATAATGAAATAGTTTTATGTTCTTCGTTAATAGCACCATAATCTTGAATAATTGGTGAAGCTGGACCCGTTACTTTTGTGAGGAAGGGGCTGCGGTGAAATGCTTCGCTTTCCGCGGAAAGCGAGTAAATTCCCACCGAATCAACCACTCACCACCAACACTCCTTATTCCAGATGAATGCTTCTTATCTTGAATAAGCTATTTTGATTCGATGATTCCAAAATCAACACCAAACTTTAACATAGCTTTATTATTAAAAGTATGGAAGTGTGAAATGAAGGCTTATTTTTTAAAGCTCCAGTACCTAGCAAATAGTATGCCTCTTACCTTATGAAGACGATAAATTCCCCCTAAATAATCTTTAATCAGTAGGAAGCATCATGAATATACATTACATCTTGGTGAATGCAGCTAATAAATTCCTAAGTGATTTCCTAGAGTTTTTTCTTTCATTATAACAATCGTGGTGTTTCGACTAAATACTCAAACTTTTTTTCCAAGCGTTGGTATTGTATAATGAAATATAAGGATTTTATACTAAAATGCTCTACCTTTAATAGATAGAACGTGATAAGGGGGGACCTAACTTGGAAACACAAGAGATGAATCAATATTCTCAGGATATGAAAAACCGTTTAAAACGTATAGAAGGACAGGTACGTGGCGTCCTGAAGATGATGGAAGAAGAGAAAGATTGTAAAGACGTCATTACTCAATTATCTGCAGCACGCTCTGCCATCGATCGTTCTATTGGGTATATTGTTGCCAAAAACTTGGAAGCATGTATCCGTAGTTCTGAGGAGAATGGAGAGCCTACTGACGAGTTGATTCAAGAGGCTGTACAAATGATTGTGAAAAGCCGATAAAGCTAAGAAAGGGGGTGTTCCATTAGTGGATGCACCCCTTTTATTTTGTTCTCTTATCTCTTTTTTGACCTACGTTGTGTTTTCATTAGTCCATAAGTCATTGAAGTATTGGTTTATTATTCTTACGAAAGTTTTATGTTTACTTATTTATGTTTTAGTCTTTTCGTTTCGGCAGGATAGGGTTCATTCTCGTGAGGGAGATCGCGGGATTCCTCTATCTGTCCGCGGTTATATGAGGAGTTCACCGTACCACCTGCAAGCCCTTCGTTAATCATTCGATCTACATCTACTTCATATTCTTCTCGACTTTCTTTTTGTTGGTCTTTTTTGGGATCTGCCATATAGCATGCCCTCCTTTCTAGACTTATTTTTCCGGCTACTCGTTCATCTCATACATATTTAATTATATGTAAGCGAATTCAAAAATTTTTAAGCTATTTTCAGGAGGTTGATGTATAATGAAGAGTGGAGCATTTTTTTGAATAAAGAATGCATGAGTTCTGACATTTAAGTGACTAGATCCAGCGCCCAGATACTAACAAACTTACTCTTTACGATAAGTCAATATAGAACCAATCGATGTACTGTGGCAGCAGTTTATATCTCGTTAACCGGGTGCAATTAGCTATTCTTTATGTAATCAACAAATAGGGGGGATTTTATGGATTCCTTACATACCTTATATCCTAGTATTGATGGGAACAAAGCTAGTCGTGATGAAATGGTTAGCTATCTTCAGTATGTATTAGAACAGTTAGATAAGATGAAAGATCCTAATAGTCTTATTCTTGGCGAAGAGCAATTAAATAGCGACAGTAAAACATATTATCACATGCTAGCAGAGCAAGCATTTATACCAGAGAAAGGTCATGCTATAGATCAGACCTTACATCAATTAATAAAATTAAGCGAAGGGCATCGAGTATCAAATAGCAATTACTTGGCCAATGCTTCTTCCATGCCTAATACAGCGAGTTTAGTAGCTAATTTTCTGATGACCTTATTGAACGGAAATAATTTATGGGATGTGGAAGGTTCTACTTCAGCAAATGTGGAGACTCAAATTGTTAGCATGTTATCAAAGCTAATAGGGTTTGATGCAAAGAAAAGTGGCGGCTACACAACATGGGGTGGACAAGGTGCAACGTTTACATCACTCCGCATAGCCATATCGAAACGATATCCGGAGGCAAATAAAAGCGGAGTACCTCGTAATCTATACTGCTTCTGTTCTGAACTATCACACTATAGCTTGCATAAATCAATGGAAGCGACAGGCCTTGGAACAGACCACTTGATTAAGATTAAGGCAAACGCTGATCACTCCATAAATATTGATGATCTACGTAAACAAATGGAAACTGTTATTGCAGATGGTGGCGTTCCTTTATATGTACTGACTACAATGGGAACGACAGATACATTTGGGATTGATTCAATCAAAGAAGTAAAAGAACTGCTAACTGAGTTGGAACATAAATACAAGTTAAATGACATTTATCTTCATGCTGATACAGCTATGGGAGGTATGTTTGCATTTTTCAATGAGTATGATTTTTCCGCTAACCCATTAAATATTGAAAAAGATGTATTAGATCAATTAACAAACATTCATGACAAATACCAACACGTGAAGCTTGCCGATAGTCTGGTATTTGATTTTCATAAACTTGGTCAGACGCCTTACGTATCAAGTTTATTTCTATTACAAAATAAATCAGATTTACAAGCAGTAGACTTACATCCAGAAGAAACTCCTTATGTAGGAAATAAAGGATTTGGTCATTATCACACTAGCTATACATTAGAGTGCTCTAGAGCAGGCACCTCCATTCCTATTTATGCTTCATTACTTACGTTTGGTGTGGAAGGGTATCAAAGGTTATTGGCTAATTATCTATCCATAAACCTCGCATTTCGTAAAAGGTTGAAAACTGAATTTAAATTCGTAGCAATCACGAATGAACTATCCCCAATTACCACTTTTCGTTTTTATCAAGACGGAGTGAATTGGGAAGAGGAGAAGTATGGCTTATCTACACAACAACAGATTCAATCCACAAACGAGTTAAATGAAAAACTAATCGAATCAATGGGTGTGGATCGAAAGGATCTGTATTTTGGCAGTACTAGAAAACAATGTACTGTAAGAGCAATAGATACTAATGAGCAGGTTAATATCACTTCTCACAAATTTTTTAGTATATCACCATACACATCCATTGAAGATATGGACCGATACTTCCGGTTCTTGCATAAACATGTAGATGAACTGTTGGTTATGAAATAGTAGGAACACTATCTTTTGAATAAGAGCTATGAATTGCTTATGCGATTTATAGCTCTTTATTTTCATATAAGAGGCATAATGTTGAGTACTTGGACTCGAAATAATTGGAGTGGTCCGAAGAGTTGGGGTGGGTAGGAAACGGCAATACGTAGGAGAACTTTTTGACGGACATATGATCTCTTATTTTCAGTAAAAACCCTATTTTGGAGAGGCTAACGGACATATAGTATCTTATTTGTGAAAAAACACACTACATTAAGGTCAATTAGGCTAAATAGCGTACTGGATGTCCGTTGCGAATGCAAAAAAGTCTTCAAATCGAAGAATAAGATACTATATGTCCGCTAGCATAGAATCACCTTGTGTCATAATTGATTCCTCGCTTCGTGAATACCATGATTCCGAAACAGTCCCACTCTAACCTTGCCGTGATTCCGTTCCTCCCAACAAAAGCAAAGGTGGCCGTGGAACGACGAGACTCCCACCGGAGAAAGAGGTAGGCAAGATCCCGCAAAGCCCCGCTTTTGGGCTTGAGGAGGCTTGAGAAGGAGAGGTTCGACTAAAACCGTCACATCGTGTGACAACATCGAACGACCCTACACCGTGTAGGGCCGCCGGCAGGACGCGAGTTGTTCCACGGCCACCTTTATTCTAATAAAAGCTACGGAAACATCACTCTTTCTAAGCAAACACCAAAATTATCTCGAACACAAGTCTTCAACATAATGATACTGATAATGGAGTATCAGCATATTATTCCATCCCCATAATAAAAAGTAGTTCAATTAGAAATACATACTCTAAAACTGAACTACTTGAGGGTAGTACCTATGTTATTCCGCTAATAAAGATAAATAAAAATGTTTTGCGTAACGGTATGGATACGAGAGAATCATGGATTGTTCTTTTTGAAAAGCAGGGTGGTCATAGAGGGCATAGCCTGGTTTAGAGTTTGCTTCAAACAGCCATACTTTTCCTTCTTCATCGATTCCAAAATCGAATCCGAGTTCACCGAGTGGTGAAGATGATTTATGATCTAGTGCCTTGCTGACAAGAAGTGCTGAACGTTCTAATTTTTTGTATATATTCTGGCTTTCTTTATCATCGAATAACTCATCAAGTGTGTGCAAAGAACCACCTCGTTTCACGTGAGTAGTGAGGCTTCCTTTACCTGCGAATTTCGTACATATCGCTGTAACTTCCCATTCATTATTTTCATTCTTATTTGCATGAACACGATAATCCATTGGACTAGATCGTTTCGATTTTAGAGGTATTTCTGGCTGAGCGATGTACCCATAGAGCCCATTAGGGAATTGCTGCTTCAGCATTTGGTCAATTTGTTGATAGCGCTGATGGACCTTTTTATCTTGATCATAATACATACATTCGATTCCAGTTGACTCAGCGTGAATGGTGCACTTTTTAATACCTGTACCTTTGCTGCCATGTATCGGTTTAATATAAATACTTTTATGAGTGTCGAGCATCTCAGTAATTTTATCTTTTGATGGGTGAAGAACGGTTGGAGGTAGTAAATGTGCAACCTGACCTGTTTGAATAAGTTGATCATAGGTTTTCCATTTATTAAAAAATCCTGAATTAAACCAAATGGTATGTTCTTGAAGCTTTTGTTTAGCTTCTTCTATAGAAGGATGGTGTTCAACTTTACGATTGGGAATTCGATCATAGATGACATAAGGGATAGGGAAGGTATAATCTTTCCATTCGCCATCACTAAAAACCAATCCATGAATCGTTTGGTTATCCCAGTTTATATGCTGATAACCAAAGAAAATTGTATCAAAGCCATAAGATTGTCCGGTCATTGCCATCGACTCAAACACAGGAGTACGTTCCCCAAGCGCTTGGGTTTCATCCTGTTGAAAACCGGCTGTAAATACACCGAGTAAAGGTTGAAGAAGAATATGCGAACCTTGTACAAAACAAGAAATCGTTCGCTGGTGCACAAGATGAAGTTGCGTAACTAAGTCTTCGGAAATATATAAAATGTCGTCATCTTTTTGATGTGTCATAATCTCAATAGAAGCTTGTTTAATTCCATATTTTATCGTTTGGGCTTGTTTAAATGCAGGGTACACTTGTTTAGGGACAATCACACGATTCTTATGACTTCGATAGGATTGTAGATGAAAGTGGAAAGATTCCATATGTTTTCCTCCTGTTCTACCTTTTCATAACTATCCTATGAACGCTTGTTTGAAATCATGCTTTTCCTTTTCTTCATCCAAGCTTTTGGATATACTATATGTTTAAGGAAGTTGAACGTTATGAACAATTGAAGATAGGAAGGTCGGTCTTATGAAAATTTTCTTACTTATATTATTAATGATGGTAATTGGCGCTATAATTGGTGGAGTTACAAACTCCCTGGCAATTAAGATGCTCTTCAGACCTTTTCATCCAAAATATATTGGCAAGAAACAACTACCATTCACACCCGGTTTAATTCCAAAACGCCGTAATGAACTAGCTGATCAGTTAGGGAAAATGGTGGTGGAACACCTTTTAACTCCAGAAGGGTTAAGAAGGAAGTTCTTGGACGCCACTTTTCAAAAACAAATGGAGGAATGGGCTAAAACGGAGGTGGACCGTTTTCTTCATTCTGAACAAACACTTGAGGATTGGTTAGCAAGTTACAATATTCCTTTAGATGTAGAAAAGATGGAACAATCCATTTATGAATTCACGCAAAAACGTTATCACCAAGTAATGGACCAATATCGAGAAGACTCTATCAAAGATTTGATGCCATCCCATTTGGATCAAAAAGGAAAAGCGAGTATGGAAACGGTTAGCTCGTATATCCTTGATCAATTAGATCAATATATATCAAGTGAGCAAGGTAAACGAAAACTTGGGGATATTATTGAACGGTATTTGGAAGGCCAGGGATTTTTGGGTAATATGATTTCAAACTTCTTAGGTAATGAAGGGCTTGTCGATAAAATTCAGCCAGCTATTAGTAACTATCTTCATTCAAACGAAACGAAAAGCTGGTTAACTTCACTACTTGAAAGCGAATGGGATAAGTGGACAAACAAGGATGTGCGCTTCTACGAAGAAAAGGTAGGATCAGATGTCATTGCAAAAACGTTGGCATCTGTTGTCACAAATGCCGTCCCTGTTCAAGAATGGATGAATCGTTCTATAGCGGAACATACTAAGACCCTTCGTCCATATGTGTTAGACACAATGGTTCCGAGCATGGTTAATCATATTGGTGTTTATTTATCTGAACGAATACCTGAAATTATGGAAAAGCTACACCTTTCTGATATCGTGAAGCAAGAGGTGGAATCTTTTTCTGTAGAGCGTTTAGAGACGATGGTATTAGATATTTCTCGTCGAGAATTTAAGATGATTACCTACCTCGGCGCATTGCTTGGAGGAGTCATTGGACTTGTTCAAGGAATTATCGCTATCCTTATTGGATAACGATTTTATCGGATTCCTATACACACTACGTTTCGTTTGTTATAGTGTTAGGGAATGAGCTTAAAAGGACAAATAATTAGGAGGCAACACTCATGGCTAATATTTATGATTACGCATACGACCTAGAAAAAGCAATCCGCGAAAGCGACGAATTTCAAGGCCTTAAACAGGCTTATGAAGCAGTAATGGCGGATGAGCAAGCGAAAGAAATGTTCGACAACTTCCGTAATACTCAAATCGAATTGCAACAAAAACAAATGCAAGGACAAGAGATTTCTGAAGAAGAAGTTGAACAAGCTCGCAAAGTTGTGGAAACAGTACAACAGCATGAGCAAATCTCTAAGCTAATGGAAGAAGAGCAACGTCTAAACCAAACAATTAATGATGTAAGCAAAATCATCACTAAGCCTCTAGAAGAGCTTTATGGTACAGACGAAGAAGGACAACAATAAAGCAAGTTGAAATCCTCCCTTATTGGGAGGATTTTTTTATTGTCTAGCGTACTATAAAATTCAAGCTTGTGTATAACTGAAGAATTGAAGTAGCCACGTCCAGCTCCAGCGCCCAGCGACTAGTATGCTATGTTGTTATCGGAATCGGCAATACGTTGGACATATTTTTGTGACGGACATATAATCTCTTATTTTCTGTAAAAACCCTCTTTTGGAGAGGCTAACGGACATATAGAAGGTGTCTATTAACTCTGGATAAGTTTGAGTCTCATTCAAACTCACTCCAATTTCATGGTAAAAAATAGATATATCACTCTAAAAAAGCCTAATTGTGGGGTTGCTTTGACCATTATTAACTCCAAATATTATATCGGTAGATGGTTTCCACAGTTAATAGACAGCTTCATATAGTATCTTATTTGTGAAAAAACACACTTCATTATGGTGATTTAAGCTGAATAGCGTACTGGATGTCCGTTGCGAATGGAAAATCCCCCTCAAATCGAAGAATAAGATACTGTATGTCCGTTAGCATAGCATCACTTTGTCTCCTTAATCACCCCACACTTAGTGAATACCACGAACCCAAGTCTTCAAGATAATGGGGAAAAAGAAATTCCGTGAATTAACGTTAGAAACTCTTTTAATACTCTAACTAAACAAGCATTATTAATCATTAACTTTTTCTGAATAAACATATCTACTCTTAGTTTTCCTATCTCAGCAGGAAATATAGAAAGCAATAAAGAAGTTAGTTTATACCAGTGTTTTGCTTTGGTAAGTATGTAATAGGAGGGTTACCATGAGTTATTTTACGTTAAAGAGTGAGAACGGTATATCACACTTGAAGCTTACTCGTCCTGATAAAATGAATGCGCTTAACCATGAAAGTCTTCAAGAATTAAAAGATCATATTTGTGATATTGAAGAAAATGACGATTTACTAGTTGTTATTTCTGCAGAAGGAAAAGGGTTTTGCTCTGGCGGGGATATAAATATGATGGAAGAAACGAGAGGGGAGCACTCCTTTCAGCATGTGATGGATGATATTGAGGATGTGATGACTCAGTTTTATCTCATGCCAAAGATGGTTATTTCTGCAGTTCATGGACCGGTAGTAGGTTTAGGATTAAGTCTTGCTTTATCAACTGATTATGTTTTAGCACATGACTCATCTAAACTATCGATGAATTTTATAGGGATTGGTTTAATTCCAGATGGTGGTGGCCATTTCTGGTTACAAGAACGTCTTGGTACACAACAAGCGAAGCTATTTGCTTGGGAAGGTAAAACTCTTACTGGCCAAGAAGCATTTGAGGAAGGGTTGGTAGATGCTGTTACCTCTGAAGATGTAGAAGAAGAAGCATTTAAACTTGCTCACCAATGGCAACAACGTCCGCTTCACGCTATGATCGGAACAAAGCAAGTGTACCACCGCAATGAAATAGATAAACTATCGAAAATTTTGCAAGAAGAGCGTATATGGCAGTTTGATTTAAAAAATACAGAGGATCATCAAGAAGGAGTTCAAGCATTTCTTCAAAAACGCAAGCCTGATTTTAAAGGCAGATAAGCAAAATTAAGATCCTGGCATATGCCAGGATCTATTTGTCGTCCAGGAAATTATAAAATTAAACGCTTGTGTATAACTAAAAAAAGTGATGCGGCCACGTCGTGTGGGCAGCAGCACATACGTCGCTAACCTGGCGCTTGCGCTTTTGAGTTATAGATTTTATCGATGAAACAATACCATATGTCCATCTGGGGCAACGCAGCGATGGGTATGTTCTTCATAACCTTGATCTTCAAGCTTTTGTTTACCAATTTTACTTGCGTCTTGATCATTCTCTGCTTCGAATGTTTCATCTAATAAATGAGTACCATCTGGTGCAAATACAGTTAATGCATATGCTTTCATAATTTTTATTCCCTCCTGATATTTGTACATCTTAACTATTTCGCATTAGGTTGTATGATTCCTGCATATTTTTTGATTTTTGTCGATAAATGTAATGTGGGAATTGTTCAGATATACAAAGATAGACTTGATTTACAATGAACGTAAATAATATTTTTGTTGCTCTTACATGTTCTTCCTTATACATTTAAAGTATAAACCTAAATAGTAAAAAGATTTTGAAACAAATCACTTATGTAAGACGTATGTGAAGTAGGAGAGGAGAGGGTGTGTCATGACACTTAAGTTAACTAACGTAACTAAGCGATTTGGTTCAGCTACTGCTGTAGATAATCTTTCGCTAGAAATACCAGAGAAACAAATATTTGGCTTTTTAGGAGCAAACGGGGCAGGTAAAACGACAACGTTCCGTATGATATTAGGATTGATGGATCTTACAGAGGGCTCAATTTCTTGGAACGATGACTCCATTAATTATAGTAAAAGCCACCTGATTGGCTATCTTCCAGAAGAAAGAGGGCTATATCCAAAGTTAACCGTTAAGGATCAGCTTGTCTATCTTGGGAGATTAAGAGGAATGCAGAAGAATGACATTATTTCTGAAATGGATGCTTGGCTTGAGAAATTTCACGTTCCTGAATATCGTGACAAAAAGGTTGAAGAGCTTTCGAAAGGGAATCAACAAAAGATACAGTTTATATCGGCTGTGATACATAAGCCAAAGCTACTTATTTTAGATGAACCCTTCTCAGGTCTTGACCCGGTTAATGTGGAACAACTCAAAAAAGCCGTTGTTGAGTTAAAAGAAGCTGGAACTTCCATCGTATTTTCATCTCATAGAATGGAACATGTGGAGGAACTATGTGAGCACTTATGTATTCTGCATCACGGTACACCTGTTGTTCATGGAGGACTTAAGGAAGTGAAACGGTCCTTTGGGAAGAAAAATGTAGTGGTACGTGCGGATTTTGATGTGAATTATCTGAAGGATGTCCCAGGAGTTGTTCGCTATAAACCTTTCACGGAAGGATGTGAACTGCAAATCGAGAGTGAGGATGTTGCAGCTCGCATATTTGAAGCTCTATCTGGAAAGGGTTTTGTACGTACCTTTGATCTTGAAGAGCCTACCTTAAATGACATATTTATTGAGAAAGTAGGTGCTTCTTATGAATAATAAATTTTTTGTTATATTAGCTCATACTTATCTAAACCGTTTAAAATCCAAGGCGTTTATAATCACAACTGTTATCACGCTTCTACTTATTGTAGGACTTGCCAATTTCCAGAACATCATCGATACATTTACCAGTGAAGAGGAACAAGTAGATAAGGTTGCGGTTATTGATGAAACAGATTCATTGTTCTCTAGGTTCCAGTCACAAGTGAAAGCTCAAGAAGATGTCATGGAAGTTGTTGAATTTGATGGCTCAGAAGAAGAAGCGAAAACGGCTGTACAAGAAGGGGAATATAAAGGTCTGCTAACGCTCTCTATAAATGAGAATGATTTGCCTGAAGGTACGTATTATTCAAATCAAATGAGTGAATTGAGTGTTAGCGGGAAACTTCAGCAAGGATTGCAGCAATTGAAAGTCGCTGTGGCAACAGAAAACGCAGGTATTGAACAATCAACTATTCAGCAGATTTATTCCCCTGTTTCCTTTGAAAAGGTGTCATTAGCAGAGGATTCAAAATCATTTGAAGAACTTAACGAGACACGAGGCCTTGTGTATATTATGTTGTTCTTGCTTTATTTTGGTGTATTAATGTATGGCAACATGATTGCAATGGAAGTCGCTACCGAAAAATCATCTCGAGTTATGGAGATATTGATTTCTAGTGTTTCACCTGTAACACAGATGTTCGGTAAGATTTGCGGAATCGCGTTATTAGGTATTACTCAATTCAGCTTAATTTTATTAGTTGGATATCAATCCATTAAGAGTAATATGGAATCGATGAGTGGTGGAGGGTTTACTAGTTATTTCGGATTTTCTAATGTTCAAATCAGTACACTCCTCTATGCAATAGTCTTTTTCTTACTCGGCTATTTGTTGTATGCAACGTTGGCTGCCATGCTAGGGTCTATTGTGAGTCGGATTGAAGATGCACAACAAGTAATTACACCAATGACATTGCTGATTGTAGCTGCGTTTATGTTAGCTATGTTCGGATTAAATGTTCCAGAATCTACTTTTGTAACCGTGACTTCATTCATTCCATTCTTTACTCCAATGCTTATGTTCCTTCGTGTAGGAATGTTGGAGATTCCATTTTGGGAATCCAGCCTTGGTATTTTACTATTAATTGGTACTATTATTGTATTAGCTGTCATCGGTGCCCGAGTTTATCGTGGAGGTGTACTCCTCTATGGGCGTTCATCATCGTTGAAGGATTTGAAAAAGGCTATGCAATTATCTAAAAAAGAATAGTAGGAAACATGAGAAAAAGAGCAGAATCCACATAGGATTTCTGCTCTTCTTCTTATCCGTAATATTTTACATATTGAATGTGAATGTAAATTAATCTTTTGCAGTATTCTCTTTTTTATATTGCATGTTGGTGGTTTGATGATCAGGTTCATCACGGAACTTTTCTACTGGTCCACTATTAGGGGAGCCTTTCACACTTGCTGCGCTCTTTCCACGCTCAGATGGATTCTTTTTTCGTTTAGCCATTCGTTTCACCTCCACAGGAATAGCTTCACCAGTTATAAGAAATATATGAAGCGAACGTGCATTCGTGTGCTTCGTTTGATACAATCAAATCAATGAGATTGAACAGAGAGGAGCTTCTTTTGTATGAAGGGAAGCATTCGATTTTTGCATTGTGCTGACTTGCATTTAGATAGTCCTTTTAAAGGCTATTATCATTTACCTGGCCCACTGTTTCGTGATGTGAGAGAGAGTACGTTTAAGGCATTCGATAAACTAATTGAGCATGCTGTTGAACAGCAGGTGGACTTTGTGTTGATGGCAGGAGATATTTTTGATCAAGATGGCAGAAGCTTGAAAGCACAACTCCATTTTAAAAAAGGTCTGGAACGATTAGCGGAACATCATATCCATACATACGTCAGTCACGGTAATCATGATTATATGAGCGCTACTTTTTATCCAATGACTTATCCTGATTATGTACATGTATTTGAAACAGAAGAAGTGCAGTCCATTCCTTTTTATAAAAATGGGGAGAGGTTAGCCGATATACATGGATTTAGTTATGAACAGCGAGCAGTTCACCAGTCCAAACATCAGGACTTTATTCCATCCTCTGAAGAGATTTATAACATAGGGATGTTACATGGTAGTTTATCTACAAATACTGAGCATGATGTGTATGCCCCGTTTTCAGTAGAGCAACTTCTACAAAGAGGTATGGATTATTGGGCTTTAGGCCATATTCACAAAAGACAAATCCTACATAAGGACCCATACATCGTCTATCCAGGTAATATTCAGGGACGGCATAGAAACGAACAGGGAGAGAAAGGGTGTTATATTGTAGATCTTTTCGAAAACACTACTTCCCTTACATTTTGCCCCACAGAGAACATCCAGTTTATTGATGAAACACTTCAAATTGAGCAGCAAACGAACCTACATGACTTAGAGACAATTGTTCAATCGTGGAAAAATGATAAACGAATGGAATGTGGGAAAGCATTTATAGAGGTAACGTTTCAAGGGTCATTACCTTTTCCAAAAGAGCAAGAAAATTCAATGATAGAAGAGCTGAAGGACATATGGAATGAACAGGAAGAAGAAGTGGCGGATTGGGTATGGATTACTCGTGTTCATACTTCCATTACTCCTGATTGGGATAGGGAACAGTTGAAAAATGGGGCTCATTTTATAGGTGAATTAATTCGACAATTTGACAATTATCAGGATATCGAAGAATATGTGCATGAATTGTTATATCATAAGCATATGCGAAAATATCTGCAGCCCTTTTCAGAGGAAGAAAAACAGGACATATTAAACAGAGCAGAACAGCTGTTGCTTCAGGAACTTGTGAAGGGGGAGTAGGACATGAAGCTAATAGAAGTACGCATCTATGGGTTCGGAAAATGGGTGAATGAAACTATTCCTTTTTCTAATGAGGGACTTTCTTATGTGTACGGTAAAAATGAAGCCGGTAAATCCACATTACATCAATTCATTCTATATATCTTATTCTCACTCCCTCCAAGAAAGCTTCAAGTATTTAAACCTCAAAAAGGTGGAGCAGTAGGAGGAAGTCTTGTCATTGAAACTCTTGATTCGGGACGAGTCACTATTGAAAGGCAACCAGATAAATATGACGGGGAAGCACGTTGTTTTTTGGAGAACGGGGAAGAAAAACAAGAATCCTTTTTAAAAGAAATTCTAAATGGTATAGATCGTTCTACATATGAGGCGATATTTTCATTCGGACTTCATGATATTCAACATGTACAGCAGTTACATTCAGATGACATCGGAGATATTTTATTTGGAATTGGTATGACAGGTTCCAGAGAAATCTATGATGTTGAGAAGAAGCTTGAAAAGGAATTAGATCAACGATTTAAAAAACAAGGTAAAAATCCACAACTGAATCAACAATTGGTATCTGTAAAAGAAAAGGAAGAACTTTATCAGGCTTCTAAACAGGAAGAGGAGCAGTACGCCTATCTAAAACACCAAGAAGATGAACTACAAAATAAACTAGCTTCACTTCAGAATAGCTATAAGGATGTAGAAGCATCCATTGACCGACTAGAGAGAAAGCAACAAGCTGTACAACCTTTATTGGCTTATCAGGAGTTACGAGAAGAGGAAAAAGATATAGGAGAACATCTTACGTTTCCTGAGAATGGAGTGGAACGTTATTATCACCTAAAAGATCAATACCTACCCTTAAAAAGTGAATTGGAAATCATTGAACAAAATGAGAGAACCTACAGAGATAAGCAAAATGAACTTGATGAAGTTGATGTACGTATTCTAGAATCATTAAAGGAGCTTGAACAGGAGAAGCAGCGATTTGATGTAAAAAAAGAGCAAAGAGATCAAATCAATCAAGAGCTTGAACAACGAAAAAAGAAGTTGCAAGAGGAAGTTGACTCACTAGGTATTGAGCTTACTATGGATGAGATAGCAACCATACATTTTCCGTTTTACATAGAGGAACATTGGCAAATGCTTTCCAAGCAACAGCGGGATATTGATTCAGAAGATGAACAATACCAGCAACAAAAACAGGTGAATAAGGAACGGGAACATCAACTCATTTCCGAAAAAGAGACTCTCGAACAATCTCTTTTATCTGAGCAAGAGTATAACGATTATCAAGAAGAAGTAGATAGGCAATATCAAAAAGAAATTCAACAACAAGTGGATAATCAGCATAAGCAACAACAAGATTCACTGAAAGATTATCGTCGTCGAGCCATGACACTAACAAATAAACTATTGGTAGGAGTATTTGCATTCGCTGTCATTGGTATATCGATGAGTTTTCTTTTGAATAATTGGTGGTTGGGGGGAGGAACAGTTGGACTGTTTGGAATTGTAGTAATGGCTGTGACTATAATTCGAAAATCTCTCCCTGGTGTGGATACCAGTATCGGTGAGGAAATAGTTGATAGGAATGAACCATCAACAACTTCCTTAACTTGGTATAAGGAACAGCTTGCAACTCATGATAGGATTAAAACAGAGCTTGATCAGGTTTTCAATCAACTTCAACAACTTCAGGGGGAGATGATGAAGCTAGACGAGCGCTTTGCTTCATTAGATAGACAGCGGCAACGATTTTATCAACAAGTGGATGAACAAATGGAGTTGCATCCTTTTTTACGTCATGTGGATTTAGATTATTGGCCTAAAGCGTATCAAAAGGTAATAAGTCTTAAGGAAGCAATCGAACATGTTAGACAGCAAGAACAAGATGTTCAACAATTGAACACCTATATATCTTCATACGAGCAACAGGTGGAAACATTAGCTAATCAGGTAGATGTTGACAAGAATGTTTCTATAGAAGAACAAGAAAATCGTTTATTCCAACACAAAGCTTTTATTCAAAAGCAATTAGAATTAAAGGAAACATATTCAGAATGGCTTGTTACAATCGAACAACAGAAACAAGATGTTCAAGAAAAGATAAAGCCTTTTGAGGAAGAAATTCGTAAACTTTTAAGGTTTGCGAATGCTGAAGATGAGGAAGTTTATATACACAAAGGCAATAAAGTCAAAAGACTACATGACATTAAGAATCAGAAAAAGCAATACTATGAGCAACTTTATTCCATATATCTAAATAATGACATGGTAGAATCATTATTGAGTTCTTGTTTAGATGCTTCGTCTATTCAACAAGAGAGAAAAGAGATGGCTAATCATAAACAAGAGCTATCAGAACAAATTGATTCCACCAGACAACATCTTTCAGATATAGTATCACGTTTACGAACGTTAGAGGGAGACGAATCGATATCCAAGTACCGACATGAGTTAGAGTTTGAAAAAAGTTTATTAAAGGAACAAGCCATGGAGTGGGCTGTCTATAAAGTTGCCTATTCTATGTTAAGAAACACTAAATCTAAATTTCAACAGGAACGTATGCCGATGGTACTTGAATATTGTAAGCAGTTTTTCTCCATCCTAACCAATAACACATATGTACATGTTTTTGTTCCATCCTCAGAAGAAGGGTTGGTCGTACAAACACAATCTGGAGATCGTTACACTGCGAATCAGTTATCTCAAGGTACAAAGGAACAATTGTATGTAGCATTACGATTGTCGCTAAGTCAGGTAATGAGTGATCAACATGGGATGCCATTCATTATTGACGATGCATTTGTTAATTTCGATGAGGATCGAACAAAAGAATTTTTGTCTTTACTTACAAATATTTCGCATACACAACAAGTAATTGTGTTATCATGCAGACAGTATATTCAAGACATACTGAACAAACAACAGATTATTTTTCTATAAAAAAATAAGTTTTTATTTGTCATGTCCTCGCATGTTTGGAATAATAGTGATAAAATACTCTAGGTACATGTCGAATAAAGCTAGTGGAGGGTCGTCCATTGGTAGATAAAAAACAAGAATGGGCAGAATATGAAGAAACAATAGAAAAGTTTATCCAGGTGATTGCGAAGAATATGAACCTATATGGGATTACTTCCTCTGTAGGACGTTTATATGGAACGTTATATTTCTCCGACTACCCAATGACGCTCGATGACATGCGTGATGCGCTAGAGATGAGCAAGACGAGTATGTCCACTGGAGTTCGTTCTCTTTCTGAAATGAAAATGGTGGAACCTGCTTTTCGTAAAGGGATTCGTAAGGATTTGTACAAGTCTGAAGAAGATTGGTATAAAGCGTTCACCGCATTATTCGGCAATCGCTGGAGACACCATACGGAAACAAATATGGAAGAAGCTAATGAAACTATTTCGGAGCTGCGTTCCATTGCGGATAACTGTGATGATGAAGAGCTAGTTGGTAAAATCCAACGCGACATTGATCGCCTTGAATATGCTCAAAGCTATTATCGCTGGCTTATGAAATTTATCCGTGTTGTTGAATCCGGTGAAATTTTCAAGTATGTTCCAAGAGAAGATTAATGAGAGAAAGAGCGTGGCATACACGCTCTTCTTTTTTTTACATTATACTAGTGAAATCGAGAAGTAAGAATATGCTTAGGTTACATGCCATTAAGAATTGACAATAAAGCATACCATGTAGTGGACATCTTTTTTCTTTACACAAAGGAAAAGTTTCATTACTCTAAAAGTAATTAGTAATAAGTAATTTCATTTTACATAAAAAACATTTCTAACGTCCGAGAGGAGGAACAATATGAAAAAGGGGATATCCAATCATCAAATAGGAGATGCTTTTGATGATTTTATGTTAATCAAGTCATCTACCAAAGGGGTTGCCAGTAATGGGAAACCTTTTTTAACTTTAATTTTGCGTGATGCAACAGGTGAAATTGAAGCAAAGCTGTGGGAAGCTACGAAAGAAGATGAGCAAACCTTTGTAGCGGAAGAATTAGCTCGAATTACAGGAGAAGTCAATCAGTTTCGCGGTAAAGCACAATTAAAAATTCAGTCTATTAGACCTGCCCAACCTACAGATGGAGTAAAGGCCTCGGATTTTGTAGAGAAAGCCCCAGTATCACAAGAGGACTTAATGGAACGAATAACAGAAGCTATTTTTGAAATGAAGAACCCTAATCTTCAACGAATTACACGTCACTTTGTGAAATTGTATCAAGAAGCTTTGCTGACCTATCCTGCAGCAGTAAAGAATCATCACGAATATGTATCTGGTCTAGCTCATCATATTGTATCAATGTTAAATTTAGCCAAACAATTGAAAGAGCTATATCCAGATTTAGATCAAGATCTTCTTTATGCTGGGATCATTTTGCATGACCTCGGAAAGCTGAAAGAATTATCCGGAGCGGCGACCCCATCTTATACATTAGAAGGGAAATTAATTGGACACATCCCTATGATGGTAGAGGAAATTGGCGGCGTGGCGAATGAACTTGGGATAGAAGGTGAAGAGGTAACCATGCTACAACATATGGTGCTAAGTCACCACGGAAAAGCAGAGTGGGGCAGTCCTAAACCTCCACTTATTCGAGAAGCAGAAATGCTCCATTTAATCGATTTGGTTGATGCGAAGATGAATATGTTGAATCGTTCATTAGATAAGGTACAGCCTGGTGAATTTACGGAACGTTTATTCGCTATGGATAATCGTAGCTTTTATAAGCCTTTGTTTGCGGATCAGTACAAAGAATAGAAGCCTATCTTAAATGTTCACAATAAGGAATAAACAATCTCTTAAGTCATAAGACGTACTTATGTGCATATACATGTAGTAAACGTGGACAAGGGGGTACACAAATGATGGTAATTGCCGGTTTTCCTTGGTGGGTGTTAGCTATCATCTTGTTTATAATCTTCTGTGGATATATGGCTTATCGTGCTATGCGTGAGGAACAGAAAATGGAGAATCACTTTATTGAGCAAGAGGGTCAAAAGTATATGGCACGTATTGAAGAAGCTAGACAACAAAAGGACGAAGACAAAGAGCATACTATGGCTTCTGGATCCTAAAAACAAGCGCCTACTTAGCGCTTGTTTTTTTGTGGTGTAAGGAGGGTGCAAAGTGGTTTATTCAACATTAGAGGCATAATCTTGAATACTTGGATTCGAGATATTATGTGTGAGAGGAATGTTTCCGTTGCTTTTGATAGTATAAAGGTGGCCTGGGAACAACTCGCGTCCTGCCGGCGAGCTGGCAAGCTACCTTCGGGGAAAACGCCCTCAGGGGATCTCGCCTACCTCTTTCTCCGGCGGGAGTCTCGTCGTTCCCAGGCCACCTTTGCTATTGTTGGGAGGAACCGAAACATAGCCTGAATGGGGCTTAACTTTAATAAGATTAAAGTCTGTAGTAATCCACATGTGGACAACACAAAAGAGGATATCCCAACTGTGGATATCCTCTTACTCATTATTGTGCTGATTCATTCTTCTTTTCGAATATATCTTTAAATTCTTTAATTTTAATGTCTACATTCGCATCTTCGATTATTTGGTCTATAGATGTTTTAGCATCTGCGTTATTGATTTGTTGCTTTTGAAGCTCTGACTTAATTTGATCTCTCATTTCGTCTAGAGGTTTTACATCTGTTTCTTTTTTGCCTGTTACTTTAATGATGTGCCAACCAAATGAGGATTGAACAGGTTCACTAACTTCGCCTTCTTCTAGTGCGTATGCAGCATCTTCAAAGGCTGGGTCCATTTTTCCTGGGCCAAATGTACCTAGGTCTCCACCTTTTGAAGCAGAAGGACCAGTTGAATATTCTTTGGCAAGTTCAGCAAAACTTTTATTTCCCTCTTTTACTTTTTTGGCAACTTCTTTAGCTTTCTCTTCTGAATCCACAATGATATGGCTCGCTTGAAGCTCAGTCTTCATACGGTCATAGCGTTGTTGTATGTCTTCGTCACTAACTTCAACTTTTGCTGTAGCTGCTTTTTGTTGCAGTAAGCTGTATTCTAATACTGTTTTGAAGTCTTCTTCATTTTGGAAACCCATCTGTTGGAGAGCTTGGTCAAATTGATCACCGTACTGACTCTTATACTTTTCAAGCTCTTTTTCCACTTCTTCCTTTGTTACCTCAAAATCATCATTTAGTACTTCTTTAACAATCATTTCATGCAGAACCTGTTCGCCATAACGATCTTTTAGTTCCTCATAAAATTGTTCTTTAGTTATGTTACCATTTTCAGACTCAACAACTACCTCTGATTGATTAGCATCAGATTGAGAGCAGGCTGTTAAGGCTAGAATGCTAGCTGCAAAAGTAGTAGCTAGAGTGATTTTTTTCATATTCGTAAACACTCCTATATATTGTTTAATTTTCATATTTTACATTTTTAAAAAGGTGAACAGTTGTTTGTGCTTGTCTTTTATGGACAACTAATTCATCAAAATACTATACCATATCAAGGAATAAATCAATAGCAGCACGATACATACACATACACAAAACTTTTGAGAAATCGGGTCATTCGCCTATTCAGGTTTTTTTCTTACGCATAAGATATCTTAGTTAGTTGGAAAAGGAGGTGTTCTTATGAGTAAAGGTTATGGCGGAGGATTTGCCTTGATTGTTGTATTGTTCATCTTGTTAATCATCGTTGGTGCATCTTGGTTGTACTAGGAGCCTCCTAAATACAGCGACAAAAAAAGAACTACCTTTAATTAGGTAGTTCTTCTTTCGTATGCACGAAAAGTCACGTGCTTTCTAATCGGTCTCTATTCCTTCATTTTTGTTATGTGTACAGCACTTCAACGTAAGAGGAAATGAGTAAAATTGTGATTAAAATATTGATGGTTCGAAATACTTTAGGTTGTTTTTCAGTTGCCATCTCTGTTTTCAGGCACAAAGAATGGGTAAGTGAATTAAACATAAATAAAATTAACAGCGCAAATGGTACAAAAAATACTGTCACGATTAAGAACCTCCTTTTGCACCTATGAAATTACTGTATCAAAAATTCCATCTGTTGAACAGATTAAAGTTTTAACTATTGAAAAAAACACCCTAAGCAGGGTGTTTTTGTTCTAATAAAACCTAGATATTACATTTACATTCTCATCATTGCTTGTATCTGTCAATCAAAATGTCGTATCCATCTTTTGCATTTTCAATAATGCATTTTTTTGGTGCAAGTAAGAATTGTCTCACACACAAGAAATCAGTAAAAGACATGCCAATGTTTACTGCAGTAAATACTAGGATATATGCGTAATAATTCGGGAATACGTAACTAGTTACGATTCCCGGAATCGTCAAAAATAACGTTGGTGCTAATGCCATTAGAATAGACGTTTTCTTTGATAAAGTTGAAAAAGTACGATAAGTGAATGTCGGTAAGATGCCACGTTTTAACTTCCAGCGTATACGCACACGCTTGTTTAGCAGTAAAAGTGGAATCATGTGCATTAGCTTGTGAATAGTGGGAAGTAAGAATAACGCCACTGCTATTGGAAATAAACCATAATCTTTTACTGCTTGATGTTGATGGAGCATCGAAACGGGTAAATATAAGAGAATAAATGAAAAAGTACCAAGTATAAGACTTAGTAAATAAATTCGATTCGAACCAAATTCTTTAGTGATGTTAAAGGATTTCCAGCAGTTTAAGTTCATCCTCATCAACCCCCTTATTGTGACAATCAATTCATATTTATAGTAAAATATCTTGTAGAATATTAATGTTATTTGTACATAAATAAGTAGGAAATTTAGTGATGCATTTCCTTTCGTAGAGAGAGTTTCAAAGTGCGCAATTTGTTTTTAATATCATCAGTCCTATGGAATGATACGATGTTTTGAAGAAGAAATCAATAGGGTTTTTGTAAAAAGTTAAAAAAAGACTTGAGACGCGTGGTGACGAGGGTCGTAAGCAGTTAAATTGTAGTGCTAAAGAGGAGAGAATAGGTGTGGAGAATAAAGGGTACGACACAGAAATGCTAGCATTTCATGTCAGACTTCTATCGCAAATGTCTAGAGCAGATCACTACCCTTTCATGAAAATGATTTTGGAGAAAGGGTTAAAAGAAGAGGAGTATCAAGAGGTGCTGTTCTTATTACATACATTACACAATAAGTACGAGGATCAAAAAGAGGAAGGATTATTAGATTACACTTCTCTACTCATTCATTTTGCTGGTATGTTAAATATGAAACTTCATCCAGATGACACAATAGAAGCTTTACGTAAAGAAGGTATGTATGTGGAATTAATGGAGGAATTTAAGCAGATTATTATTAAAGACAGATATGTAGAAACACGATTTCCTGTAAAGGCGAGATAAAGCGAAGAACAAAAAAACAGGAATAAAAGAGATTATTCCTGTTTAAGAATACTTGCATTTGTGAAGAAATCTTCTTCGTCATAGAATTCTTCTTCAATATTTTTCATTGAACGTTCTAATATCTCCAAGTACTCCGGTCCATAAATCTCTCTTATAAGTGCTACTAAATCTAAGAATTCTGGAAATTTACCATATAACTCTTTTAGGGGTTGTGTCCCTGTTAACAAGGAGTTATTTTCTGGGTTATATGTTTTCATTGTCTCCAGGAGTAAGGCTTCTCCTTGTTCTGTTAGTTGAATATACGTATTCCGTTTATCATTCTCTCTTTTCGAAAAGGTAAGTAGTTCTCTTTCCTCCAGTTTTTTAGAGAAATTAAATGCAGTGGAAACGTGCATAACTCCAAATTTAGATACCTCAGAAACACTTGCTCCTTTAAGGTGATACGCAATCCAAAGAATGTGATGTTCATTTATATTTAAATTAAACGGCTTGATCCATTGTTGCCAATCTTTTTCTATTGTCTTCCATAGAGCCTTACTTAGTTGAGCCATTTTATGGCTGAACAAGATGGCTTCATGTATGGATGAATGCTCCTCTTGACTCATCTAGTACCCCTCCCTCGCATAAAAAAATAACCTTACCTATACACTATTCACTTATATTATCTCAGGAAAACGTCTAAGTTGAAAATAATCATGTGCAAAAAATACATAATAAATTATTAAAATCCTGTAAGAGTTGATATGAAAGTACATAAATAAATTGATTTTTTGAAATGGTAAAATCCCCCACAACTAAAAATTCAAATGGGGGGGATAATTAAATAAAAGAGAGTAGTAAAGATGTGTAAGGAAAGCTTAATGATCCAGTTTTTCAAATGCTTTTGTTATTAAACAGTGAAATTCAATCATTTCATCTAGACGCTGTTTAAGATCATTTAGATGTTCAGGCTGTATGTTTCCTTGTTCTCTTTCTAAAAGCGTCTTTGTTTCTTCTAATGACTGCTTTTGCCTACAAGCTGCATCAAGCCAGCGTTGAACATATGAGGACATAAACTTTGGGAAGAGGTCATCATTCGCTTGATACAAATCTTTTCTTACTCCTTTTTTCCAAACGCGTTCGACTAAGTTTAGGTCGAGAAGGGTTCGAATTCCAGTGCTCATGGAAGTCTTGCTTTTCGCTAGCGCTTCGCTCATTTCATCAAGGGTCATCGGTTCGCCTTCTATGTATAATGTTACAAATAGTCTCGCTTCTGAAGGAGTAAGACTGAACATTTCTAATGTCTTTGAAAATTCTGTGACAGCATTATATTGTACTTCACTTAGTACAGTATTGTTGTCCATATTGGGCATTGGAAGGTCCTCCTTCTCTCGTACTATTCCTACCCTACTATAATTGAAAAAAAATAGAAAATAACAGATTGGGTAGCATTTTGTAGTAAAACGAAGCAAAATGGAGCATTTATATTCAAAAGTTTGTTCAGTTTCAACTGTACGTTTAAAATATTCGTATTTAAAAGTATTTATAGTTTGTTCATTTGTGATTTATCATATATAGTATAAAAGGTAGTTGATAACAAAGCACGATACACGTAGTTACTAAAAGACGTCCTAAAGTACTAGTTAAAATGTAAGAGGGGTGAGCATTAGTGCCGATCATCAAAGTAGAAAACTTATCAAAGATTTTCGGTAAGAATCCTTCCCAAGCACAAAAGTTGCTTGATGAAGGTTATGGAAAAGAAGAAATTCTAGAAAAAACAGGAAACACGGTCGGTGTAAACCGGTGTAATTTTGAAGTAGAAGAAGGCGAAATATTCGTTATTATGGGGCTATCTGGTAGTGGTAAATCTACACTGGTTCGTTTACTTAATCGATTAATCGAACCAACAGAAGGCAGTGTTTATATTAATGACGATAATCTTTCAAAAATGAGTAGCAAAGATTTAAGAGATATTCGTCGTCAAAAAATGAGTATGGTTTTCCAGAGCTTCGCGTTATTCCCATACCGTACTGTTTTGGAAAATGCTGAATTTGGTCTAGAGGTACAAGGTATTGATAAAAACAAGCGTGCTGATAAATCAAAAGAAGCACTTGAGTTAGTAGGCCTAGGAAGCTTCATTAATCAGTATCCTGGTCAACTCTCAGGTGGTATGCGCCAGCGTGTAGGTTTAGCACGTGCATTAGCCAATGATCCAGAAGTACTGTTAATGGACGAGGCTTTCTCAGCGCTAGACCCGCTAATTCGTAAAGAAATGCAGGATGAACTGTTAGATATTCAGGAACGTATGCAAAAAACAATTATCTTCATTACGCACGATTTGGATGAAGCGTTACGTATAGGAGATCGTATTGCATTAATGAAAGATGGATCGATTGTACAAATCGGTTCCCCAGAAGAAATCTTAGTAAACCCTGCAAATGATTATGTTGAGAAATTCGTTGAAGATGTAGACCGTTCCAAGGTCTTAACTGCACAACATATTATGAAGCGCCCAGAGACGGTGAACATAGAGAAACATGGCCCGCGCGTTGCTTTAGAGCGTATGAGAGAAGAAGGTCTATCTAGTATTTATGTTACGGATCGTTCTCGTAATCTTAAGGGGTATGTAACAGCTGATAAAGCTTCTGAAGCGAAGCAAAACAATATTACTGACCTAAATCAAATTATGGAAACAGAAGTACCAACAGCCTCTCTTGAAACATCCATGAATGAGATTTTTGACATGATTCATGATTCTCCAGTACCAATTGCTGTTGTAGAAGATGGGAAATTACGAGGGGTTATTGTACGTGGTGCTGTAATAGGAGCGCTAGCTGGAAGTGAGGTGTCATTGAATGAAGATCATCGAAACGATTCCGATGAAACAGTGGATCAGTAATTTAACAGACTGGATTACCGACAATTTTGAATTCTTATTCGAACCAATCAAAGATAACTTAGGTGCCTTTATTGAATGGCTAAGTGAAACACTACAATGGATAAATCCATGGTTATTTATTGCATTGATTGCAATTTTGGCATTCTTTATTACAGGAAAACGTATTGGTTTAGCAATTTTTGCTTTCATAGGTTTATGGTTTATATTTAACCAAGATTTATGGCAAGACTTAATGGATACATTCTCACTAGTTATAACCTCGAGTATCATATCGGTGGTTGTAGGTGTTCCATTTGGGATTTGGATGGCGAAGAGTAGGGTTGTAGAGGCGATAATTACGCCAGTACTTGACTTTATGCAGACAATGCCTGCCTTTGTTTATTTAATTCCAGCCGTTGCCTTCTTTGGTATCGGAATGGTTCCAGGGGTGTTTGCATCTGTTATTTTCGCAGTACCTCCAACTGTTCGTTTTACGAACTTAGGTATTCGACAAGTTTCGAAAGAATTGATTGAGGCATCTGAAGCCTTTGGTACAACAGGATTTCAGAAGTTATTTAAAGTACAGCTGCCTATGGCGAAGAAAACCATCATGGCAGGTATTAACCAAACAGTAATGCTTGCACTATCCATGGTTGTAATTGCATCCATGATTGGTGCAGAAGGTCTAGGTCAAAAAGTAATTGAATCCTTATCCCGTAACAACGTAGGATTAGGTTTCGTAGCTGGTGTGAGTATCGTTATTCTAGCGATTATTATTGACCGCTTCACTCAAAGCCTTAACACGCAAAAGGGTGAATAATGAATTGTTTTTGCTCTTTTCCTTCTTTAGGAAAAGTCAAAATATAGGGAAGTACATTTTAAAAAAAGGGGAGTATCAATTATGTTTAACTTAAACTGGAAACGCCTAGGTTTGGCGGCTGGTTTGTCACTTTCAATCGTAGCTGCAGGTTGCGGTTCTTCTGATGGAGGATCATCTGATTCATCTAATGGAGATAGTGAAGGTGGAGACTCAAAAGCTGCTATTGGAGAAGAAATGGACTACACAATCACTGGCATTGACGCTGGTGCTGGTGTTGTTAAATCTTCTGAAAAAGCAGTAGAAGAATATGGACTTGAAGACTGGGAAGTACAAACATCTTCAGGTGGTGCAATGACAGAAGCACTTGGTAACGCAATTGAAGACGAAGAGCCAATCATTGTAACAGGCTGGACTCCACACTGGAAATTTGCTAAGTATGACCTTAAATATCTAGAAGATCCAAAAGGTGTATTTGGTGGAGAAGAGCAGATTAAGACAATGGTAAAAACAGGTCTTAAAGAAGAAAAGCCTAACCTTTATAAAATTCTAGATCAGTTCAAATGGAATGCAGAAGAAATGGGTAAAGTTATGCTTGCACGTAAAGACGGAACTCCAATTGAAGAAGCTGCAAAGAATTGGGTTGAAGAGAACTCTGATAAGGTAAGCGAATGGACGAAAGGTACTGAAAAAGTAGATGGTACAAAAGCGAAACTTGTTTATGTATCTTGGGACTCTGAAATTGCTTCCACAAACGTAATTGGCGAAGTACTTCGTCAACAAGGCTTCGAAGTTGATCTTACACAACTGCAAAACGCTGCAATGTGGCAAGCAGTTGCTCAAGGCGAAGCTGATGGTATGGTAGCAGCATGGTTACCAGGTACTCACGGCGACCTTTATGAGTCAAATAAAGACAGCCTAGAAGATCTTGGTGCAAACCTTGAAGGTGCAAAAATCGGTCTAGTTGTTCCAAAATACATGGATATCAACTCTATCGAAGATTTAAAATCTGAATAATTATTGCACACAAAAGCCCTGCTCAGTTTAAAGAGTAGGGCTTTTTCTTCGTATAGGAAATCTCATTCGGGGGAAGAGGAAGTTCGATAAGGGCGCTACGTTACGTGTATCAACATTGAACCACCCCACGTCGTGTAGGCCGCAATAAAAAGCCTGCTACAGATTGTAGCAGGCTTTGCGTTGGTTTTTAGTGTTGTTCTTCCTCTTCGGTAGGTGCAGGAGCTGGAGGATGCTCTTGGACTTGGATTTCATTTTGGTTTTGGTTTGCTTTTTCTTCTAATTCTTTTAAGCTATCCTCAATTTCTTGAAGGTGTTTTTGAATATTACGTTGGTGGGGCTCAATCGTTTGTTTCCAGCTTTCGATTGACTGCTTAATGTCAGAAGAAAGATCTTTTAGAAGAATAGCTCCTTCTTTCGAGGTTTGAGCTATTTGTTCGGTAAGTTCCTTACCTTCCCCTTTTAAATTGGTTAGCGTATCTTTCAAACGTGAAGAAGTATCTTTTGCCTGGTTTCTGATTTGGTTTCCTGAAGAAGGAGTAGAGAGTAGTGTTGCTGCTGCACTTACAACGCCTCCTACAACAAATCCTAGTACTAATGATTTACTTTTTGCCATATTCAAAACTCCTTTCTTAGCTACTATTATATCCGTTTTTCACGTGCCTGTAGAGGTATAAACGTCATTTCCTTTTAGAAAATTCAAAGTTTTTATAAGCTTATGTATGAAGAATTATACATTTTTACTACAGGTGGCTCTTACTTATATCATTATTCCCTATATGAATTAAATAAAAACCCCTGACTTCTTGTCAGGGGTGGAAAAGTAAAATTAGGATGCTTTTGTTGAAACTTGCGCAATTCTTGTGCGCGCATAGATCTTTTGGACGATTGGGTAAATGACAATCATTGCGACTGTATTAAAGGCTGCAGTTGGAAGTACAACGGCTAAGAACAGAGCACTAAATGTGCCTTCTACAAGGCCAATAAGCATTACAGCAACAAATAAAAAGATTGTACCACTTACAAGTGTACCAAAAGCTGTCAGGATAGGTGCTAGTTTGTTCGAGCTCATAACTTTGTTCAGAGTAACATATACTCCAAAAAATAGTAGAGCGGTAATAGGTTTATCTATTACATTTGCAATTTGTCCACCTGGTACGGATGTCGTTAGAGCAGAAATTCCACCTGTTACGAAGGATAGCAACAATACATAAGGAAGCTTAGGAAATAATAGAATTCCAAGAAACATCATGACAAGAAGCATATCCGGCTTCATACCAAATAAAATCGGTGGAGCAAATATGTGTAAAACAGCTCCAATACCTACAAGCAATGACAACAATACTAAGATACGTGTGTCCAAACGATTATTCATGTTTATCTCTCCTCTTCTAATCTAAACTCGTCTACTCTCCAACTGTGTCCTCGTGACCAGTTGCGAAAGTCTAGTATCATTCTAACAGATAATATAAAAAAGTAAACGTTACTTAACTTGTTCTGAGATAGATGAAGCAATTGACTGGAGGTCTTCATTAGAATAGTCCTCAGTATGTGTTTCCCATTTCGCTCCAAAGCCATCATCACTTCCATAACGAGGGATGAGGTGAATATGAAGATGGAATACAGATTGTCCTGCAGCTTCTTCATTGTTGTTGAGCATGTTTAAGCCTACTGGATGAAACGCTTCTTTAATTGCATTAGCAACTTTTGGTACGCGTGAGAACAGTTGCTCTGCAGTAGTTGCATCTGTTTCAAAAATATTTCTTGTGTGCTGTTTTGGTATGACTAGCGTATGACCTTTTGTTGTTTGACTGATATCCAGGAACGCATATACATACTCATCTTCATATACTTTAGCGGATGGGATATCTCCATCAATGATTTTACAAAATATACAATCTTGACTCATGTTATTTCCTCCTCTACCAAATATGTTGCAGTATTGTTGAGTTCATATTACCAAAGATATGTATCACTTCCAATTAAAAAGCAGAGCACCTCATGGAGAGGTACTCTGCGGGGGAAGACTTGGATGAACTGTCCTACATCTATCCAGTATGAGTGGATAGTACGGGGACTACTCTGCCACGCGTGGGGTTGCCACTAGGATGTTAAATCAACGATAAGTGATTTAACAAATGATCGTGAACAAAGCTTGCGAATATACCTGCTGTCTACACCTCATTTAATTAGTAAATGTGTGTGAATCAATCTCAAACCGAGTGGTGGAGATCATAATCAGCTTGGTCTTTCACTGACACCTCATTTCGATTGTTAAGCCTAAACTTAATAACCCTTAAACAAGTTACAGTGATTGCTTTTGGACAGTTCATCCTGTCGCCTTCAATAGTATTATGTGCAAGTATTTGAATTCTATCCGAAATAAAATCATCTTTTTTTGGCAAAGTTGCAGGGGAATGGTAAAATTTGAAGAAGTGAAAGAATGGAAAGAGGGATGAACAATGGATTCATTATTACATATAGAAAATGTTGTGGGTGGGTACACACATAAAAACGTTCTCCATGGGATTTCGTTTGATATCCAGCCAGGGGAAATTATGGGACTTATCGGCTTAAATGGAGCCGGAAAAAGTACAACCATTAAACATATCATTGGACTTATGCAACCAAAAGAAGGAAAGGTTAAGATTAACGGTCAAACGTTTCAACAAGACCCAGAGCAGTATCGTAGCCAATTTTCTTATATACCAGAGATGCCTGTATTATATGAAGAACTCACTCTAAAAGAGCATTTACGTTTAACAGCAATGGCATATGGTCTCTCGGAAAACACGTTTGAAGAGCGATTACAGCCGTTGTTAAAAGAATTCCGTATGGAAAAGAAGCTAAATTGGTTCCCGGTTCATTTCTCCAAAGGAATGCGTCAAAAGGTTATGATTATGTGCGCCTTTTTAGTAGAACCTTCTTTGTATATTGTAGATGAACCTTTCGTGGGTTTGGACCCATTAGGGATTCAATCTTATCTTCAGTTAATGAACAACATGAAGGCACAGGGTGCAGGGGTTTTAATGTCTACCCACATTTTAGCTACTGCTGAACGTTATTGTGATCGTTTTGTTATTCTTCATGATGGAGAGGTTCGTGCCAAAGGGACGCTCGAAGAATTGCGAACTTCCTTTAATATGCCAGGGTCTACTCTAGATGACATCTATGTAGAACTCACAAAGGAAGATGAACATGCTTAATGCTCAAGAGCTTTGGAGGAATCGATTAAATCATCATTCAAAAGAAATGGGGCGATATTTACGCCTCATGTTTAATGATCACTTTGCCTTTGCAATGTTTTTCTTTTTAGCTGGATTAGCATATGTCTATCAGCAGTGGCTTGCAGACTTACCGGAGGGTTTTCCATCTGCATTGGTCATAGCCATTATTCTTGGTTTGGTTCTTACGTATAGTCCCATTCGAACGATGTTAAAAGAAGCGGACTTGGTTTTTCTTTTGCCTGCAGAGGCTCAATTAGGCTCCTTTTTTCGAAATGGGATTATTTATAGCTATATCACGCACCTATTTACACTTTTGTTCATTTTTGTAGCTTTAGGCCCTTTATATTTTACAACTTATCCAGAACGTAGTGGGTCTGATTTTCTTGTATTAGGTATAGTTGTGGTAGTGTTTAAAGCTTGGAATATTTTGAGCCATTGGTGGGAAATCAACAGTCGTGTTGGATGGACTGGGTATATTGACCCTATATTGCGTACACTGCTAAACGGCTTGACTATTTACTTTATTGTGGTTGGGAATGCATGGGTGTTTGCTGTAATCACTACACTCCTTTTCTTTGGTGTCATGATGTATGACTATACACTTGCAAAGAGGCGAAGAGGTATAGCATGGGATTTACTCATTGAAAAGGAACAAGCAAGAATGCAGGCGTTTTACCGAATAGCCAATTTATTTACAGATGTTCCTCATTTGAAAAAAACAATCAAGAAACGTCATTGGCTAGTTGGATTATTAAAATCGCCAATCCCATTTCAGCAGGACCAGACTTTTGATTATATGTATCGTATAACCTTTGTACGTTCTAGTGATTATTTAGGGATGTATGTTCGACTGTTAGTCATTGCTGGAGCGCTTGTTTATTGGGTCCCAAATTTCTGGTTCCAATTAGGATTTGCTTTCCTATTCTTATACATGAGTGGCTTTCAGATGGTCACCCTTTGGCACCATCATAAACAGTTAGAGTGGCTCGATTTATATCCAGTACCATTAGAACGAAGGAAACAAGCATTATTAAAATGGCTGTTCCAATTAATGATAGTGAAAACGTTCGTATTAGGAATAGTATTTCTTTTATTATGGAACTTAATAGGAGTTGCGATCGTATGGATTGGTGGAGCAATCTTTAGTTATGTAATGGTTTATAAGTATTTGGTTCATCGCATGAATTGATGACAAAACTCGGCACGTATTCGTGGCGAGTTTTTTTACACTCATATCAGGGAGGATCGACATTGGAAGAAGCACAATATGAAGCTAACGTATTAGAGGAAGCAAATCGATGGGTGAAGCAAATGGAGAAGAAATCCTCTATCATTCAAAGGAGATCCAAACACATTCAATCCCTCATTAACAAAAAGGTACCAGACCGAGTTCATAGTGTTGTCACCGAGAGTGTGAAACAGATGATTCAGCTAGCCTTAACGAGTTCAAAATACATTTACAAAGTGGAAATTAAGGAAGATGCAACGCTTGAAGAGAGAGAGAATATGATTAAAGAAAGACTTAGACAATATAAACGAACAGCCGCTCTAGAAGGAGCGGGTACAGGTGCGGGTGGAATTCTACTAGGTGCAGCAGATTTCCCACTTTTGCTTAGTATTAAAATGAAATTTTTGTTTGATGTCGGTCAACTATATGGATACGATGTAACGAAATATGAGGAAAGAATGTATTTACTGCATTTGTTTATTCTTGCTTTCTCAAGTGATGAGCAGAAAAAGTCAGTGCTTGAAACGGTGCTACATTGGGAGAAGGAAAAGCTTGAGTGGAGAGAAGTCGATTGGAAAACGCTGCAAATGGAATACCGAGATACGATTGATTTTGTGAAAATGATGCAGCTAATACCTGGAATTGGAGCTCTAGTAGGAGCATGGGGGAATTATCGCTTATTAGAGCAATTGGGGGAGACGGCTATGAACGGATACCGTCTCCGTATGCTCTCTTCTTAATGTTGGTTCTGATAGGCTATATACGATTGAAATAGAGTTTTCGCACTTAAAGGTAAGGCACGTTCATCAAAGTCAAATTTAGGATGGTGGTGGGGATAGACGTGACCTTCTTTTTGTGCACCGGTGAAGTAGAAAGCTCCTGGTCGTTCAAGCATATAGTAAGAGAAATCTTCTCCTGTCATAACAGGGGATACATATTCAGCCCGTTCAATGCCAGGCGTGTTCGCAGCGGCATTTAGCACTAAATCAGCTTCTCTTGGATGGTTCACCAGAGGAGGATAGCCTCTTGTATAATAAAATTCATAGGAAGCATCATGAGAGACACAAGCGCCTTTAATGTGTTTCTCCATTTCTTGAATAACGGTTTCTTGAATCTCTTGGTTAAATGTACGAACTGTCCCTTTCAGTGTAGCTGTGTCAGCGATGACGTTAAATGCTTTCCCGGCTTCGAACGTACCCACTGTTACAACGGCAGAGTTCAACGGATCAATCTTTCGGCTGACAATTTGCTGAAGAGAGGTAACAAGCTGGGAACCGATTAAAATCGCATCTTTTGTTTGATGCGGCTGAGCCCCATGACCACCTTTTCCTTGAATGGTGATCTCAAAAGCATCTGCACCAGCGAAGAACGATTCAGGTGCTGTTTCTACAGCTCCTACTGGTGTGTTGATCCATAGATGTGTTCCAAAAACTGCATCGACACCATCTAATGCTCCAGCTTCAATCATAGGTTTTGCGCCACCTGGTGTAATTTCTTCCGCATGCTGGTGAAGGAAGACGACAGTTCCAGGTATTTCTTCCTTATAAGGGATAAGTGCTTTTGCCAGGCAAAGAAGAGCAGCAGTATGGCCATCATGACCACAAGCGTGCATCACGCCAGGTACGGTTGATTTGTATGGCGCGTCTTTCGCATCTTGAATAGGAAGAGCATCAAAATCTGCTCGCAATGCAACTGTCTTCCCTGGTTTACCACCCTCAAGCTTTGCGACCACTCCGTTTCCACCTACGTTGCTTTGATAAGGAATGCCTAACTCTTCGTAAAACGAAGCAATGTACTTAGCGGTTTCTGTTTCGTGAAAAGAAAGCTCGGGATATTGATGAAGATATCGTCTAATATGTACCATTTCTTCATACAATCCATCGAGATCTTGCATTAGTTTATCCCACATATAATCTCATCCTTTCGTTTGGAATAGTATAACAAATATCCAAGCTTGTGATTAAGAAAAAGACACTGTAGTTCTTCCTATTTTTGATAAGCCCCATGATATGGGAGGCTTGGATTCGAGATAAATAGTTATTTGGTCTGGAAAAGAGGATGTTTCCGTGCTTTAACAGAAGAAAAGATGGGCCGCCTTCCATATTATGCCTCTTATAAGGAGTAAGCCATAGGAAGTTGAAGGTATCCAACTAAAATAAAAGAGGCTGGGACAAAACCCAGTAAATTAAACTAAAAGTGGCCCCCA
>NZ_AVBF01000036.1 GCF_000770635.1 Pontibacillus yanchengensis Y32
GAGGGACGGAAACATGGCCAGAAAAGGGAGTTTTAGGTTGTCGCTCCTATTTTAGAAAAGTTGATCTGAATGTGGCGAGATTCGCTCCAAAAATCAAAAAGTCGCTCCAGAGCCCATAATTATGGCAAAAGGTCGCTACTACGCAAAGCAAACTCGATCAATTTTATGGCAATTTAGGCCGTACGTCCGATTGCAACATATCAGCAGGGTTGGGTTGGAAACGGCGAGACTCCCGCGGGAGAAAGAGGTAGGTGAGACCCCGGAGGGAGCAAAGCGACTGAGAAGGCTCACCAGCTCGCCCGCAGGACGCGAGTTGTTTCCAACCCAACCCTATTCCCAGTTAAAGGATCGGACCCATCCTCCCAAAACTATCTCGAATCCAAGTCTTCAACATAATGGTGCTTATATGGAAGCACATAAATCTATTTCAAGTTTATATCAACAACAAACTTTAACACAGCCTTTTAGTTAGAAATAATGACATTATAGGAATATTGTAATTGTTAAAATATGGACTCACCATTTAAAATGTAAGAATATGATAGATTTTCTTAAAATATGGGTAATAGATTAGTAGGATATGCATCGTACTAACCAAGATTTACATAAGCAATAGGGTGGTGAGATAAATGAAATTTATAAATATTATGTTATGGATATCAGGCATAACGCTACTAACCGTTACCATTGGTATGATAGGTTTAATTATCTGGGTGAACGTAGGATGAAGGGAAGCATAATAGAACACAAGTAACAATAGACAGTACACAACACACTTAATTGTTTTCATTGCTTACGATTCTACCAAGGAGTAGAGTAATGAGTAATGGTAGATGTTTCAACATTTAATAGAAGGAAGGTGCAAAATGAATTTATATCAATCTCTTTCAAAATACGAGCCTTACAATGAACAAGAAGAGAAAGATAAAAAAATTATGCTGCAATGTTTGGAGCAATATGATGATCTTTATACAAGAGAGAATGAACTTATTCATATAACGAGCTCTGCCTTTGTTGTAAATAGAGATAGGGACAAGTCATTGATGGTACATCATAATATTTATAACTCATGGTCTTGGACTGGTGGACATGCTGATGGGGATAAAGATTTAATATACGTGGCGAAAAAAGAAGTCATGGAGGAAACGGGACTAGAGGATATAAAAGTAGTTAGTGAAGATTTTGCGTCCATAGATATGCTGCCAGTACTAGGGCATAGGAAAAATGGTATGTATGTAGCTCCTCATTTGCATATGTCAATCGCTTATATAGTAGAAGCTAGGGAGGATGAAGAAGTAACCATCAAGCCAGATGAAAATAGCGATGTACGATGGATTCCTTTTGATGAAGTTACCACCTTTTCTAGCGAAGAGCATATGAATTATTTGTATAATAAAATTATGTCTAAAATCAAAGAGTTTAATCTATAATCCTACATAGAAAACAATATATGAATAAGTTAATAGGTAGGTTTTATGTTTTGGCATAAAAAAGAACTTCCGTTTTGTGGAAGTTCTTTTTTATCGTCTAGCGTAACTATTAACGGCTCGACGCTACGTCACGTAGAAACATCGAACCAACCCACGTCGTATGGGCAGCAGTTTGTACGTCGCTAGCGGGGTTCCCTGAGCATTTGTTACCATACAAATTAATCAAACTATCACTCGATTAATCTGTAGCAGATATCTTTGAATGCTTATTCCTGTAATCTATATAAAGCCATAAAACTAGTAAGCTCAAAAGAACCGCCATAGTCAATGGTTCTAACCACAAATTTCTCACATTTACATTCACCCCCAAAACCATTATGACAATTGAAATAACAGGAGCCATTACATAATAGGGGATAGAATTATAAAACCAGCCGTAAGGGAAAAAATGAGCACCTGTTATAATAGCAAATAACATGACAGCCTCACTTGGACTTTTGGTGATTCCCCAAATAAGTATAGGAAAATAGATGATCTGTGCAATGTTTAAAAGTAAACCTAAGTTTCCCAACGGGTTATCTTTAAGCTTCCAATCTGCTTTAATGAATGTGGAAATAGCAACGGACAATGGGAACATTAAACCAGTTGCATACAACATGTATATATTTTTTTGGTTGATTTCGATGGATTGAGCAAAAATTGCGGTAATGATTAACCAAATGATAACAGCGGATAGTAAAAAACCTATCCCATTTTTCCCCCTAATGGATAGCTCATTTCTTATCTTGTTAATTTCCACAAAAACTCTCCTTCCATTATTTATCCTAATTAAAAATAAACGACGTGTGTTTAATGTTATATTTAGCTTTAACCATAGGCTCTCAAACTTTATGTAAGTCTTTCTCAAGGTTACCATGGTGTACGGAGCTTTACTAAAATATATTGTGATTCCTTAAATAAATTCCCAATTTGCGTACCGTGTTTTTAAATCACCCTTTTGTATAGAGGCTCTTTCAAAGTTGAGCGAACAGAATACAGATAAATAAAAGGGAATCCTATCAAAATAGAATTCCCTTACCAAAATATCCTTTTTATTTAATAACTAAGACAGGGCAATGAGAATGCTGTACTACATTATGACTTACACTACCTAGGAATAATTCTTTGACATTTCCCAGTCCTCGACTTCCGATGATAATCAACTCTATGTCATGTTGTTTTGCATACTTGCAAATTTCAGCTCCGGCATTTCCTACTAACACTTCTGTTGTAATGTTTTCTGTGAATCCATGAAATTCACTTTCTACTTTTTCGAGCTCTAGTCTGGATTCATTTACAAGGTCTTCTTCAATACTTTTATAAACGGCCTTATTTGTAAATGGTCCAGTTGGGTTAATAACGGTGATGATATGAACATCTGCGTGGAATTCTTCTGCTTTTTTTCTTGCTTCTTGTAATGCTTGTTTACTTAAAGCTGAGCCATCATAAGCAACTAGAATTTTTTGCATTGTATATTCCACCTTTCTAGTAGCAAAGTTTTATTTCCTTACTATTATTCTAACATAAATCACTTCATTTTTCGTAGAATTCAGACAATAGATAATGACAGTTGTGTGAAGGTTATAGCTTTTGCTTTATGCGTTAACTATGCTTGTGTCGGTATAATTCTTGATATTCAATTGCTGAATGAGGGACATCTGTAAAAATACCATCGCATTTTAATTTATAACATCGCATGATTCTTGATGGACGATTTACAGTATAAATGCGAAGAGAAAGGTCTTGGTCCTGACAATCCTCTACTAATTTTTTTGTAAGAAGCGAATACTTTGCGTGAAGTGCACTTGCTCCAACTTGTTTCACATAAGATAGAGCATTTCTGGATCTCTGTGATAACAATAAAGCTGTTTCTATTTCATTTGTCAATTTTCCAAAACGTTTCACACTATTAGGGTTAAAGCTAGAGATGATGACTCGGGATTGTAAATTAAATGCTTTAATGTACTCATAAACAATCGATTCTATATTGCTATAATCAATAATATTATTCTTAAGTTCAATGTTTATATAGATGGATTGATCTTGAGCCCATGTTAAAAACTCTTCTAATGTTACGAGAGAGGTACCTTGGTATTTAGGAGCAAACCAGGAGCCTGCATCTAAAGTTTTTAATTCGTTATATGTATGGTCCTTTACATAGCCAGACCCATTTGTTGTACGATGCAATGTTTCATCATGAATGAGGACTGGGATGTTATCTTTGGTTAACTGTACATCTGTTTCTATACCTTCAGCACCTACGTTGATGGCCAATTCAAAGGCTGGCATTGTATTTTCTGGTGCGAAGTGACTTGCTCCTCGATGAGCGAATATCGATGTATTCATTTGGGGCACCTCCAACTTATAAATCCATTTTGATTTTCTGTCATCTATCAATATTTGTCAATTTTGACGCATACTTATATTTATAAACCTAATCAGCAAAAAGTGACAAGATGTGATAGGATATAAAATGTCTGAAAATTTAATCGTGATAAAGAAGTAATGTGACTTCTTTCATCATACCATGAAGTAAGCATGTGAAGTGAGGTGGCTGTGATGAAACAGTGGCAAACAAAAGAAGAACTCGTTGACCTATTGTGCTCGTTAGTGGAGTACCCAAGTATTACAGGAAGTGAAGCTGAAATTGCACTAGTAGAATACTTGTACCATCAGCTATCAGAACGAACTTATTTCCAATCCAATCCTGAGCATCTGAAGTTGCATCCTCTAAAGGATGGAAGAAGGTTGTTAACAGGATTAGTCAAGAAAGGCAATACATCTGACACCATCATATTGCTTAGTCACTTTGATGTAGTAGGAGTAGACGATTTTGGCTCAAAGAAGAATCTATCCTTTCATCCAAAAGCATTAACAGCTGATTATCATCGATATCGTGATGAACTTCCCGATTCCGTACAAAGCGATTTGGAAGATGGAGAGTGGTTGTTCGGTAGAGGTGTTATGGATATGAAAGCTGGTTTATCGTTGCATATGTCCATGCTTGAAAAAGCAATGGATGGAGAATTCGAAGGGAATATACTATTGCTTACAGTTCCAGATGAAGAGGCGAATTCACTCGGCATGCTAAGTGCATTACCTGCTCTTCAACAAATGAAGGAACAAGAGAATTTAACATTTCGAGCTTGCTTGAATGGGGAGCCGATGTTTAGTCAATATCCAGGTGACCCTCATAATTATGTTTACTCAGGATCTATAGGAAAAGTATTACCAGGCTTTTTCTGCTATGGGAAAGAAACACATGTGGGGGAACCGTTCGCTGGGTTGAATGCCAACTTAATGGTGAGCTATCTAGCTCAAGAGCTTGAGTTAAATGAGGCATTTATTGAAACGGTAGGGGAGGAAACAACGCCACCACCAGTCAGTTTAATGCAACGGGACCTGAAAGAGGAATATTCCGTACAAACACCTCAAGCTGCTGTAGCGATGTATAATGTCCTTTATTTAAAACAGTCAGTAAAAGACATTAATGAAAAACTATTGCGAGCAGCTGACAGGGCTAGTGAACATATAACTTCTCATTATAATTCAAAAGCAAAAGCCTTCCACAAAGAGAAAGCAGGGATCGTATTTCCTGAGATGAACGTTCGAGTCTTAATGTATGAGGAGTTAGTTGAGGAAGCAGTTTCCCGTTTTGGTCGTCGTGAAGTGGAACGAAGAGAGAACTTATTAATGAATCAGCGAGAAAAAGGGGACCGGGAATTTTCTACACTATTGGTTCATGAACTAGCATCATTGTGCAAAGATTTAGCTCCAATGATTGTGTTGTTTTATAGTCCTCCATTTTATCCAGCTGTTTCGTCCAAACAAGATCCATATATAGAAGAAACATTAAATAACGTTATGAAATTTACTAAGAAACATTACAAAGTAGAACTAGAGGAAATTGAATTTTTCCCAGGTTTATCCGACTTGAGCTTTATAGGACCAACGACTTCCCAAACCACATTGGGTACTCTAATGGATAACATGCCTTTAAAAGGGAAGGGATATGATCTTACCGAAGGGATGCTTCAAACTTTACAAATGCCAATTTTAAATGTTGGCCCCCGCGGGAAGGACCCTCACCAATGGACGGAAAGGTTGGAGTTATCGTATAGCTTTGAATACCTACCTCATATTTTAACGGATACGATTCATCATTTATTGAGGAAATAATGTTGCAACACCTACAAGCCTATAGTTGCATAAACACTTAAAAAAGCTCCAGTCTCTTTTGAAAGAGACCGGAGCTTTTCTTTAATTAGACCACATGTCTTGATTGAATTCAATTCCTGTTCCAGGTCCAATAGGAATACCAAATGCTACCCAAATGATTAGCATTAGAACCCAGGCGATGAAGAATGCAATGGAATAAGGTAACATCGTAGAAATTAAGGTACCTATACCAACATTCTTATCGTATTTTTGCGCAAATGCTATCACGATCGCAAAATACGTCATGAGTGGTGAAATGACGTTTGTAGTAGAGTCTGCTATACGATAAATTAACGTTGTAAATTCAGGGGAGTAGCCAATCCGCATCATAATGGGAACGAAAACGGGTGCCATGATGGCCCATTTTGCTGACGCACTTCCCATAAATAAGTTAATAAATGCAGCTACAATGATAAATAGAAGAATAACCCTGAAATCTTCCATTCCTGTTGTCTTCAGGAACTCTGCCCCTTTAATGGCAATGATGCGGCCAATATTAGTTTTACTAAAATAAGCGACAAATTGAGCTGCAAAGAAAGAAAGGACCACAAAGGAACCCATCGTTTCCATTGTTTTCGTCAATTGGTTCGCTACATCTTTATCGTTTGTAATGTTTTTCGTTACCATCCCGTACACTATACCTGGTACAAAGAAGGCGATGAAAATACTAGGGACAAGATTAAAGAAGAATGGAGATTGTAAAAATTCATCTCCTCGTAAAGGTCCCCAACTTGGCACAATTAATAAGGATAATAGACCAAGTGTTACAAGTAAGGAAAGGAAAGAAAGTATTAGTCCTTTTTTCTCGGTTTTCGTAAGGTAGTTGATTTCTTCTTCTACTTCCCCTTCATAGTTACCTAAACGAGGTTCTACAAAGCGGCTTGTTACCCAAGTTCCTACTGCAGTTAGCAAGAATACAGATGCAACCATAAAGAAATAGTTCATCGTGTATGTTATTTCACTAGCGTAAGATGCGTAAATGGATCCCTCTACAGCTTTCACTGTCAGTTCAGCTAGTAATGGGTCTAGAGCAGTTAAGGATAAGTTGGCACTGAAGCCTGCTGACACACCAGCAAATGCTGCAGCTAGTCCAGCTAAAGGGTGTCGCCCAAGCCCTGCGTATAACAACGCTCCTAGTGGTACCACAACTACATACCCTGCGTCCGCGGCCATACTAGACATGATACCTGCGAAGACGAGAGAAGCGGTAATGAGGTAACTTGGAACAGATGTTACCATACCTCGTAGCATGGCCCCAATAAGTCCAGAACGTTCAGCGATCCCTATACCAAGCATTGTTACAAGTACCGTACCTAGTGGTGCGAAACCTGTGAAATTGCTGACGAAACTTTCAAAGATGTATTTAATTCCTTCTGCGGACATGAGATTAAAGACTTCAACGGTTTCATCTTTAATCGGATCCTCCACAGAAACGTTTAACGCGGCCATAAGTCCTGAAGCAAGTACGATTAGAACTGCGAATATGGCAAAAATCGTTGCTGGATGAGGAAGCTTATTTCCGACCCGTTCAATGAAGTCTAAAGCTTTCATAATCCAACCACGTTGTTGGGTGTTATCCATGAATTGGACCTCCTTTTAACTAATTTTCAAACATTTTTAGTGATTAAAGCACTACAGCATTATATAAAAATCTCACAACCAACGAAAGGAATATTCAAAAATCCGGAATACAATGAAAATTAATAATAGTTTTTCTAGTGAAATATTTGGTGTGAAGTACTTTTCATTCTTAAAGAAACTCATCTAGTTTAAAGCTCACTTTAGTATGACAAAACATTCCAAAGAAGGTACAATAGAAGTAGACTGAATGATCATTCATTATATTGGAGGACGCTTATGATACACACAACAGATACCATCCATCAACTAACGGTTCCTACTCCTTTTGGTGTTGGAGATGTTCATATGTATGTGCTAAAAGGGGAGACGCTAACTCTTGTTGATGCTGGTATTAAAACCGAAGAGGCATGGAAGGTTTTTGTCCATGGACTACAAGAGCTAGGATACACTCCTGAAGATGTGGAACAGGTTATGTTAACGCATCATCATCCGGATCATATCGGCTTGTTGGATCGATTTTCGAACCTGAAAGGCATCTATGGTCATGAAGACAATCGTCGTTGGCTTGAAAGAGATGAAGCTTTTTTGAATCGCTATCATTCATTCTTTTACGACTTATATAGTAAGTTCGGAGTGAGCGAGGAGTATAAATCGTTTTTTAAGCATTTACGAGACCCTTTAAAATATGTTCCGTTCGGCACATTAACAGGCTCTCTTGTAGAAGGGGATGGTCTCCCGGGACATGAGGATTGGGAGGTGCTGGAAACTCCGGGCCACGCAGAAAGCCATTTGTCGTTCTATCGCAAACAAGATGGAAAGATGATCTCAGGCGATCATTTGCTTTATCACATTTCCTCCAATCCTTTATTGGAACCACCTCGCAAGCCTGGAGGAGAAAGACCAAAACCATTATTATCTTATCGTCAAACAATGGAGAAATGTTTGCACTACCCTATTAGCGAAGTGCTACCAGGTCACGGTCCCATTTTCACGGGTGTGCATGATATCATTCATACGCGATTTGAAAAGCAAGAGCAGCGTGCAGAAAAAGTGTATGATATGCTCGTTGATAAGCCGTTATCTCCATTTGAGGTTTGCCAAAAGTTGTTTCCAAAACATATAAAGAAAGAATTTGGATTAACCATGTCAGAAACAGTTGGCCAATTGGATTATTTAGAAGCTACTCATCGTGTCCACGTTGAACTTCAAAACGGTGTCGTTTATTATCAAGCAATTTAGTGTATTAGGTGGTCCATGATGAACAATAAATTAAAAGACAAACAAGTTGTAATTACTGGAGCTTCGAGTGGGATTGGGGAGCGAATTGCTTGGCACGTTGCTGAAGCTGGCGGCATACCTATAGTAATCGCTCGAAGGCAAGAAAAGTTAGAAGAGTTGGTAGGAAAACTACCTGTTCGTGGATATTGGTACACGTGTGATCTCGCAGATCCAGAACATGTTCGAACTACGTTTCAATCTATTTACAAAGACCACGGCCAGATTGATGTGCTCGTGAATAATGCCGGATTTGGCGTATTCGAATCGATCAATGATACAGATATGAAGGCATTCCAATCCATGTTCAATGTGAATGTATTAGGTTTAATACAATGTGTGAAAGAAGTGCTCCCACATATGATAGAACATAATCATGGACACATTGTGAATATCGCATCACTTGCAGGGAAGATGTCGACGCCAAAAAGCGCAGGGTACGCATCAACGAAACATGCTGTTATCGGATTTACAAACGCCCTTCGGTTGGAGATGAGCTCATACTCCATTTTTGTCACTGGTGTTAATTTAGGTCCCGTTCGTACGAGTTTTTTTGATACGGCCGATCCAGGAGGGGAGTACCAAGCATCTGTGGAACGCTACATGCTTGATCCAGATTATGTTGCCAGTCGAATCGTTTCTCATCTTTACACATCAAAACGAGAAATCAATATGCCTGGTTGGATGGAAGTTGGTGCAAAGCTATATCAACTTATGCCGGGAGTGATGGAGAAAGTATTTCGAAGCCAGTTTAGTAAAAAATAACGTTTTCCCCCTAATCGAAAAGCACACCCCTTCTATGGAGAAATGGTACGTAGAAGGGGTGTGTTTTTTAAAAAGTAGGATGTACCCTACCAAAGTATTGTAATCGGATCCGCGCAAATACTTTGGTAATCTGCTAACGGACATACAATCTCTTATTTTCTGTAAAAACCCTCTTTTGGAGAGGGTAACGGACATATGGTATCTTATTTGTGAAAAAACACACTACATTAAGGTGATTTAGGCTAAATAGCGTACTGGATGTCCGTTCCGAATGCAAAATAGCCTTCAAATCGAAGAATAAGAGACTGTATGTCCGCTAGCATAGCATCACTTTGTGTTATAATCCATTCCTCGCTTTGTGGATACCATCATTCAGAAAACGCCCCACTCTAATCGGGCCATGTTTTTAGGTTGGTTTTATGTTGCTGCGTGAGGCAGCGGTTATAATCGAACTTCCATGTCCAATTTGTACGTCGCTTAACGGGCGCCCCGAGCTTTTGTTCTTACCCTGTCGAAATTTGGAAACCATCTCCTCTTGATAAAACGAACAAAAGTTCGCATAATAGAAGTAATATATATATACGAACAAACATTCGTTTTTTGGTGAGCGACGTGTTTCGTAAAGGAGGCAACAGAGATGGTAAACCCAACGATTGACTATAGCTCCTTTCCTGATCGAAAAATTTTATGTGTAGATATGAAGAGCTTTTATGCTAGCTGTGCTGCGATAGAGAAAGGGCTTGATCCAATCACGAGTCACATTGCAGTCGTTGCAGATCTCAATCGACCAGGAAGTGTAGTGTTAGCGGCATCTCCTGCTTTGAAGAAAGATTTCGGTATTCGCACAGGGAACAGGCTGTTTGAAATTCCAGAAGATCCGCGGATTCATCTAGTATCTGCGCAGATGCGGATGTATCTGGAAATCTCGACGGAAATAACCAGGCTGTTCCATCGTTATGTTCCTAAAGAGGCGATTCATACGTACAGTGTGGATGAAAGCTTTCTCGATGTAACTGGTACAGAAAAGCTATGGGGAAGTGCTCAAGAGGTAGCAAATATGATTCGGAAGGAACTATTTGAGACATTTCATTTACATTGTGCGATTGGAATTGGGCCGAACATGTTATTATCGAAGCTTTGTCTGGATTTAGATGCCAAGAAAAAAGGAGTGGAAGAATGGACCTACAATGATATTAGAAAAAAACTATGGCCTGTATCTCCTTTAAGTGAAATGTGGGGGATTGGCTCACGTATGGAGAGGCGGTTGAATCGATTAGGCATTACGACTGTTGGCCAGTTAGCCAACTTCCCACTTGAGCAACTTGAGAAAATTTTTGGGGTGATGGGGAACCAGCTCTATTATCACGCCAATGGTGTGGATTTATCAGAGCTTGGTGCGCCGATTATGCAAGGTCAGATTAGCTTCGGAAAAAGCCAGATTCTCATGCGGGATTATCCAGATCCAAATGAAGTACGCTATGTGATTTTAGAAATGTGTGAGGAAGTATCCAAACGAGCGCGAACGAGCCATAAAGCCGGTCGAACCATTAGTCTTGGGCTAGGGTATAGCCAAGATGAAGGAGGAGGATTCCATCGCTCCAAATCCATAGATGTGCCTACAAATATCACCCAAGAGGTATATGATGTATGCATGCAATTGTTCGATGAATTCTACAGTAATCAAACGGTGAGGAAGATTTCCATTACGTTATCAAACATAACGGAAGATGAGGGCATGCAGTTGAGCTTGTTTGAGCCAGACCGTGATAAAAAACGTGATCTTGGTTACGTAATGGATGAAATTCGTGAAAAATACGGAAGTGATGCTTTGCTGCGCGCCGTTTCATACACGAAAGCTGGTACGGCTAAGCATCGAAGTAAATTAGTAGGTGGTCATTATGCCGAGTAATGCTTAGAGCATCTCTGGAATGTAAGTACTTATTGTATGTTAAACTGATGGCACAACTGAACTAGGAGAGGTTACATGAAAAAGACATTAGATCACATAGGTGTCGCTATTCGGGACATGCAAATGAACATTGATTTTTACGAAAACGTGCTAGGTGCCACACTAATTGATCACTATCGAAGTGACGCAAAAGGTGTAGAAAGTGAAATTGCGATTATGGACATAGACGGGGACCGAACAGAATTGTTGGCTCCTACAAATAATACAACCTCACCAATTGCTCGTTTTATCAAGCAGAATGGAAAAGGGGTTCATCACGTGGCATATCATGTGGGAGACTTGGATGAAGCCTTGAAGGAATTGAAGGAAAAAGGGGTTCGTACCTTGCCAGACTCTTTACGTACGAACAAACATGGTCGACGGTTAATTTATTTAAATCCAGCAGATACAGATGGCACCATCATAGAATATTGTGATTATCCAGAGTCAACTTAATTCTTACCAAGCCCGTACTTCTAAACAGAGGTTGGGCTTGAATTTCATGGTTCCATCATTTCATAGAAAACCCTGACATATGTGATGCATGTCAGGGTGGTAGACGATGTGATTTTGGAAATATTAAGAAGCAGAAGTGAACAACCCAGTGTCAATCAACGCTTGGCGGATGGATTCTTCATTATCCCCTTGAACTTCAACGGTGATTTGTTGACCAGGTTGTAAGGATACTGCAAGGACCCCGAGTAAGCTTTTTGCATCTACGACCCATTGTTCCTTTTTTACTAAAATCGTATCAGGGAATTCACTCATTTTGTTTACAAAGTTACTTGCTGATTCTGCGAATATCGGTTTTTGTACAGTTAATTCCATTAGAAAAAATCCTCCTTTATTAGTAAACTCTACTTTCATTATACTAATAAGTGGTCGAGTTTCCCTGCGTAACGTTCCTATTTTTTATATTTTTGTTAACAGTGCCTGAAAAAGGCAGACTAGAATTGTGCACTCTATCTGAAACGTTTTCATTGCATAATGTAGAGTCTTTTTTTACAATCTTGAAAAGAATTGAAATACATTGAGGTGGTAACGTGCGGTTACACATAACAGAGCAAGCAATAAAACAACTACAACAACTACAGCCAGCTAATTGTTCTATGCTAAGATTATATTATGATACAGATGGTTGCGGGTGTGGAGTGGATGGAATGCCGATTATCCATTTTACAAACCAGCGAACACTTTATGATGAGGAAGTGGAGAACGACCATTACACTGTTATAATTGATGACCAACAAAAGCTATTTTTTGATGATAATATGACGCTAGAATGGAATGGCCAATTATTTCGGTTAAAGAGTCCAAAAGGCATGCTCAATGCTTCCATTTCTTCTAGGGATATTGAAAGAGGAGGTGCCCTGGTTGAGCAAGACGAATAAGAAGCAACAAGATCAGGAAGGAACGTTAAAGGATTTATTAAATGAAGATATGCTTGAACAGCTTCGTTCCAAGAAATCTAATTTAAAGAAGCAGGAAAAGGATCGCCAAGAGGAAGAACAACGTCGTAAAGCAGAAGAACGTAAGCGACGTGAAGCGAATAAAAGTTTTGAAGAACTACTAAATGAAAGCAATTTGGACGATCCGAAGGCATTTAAAGACAAATGAGAAAAGTGGAAGTTGTGCCATATAAACCAGAATGGGAAAAGGAATATATAAAGGAAAAGAACTTGTTGGCACCAATATTCTCCACCCTCCATAGCCGTATTCATCATATTGGAAGTACCAGTGTACCTGGGCTTGCCGCCAAACCAATCATTGATATTCTTATAGAGGTTTTTGACATCAATGAGGTGGATCAACTTAGTTATGGTATGGCAGTGCTCGGTTATGAAGCAAAAGGAGAACACGGTATTCCAAAAAGAAGATTCTTCTTAAAAAATGAAGATGGGCGACGAACGCATCATATACATGTGTTTGAACGAGACACAGAGAATGTAATCCGTCACTTGAGTTTCCGCAATTACCTAGTTGCACATCCTGAAAAAGCTCAGGAGTACATGGAACTTAAGCAACGTCTGGCAGAAGCTAATCCTGAAGATATCGATGCTTATATGGACGGAAAGCATAACTGGATACAAGAGCACGAACGAATTGCGGTAGAGTGGGCAAAGCGTGAATTGTAATAGTCCTCGCTCGAAATGCATAAGATGTGGTATAATACAATCAGATGAAAACAATAAAAACGACCACAGCTGGCACTGTGGTCGCTCGAGTCCGTGTTCTCTTAAACAGAGGATCGGCCCATCCTAAACAAGATAGACCTCCCCTTAACATTTAAGCGTGTAAGGGAGGTCTATTTTTTGTTGATAAACTCAGAGATCAGCTTTACAACTAAGCCAAGCAAACCAACTAAAAAGCTACCAAACGAAAATAATATAACAAACATTTGGTAAGCGTCCAGAGGCATCACCCCCTTTCACAGGGGATTAGCCGACCACCCTTTACGTCAGAAGAGGAACACGACTCTGCTTCTATTATACTAAAATTGGTACAAAATAGCTTTAGGACCATAGAACGTATCTTCGTATATCCTCTAACCTTTCGAGAGCATACCCATTGGTTTGAAATCGAAATAACTTGGAAATGTAGCAGAATGTATCTACATTATTTTAACTAATGGAGGAGACATATATATGACAACGCAAAACTATACAAAACAATATATAAATGGGGAATGGGTGGAAGGCTCTAGTACTAAAACTGTAAAAAATCTAAACCCTTACACAAATGAATTGTTGCAGGAAATTCCTTCAGCCAATCAAGATGATTTAAATCAAGCGTATGAAAGTGCAGCGAAAGCACAACAAGAGTGGGCCGCATTGGCACCAGCACAAGTGCAACAAAAATTTGATGCCCTTTTACAAAAAATGACCGAACGAAAAGAAGAAATCATAAATTGGTTGGTAGCAGAATCAGGAAGTACGAAAATAAAAGCTCAAGTAGAGTTTCAGGCAGCGTTGGCGATTGTTAAAGAATCATCTTCCTTTCCGACACGCATGCAAGGAGCTATCCTTCCTTCCAATGTTCAAGGGAAGAACAATTATGTAGAACGTGCTCCTAAAGGCGTGATAGGTGTTATTGGACCATGGAACTTTCCATTCCATTTAGCACTCCGATCAATCGCACCGGCAATCGCAACTGGCAACGCTGTTGTGGTTAAGCCAGCTTCAGAGACACCATTGACTTCAGGCTTATTGATTGCAGACCTGTTTGAACAAGTCGGTTTTCCGAGTGGGATTATCAACGTTGTCGTAGGAAGAGGATCGGAAATTGGTGATGCGTTTGTAACACATCCAACACCAAAGCTAATTTCTTTCACAGGCTCAACAGAAGTGGGAAGTCACATCGGAGAGCTTGCCGGTAAGCATATTAAAGATACGGCTCTTGAGCTTGGTGGAAACAACGCTATGTTAGTTCTAGAGGATGCAGATATTGATCAAGCTATACAAGCAGCTGCGTTTGGTAAGTATCTACATCAAGGACAAATTTGCATGTCCCTTAACAGAATTATTGTTCATGAAGCCCTTTATGATCAATTTACTGAAGCATTCGCTGAGAAAGTGAAGCAGTTAAAAGCTGGTGACCCATCTGAACAAGATACAGTAGTAGGTCCTCTTATTAATCATGATGCGGTAGAACGTATTCAACAGGATATAGAGGAGAGTGTAAAACAAGGCGCAACAAAACTAGTATCCGGTGAAGTCCATGGCAATCTTATGGAACCTGTTGTGTTAGCAGATGTGAGCAATGATATGCCAATTGCCAACAATGAGATTTTTGGTCCTGTAGCTACGTTGATTAAAGTGAAGGATGAGCAAGAAGCGATTGAAGTAGCAAATGGTTCTCCATATGGTCTGAGCGGTTCCATTTTTACGAAAGATCGCTATCGTGGTATGGAAGTTGCCAGAAAAATCGAAACAGGTATGATTCACATTAATGATCAGCCAGTAAACGATGAAGCACACGTTGCCTTTGGTGGTGAAAAACAATCAGGTATTGGACGTTTCGGAGGAGAATGGGCACTTGATAAATTTACAACCGTCAAATGGATTAGTGTTCAATCTGAATACCGTCAATATCCATTTTAATAATGATGCAACAAACCGAGCCATAACTTCTTGGCTCGGTTTTTTAGTATAAACAAGGGTGATAGTAAGTTTGATTTTTTTATTTGTTGCGCGCGACTCTCAAGATTGTTGCGTATAAATAGCAAGGGGATGGTGATACCTACATACATATTATAGAAGAAATCTATAGAGAAGAGGTGTTTGGTATGACAGAAAAGATGATTGTAAAAGGCCCAAAAGGTAAGCTGATTCGAGGCCATTTACCAGCCTTTAAACAAGATCCTTTAGCCTTTCTAGATAAGATTCGTAAAGAACATGACGATATGGCTAAAATTCGATTCGCTCATCAAACCATTTATCATATTCTAGACGCGAATCTCATTAAAGAAATCTTAATAACCCAGGCTTCCTCATTTCAGAAAGCAAGGGCATTTAAGCAAATCAAACCTTTTGTAGGAGAGGGGCTTTTGACAAGTGAAGGAGACTTTCATAAGCAACAAAGAAGGATAATGCAACCTCCGTTCACTCAGCATCATATCCAGTCCTATGCACCCACCATGTCTGTGTTGGCCAAATCCCTAGTGGGAAACTGGGAGGATGGAGAGACGAGAGATATACATGTAGATATGATGAACACAGCACTCGCCATTATTTGTAAGACCATGTTCAGTATGGATGTATATGAGACGCATGACACAGTAGGGGAATCAATCGATACCGCCATGTTCGTTGCAACGAAGCGGATTCGCTCTACCATTAAAATTCCATCTGTTATCCCTACAAAGGAAAATCTACAATTTGAGAATGCAGTCAAAACGCTTGATGACGTAATCGGAAAAATCATTCAACACCGCAAACAACATCCAGAGATAGAACATGATGACCTTCTTTCGATCCTGATGAATACAAGGGATTCAGAAGGGAACCCGGTTCTTTCTTCTCAACAACTACGGGATGAATTAATGACCATTTTTTTAGCAGGTCATGAAACAACAGCAAATGCTATGGTGTGGACGATTTATTTAATAGCGCAACATCCAGAAGTAGAAGAGAGGGTAACGAAGGAAGTGGATGATGAAATTGGTGGGGAACCAGTATCATTAGAGCATATCGAGCGTCTGTCCTATTTAAAAGCTGTCATTCAGGAAGCAATCCGTCTCTATCCACCTGCTTGGATGTTTGGGAGAGAAGCGAAAGAGAAAGTCACTTTATTTAATGGAGTTGCACTTAAAAAGGGCGATATCGTACATATTAGTCCTTATTTGCTCCACCGATCAGAAAGATATTATAAAGATGCAACCAGTTTTAATCCTGATCGTTTTTTAAATGATTCATTAAAAAACCTTCCTCGTTTTGCGTATCTTCCATTTGGGGGAGGAGCGAGAGTGTGTATTGGCAATCATTTTGCTATGCAAGAAGCATTGATCGTTTTGGCTACAATGTATCAAAAGGTGACACTACAGTTAAAACCAGATCATCCAGTGGAACCGGAACCTCTTATAACACTTCGACCTAAACATGGTTTGAAAGTAATGGTGAAAGAAAGACCTGGTGGGGTTTGATTTCTTATTTATATAGATGCTTTGTTAAACATTGATGTGGTTATGCTATATTCTCCTTACAATTTTGAAGAATAGAATTCGCAGCCAAGCGCAGGTTCATCCTGCATTGGGGCACTACACATCACCAAAAGGCCGGTCGCTCCTAATTTGAAAAAGTCGCTCGGAATTTGGTAAGAGTCGCTCCAGATTATCGAAAGTTGCTCGCAACCGCCACCCGTCCCCCAGCCAATAAAAAAGCCCCTCGCTCTATCAGGAGAGAGGGGCTGCATTCTATATTAACGATGTTTTTGATAGACAATAGGGCGTGTTTGCTCTTGAAGTGTTTTGTAAAGATCTTCAGATAAAGATGGTGCGTCTAGCATAGAAACATTCTTCTCTAATTGTTCTACAGAGCTAGCTCCAAATACAGCAGAAGCTACAGCAGGGTGTCCTAAAACATACTGAAGGGCTAAAGCTTGAAGGGTACGGTTTTGGCCTGTATGTTCTTGTAAGGAATGTACCATGTTTTTAATTTCTTCATAGGAGTGCGTTAAATAACCATTTTGAGCCTTTTCTTCAACCTTCTCCATCCCTTTATCACTAAGCATCCCTTTTGCCAATGGACCACGTGCTAATACACTGATTTGATTTTCATGTAATAGATCAAGCACTTCTTCTTCAGGGCGTCTATCAAATAGGCTATATTGCATCATTACGCTAACAATATTCGATTTCTCAACAAACTGTCTAATGACGTTTGGGCGAATAGAAGAGATGCCATAATAACGGACAACACCTTCTTGCACTAGTTCATCGAATGCTTCAATGGTCTCGTCGATTGGGTCGTCGATTGTACCACCATGTAGCTGATAAAGGTCGATGTAATCCGTTTGAAGGCGACGAAGGCTCTCTTTAACGCCTTCTTTAATATAGGCTTTCGAAGGATCCCAAAACCAATCTTCCTTTTGGGCATCGAAATGATTACCTACTTTGGTACCCAAAACAACTTCGTCACGACGTCCTTTCAGCGCTTTACCTACTATCTCTTCATTGGTTCCAAAATTATATAAATCAGCTGTATCTAAGTAATTAATACCTGAATCTAACGCACGATCAATAATTTCTGTAGCTTTCTGTTGTTCTGTTCCTAATGTCATGCATCCTAATCCTATTTCAGATATATGGAGGTTTGATGAACCTAATTGGCGTTTGTTCAAGTTTTTACATCCTTTCTTCATCTTAGAAATAGTAACTTCATTGTATAAGTCTATACCCGCTCACTCAAATCATATTCAATAGAAACGGTAAAATATATGATACAATAATGCACAGAGTATAGAAGGATGATTGGAGCTGACGATATAATGAAAAAATTTGAAGAAAAAACATTACATACAAAATCTATTTTTCAAGGTAACATGATTTCACTTCAAGTGGATGATGTGCAACTTCCAAATGGTAAGACCTCGAAACGTGAATTAGTAAAGCATCCAGGAGCGGTAGCAGTACTTCCTATAACAAAAGAAGGAAAAATCGTAATGGTGGAGCAATATCGCAAACCTTTAGAGCGTAGTCTTGTAGAAATCCCTGCAGGTAAACTAGAACCAGGAGAAGAACCTAAACAAACAGCAATGAGAGAGTTAGAGGAGGAGACTGGTTACACTACTGATGACTTGCAATTTGTAACGTCTTTTGCCACGTCTCCAGGGTTTGCGGATGAGGTTATTCATCTTTATGTAGCTACGAATATCGAATTAGCTGAAAATAAGTTAGATGGAGATGAAGATGAATTTGTCGAGCTAATCGAACTTACGTTAAATGAAGCTGAACAATACGAGCAAGACGAGAGGATATGGGATGCCAAGACAGCATACGCGGTGTTATATGCTCGTGCCAAAGGATTACTAGAGTAACATGAATACCTTTTATATCGATCTTCATGTTCACATAGGTCGTACCATATATGGGGATCCTGTCAAAATTACGGCATCCGATCAACTTACCTTAACAAATATCATACATGAGTGTTCTGAGAGAAAAGGAATTGATATGGTAGGTGTGATTGATAGTCATGTTCCAGATGTGCAAGCAGAGATCCAACAACTGCTAGACCATGGGGAAGCCATTGAACTAGGGGAAGGTGGTATTCAATACAAATCAACCACCTTAATCTTAGGCTCGGAAATTGAAATCTATGATACAAACTGCCATGGTCCCCTTCATGTATTGTGCTACTTTCCGACACTGGAGCGGATGCAACAATTTACGGTCTGGCTAAGCAATCATATGAAAAATATTACCTTAAGTACGCAACGATTTTATGGAGAAGCAATAGACTTGCAAAAGAAAGTGCAAGAACTTGAAGGTCTGTTTGTTCCTGCCCATATGTTTACTCCTTTCAAGAGTCTATACGGAAAAGGTGTGCAGTACAGGTTAGCTGAAGTACTCAATCCAGCACTTATCGATGCGGTAGAATTGGGTTTAAGTGCAGATACAAAGATGGCTGATTGTTTATCTGAACTACATGAATTCACGTTTTTAACAAACTCGGATGCACACTCCATACCGAAAATTGCTAGAGAATATCAACAAATTTGTATAGAGAAAGCTACGTTCAAGGAACTCAAAAGAGCATTGAGAAACCAGGGTGATAGAAGAGTTGTTGCTAACTATGGCTTGAATCCTAGGTTAGGGAAATACTTTCAAACGACTTGTGCTAATTGTTTTCATCCTGTATATCGTGGAGAATCTTGCAAGGAGTGTGGTTCAAAGCAATACATAAAAGGGGTATCCGAGCGAATACATGAACTACAGGACACCAATACGTTTCCAACTAACCGTCCACCATATATTTCACAAGTACCTCTTGAATTCTTGCCATATCTAGGTCCTAAAACGTTACGAAAACTATTAAATGAGTTTGGTACAGAGATGAATGTTATTCATAATGTTACTAGAGAAGATTTACTAGAGATTGTTCCCCCTAGTTTGGCTGATCGAATATTAGCTAATCGAAACGGGGAACTATCTATAAAAGCTGGTGGTGGAGGGCGTTACGGAAGCTTATCAAAAGAAACATAATGATTTCTATCTCTTACGGGTCTATTTTATCCGAATCCTTCATAGATTTGTATTACTACTAGAAAAAGATACGGTAGAAATGGAGGATTCTCATGTATGTAAAAGGTTCCGTAGCATCGCAACACGTTCGTGAATATGCTAGCATTTATGTTTTCGTAAGCTTACTTTTCCTAATTGGTATTATATTTGGGGCGGTTATTGTAAATAGTATGAACTTCATACAAAAGGAAGACTTATTCTTTTATTTAGATCGGTTCTTTAAACAACTTCCTGGAGAGCCTAGCATTAGCTCGCAAAGTTTACTGAAAAGTAGCTTCTTTTACCATGTAAAGTATCTGTTATTCATTTTCATATTAGGGTTGTCCATTATTGGCATGCCAGTTATATGGATCTTACTATTTATGAAGGGCGTCGTAGTAGGATTTTCTGTAGGTTTCTTAGTTAATCAAATGGGGTGGTACGGCTTACTTACCGCTGCAGTATCCATTGCCCCACAAAACCTGATTATTATTCCGGTTTATATTGTTGCTGGAAGTTTGGCGATGATTTTTTCATTTGGTCTGATTCAAAAGCTAGTTGCTAAGAAAATTCATCAACCCATCTTACCTCCTTTCATTCGATATAGCATGCTTTTTCTATTTTTGCTCGTGTTTGTAGGTATAGCAGCAATTATTGAATCATACCTATCACCGATTGCCTTAAAGTCAGTGATTGAAATGATATATAAGTAAGAGATAGTGAATTTTAAATGATAACAATTATAAATAATAGATTGTAATGATTTCAATTTGACACTGGTTTCGACTCTGCTTATAATTAAAGGTGGATATACGAGGGAGGGACCAGATATGGAACAACGTATAGAGAAAATAAAAAAACAGCTCCATTCCCAGAGCTATAAGCTAACACCGCAACGTGAAGCTACCGTGCGTGTGTTGCTTGAGCATGAAGAGGATCATTTAAGTGCAGAAGACGTTTACCTCCTCGTAAAAGAAAAGGCTCCGGAAATTGGTCTAGCTACTGTTTATCGTACACTAGAATTGTTATCAGAATTAAAAATAGTCGATAAAATCAACTTCGGTGATGGCGTATCTCGATATGATCTTCGTAAAGAGGGTGCAGAGCATTTTCACCACCATTTAGTTTGTGTGGAATGTGGTTCCGTTGAAGAAATTGTAGAAGATTTACTTACAGATGTTGAAAGTAGAGTAGAGAAAGATTGGGGCTTTCAGGTGAAAGATCATCGTTTAACGTTCCATGGCGTTTGTAAAAAATGCCAAGTTGAAACTGTAAAATCATCATAATGTTGATAGAACCTTTTTCCAGTTGGGAGAAAGGTTTTTTACATTGTAATCATTTAGTCATAGTATAGTGTCAGGTAACCTATTCGGAAAATTTCAAATCTAGACAATTCTATTTACAAACGATAAGAAATCGGTTACGTTTATTTTGTATTCTTCATATTGGGCTATTTTTATGATGCAACGGTTACATATAAAGAACTATAGCAGGCTGTCTTTACTTAAATATAGGACAAGTTGAGTTTTCTAGTATATTTTAATGGAAATCTGGCATATCTTTTAGTAATGATACAAGCTCGTATTGGGTTAAAAAGGAGACATGATGATGACTCGTTTTTTTCATTTACTAAAAGATACAGTAAAGATTTTCATCATCTTTACTGGTTGTACGTTGCTGTTTTACTTTGGTTTACGAATGATGAATGAAGAATATGACCAAATCCATCGTTACGATCAACCAGAAGGTAAAGCCGTCAAAGTTTTTCAGTGGGAGGACGAACGATTAATTGATCGTTTATCTATATTTTTTCGGTTAGGGGAGTAAATGTTCATGCAACATGAACTCAATGACTTTTTTCATTACTTACAGGTAGAGAGAGGATTATCAGAAAATACTCTTTCATCCTATCGAAGAGATTTACAAAAATATATAGAATTTTTAAGCAATACAAGTGAGTTGGAGAACGTTAATCAGATTGCGCGTGTAAACATTATGCAATACCTACATCATCTCAATGATTTAAATCGTTCTTCTTCAACAGTAGCACGGACCCTTTCATCTATTAGGGCTTTTCACCAGTTTCTTGTACGTGAACGGTTAGCAGAGAAAGATGCTTCCTTACATTTGGAAACGCCGAAAAAGGAAAGAAAGTTACCAAAGATCCTTTCCATGAGTGACGTGGATGCACTATTAAATATCCAAGCAAATGAAGCACTCGAGATTCGTAACAAGGCGATGCTAGAGATTTTATATGCGACAGGTTTGCGTGTAACAGAACTTGTAACCCTAAAAGTTAGTGATTTACACCTTACGATGGGATTTGTTCGTTGTCTAGGAAAAGGTTCAAAAGAAAGAATTATTCCACTTGGCAACATGGCTAAGCAATCAGTCGAACGGTATTTAGAGGAAGCAAGACCATCTTTAGTGAAACAAAAAAAAGAAGACTATTTATTTGTTAACCATCATGGTAACGCTCTGTCAAGACAAGGGTTTTGGAAGATACTGAAAGCGGTTGCTGAGGAGGTTGGCATACAAAAGGAAATTACTCCTCATACGCTTCGGCATTCCTTTGCCACACATTTATTAGAAAATGGGGCAGACCTTAGAGCTGTTCAGGAGATGTTAGGCCATGCCGACATATCCACCACGCAAATCTACACGCACGTAACAAAAGCAAGGTTAAAAGATATTTATCGCTCGTATCATCCACGGGCGTAATTCTTTTTTTCTTTAAGAGGTCTGACCTCTTACAACCTGGTGAATATAGATAAGCAAACCAGGGAATGTAACATTTATAGGAGGGATGAATCATGAACAATTATAAACGTATTTTTCTAGTTGTAATGGATTCTGTTGGAATTGGCGAAGCACCTGATGCGGAACAATTCAATGACAAAGGAGCAGACACATTAGGTCATATTGCTGAACACATGGGTGGCCTTAACATGCCAAATATGGGAAAGCTTGGCTTGAGTAATATTCGCCATATTAAAGGTATTGAACCAGCTGAACATCCGCTTGCTTATTATACAAAGATGCAGGAGATGTCTAATGGAAAAGATACGATGACAGGGCACTGGGAGATAATGGGGTTATATATTGATACGCCATTCAGAACCTTTGAGGAGTTCCCTAAAGAATTAATTGATGAGATTGAAGAACGTTCCGGTCGAAAAGTCATTGGGAATAAGCCTGCATCAGGTACTGCTATTATTGATGAGTTAGGTCCAGAGCATATGGAAACAGGTGCTCTAATTGTGTACACATCAGCAGATTCTGTGCTTCAAATTGCAGCACATGAAGATATTGTACCAATTGACGAGCTCTACGAAATTTGCGAAATGTGCCGTGAAATCACGAAAGACGAAAAGTATATGATTGGACGCGTCATTGCTAGACCTTTCGTTGGTGAGCCAGGTAATTTCCAACGTACATCTAACCGACACGATTATGCGTTAAAGCCATTTGGTCGCACTGTTATGAACGATCTAAAGGATGACAATTATGATGTGATTGCATTAGGTAAGATATCTGATATCTATGATGGTGAAGGAGTTACCAAGGAGATTCGTACAAAAGATAACATGGATGGAATGGACAAACTAGTAGAATCAATGGATGAAGATTTTACAGGATTGAATTTCTTAAATCTTGTTGATTTTGATGCGAAATATGGTCATCGTCGTGATCCTCAAGGTTATGGAGAAGCACTTGAGTCATACGATCAACGTTTACCAGAAGTGTTAGAGAAGCTACAGGATGATGACTTACTAATCATTACTGCCGATCATGGTAATGACCCTGTTCACCATGGTACGGATCATACTCGTGAATTGGTTCCTTTACTTGTTTATAACAAGCAAAGAAACGAGGGTAAAGAATTACCTCTACGAACGACATTCGCTGACATTGGTGCAACTGTAGCCGAGAATTTCAATACGAAGATGCCAGAATACGGAACAAGTTTTCTAAAAGATATTAAATAAGGGGGATGGAATAATGGACGCTACACAAATTAAAGACGCAGCTCAATTTATTCAAAAACAAAGTACCAATCAACCGTCGATTGGCATGATTTTAGGTTCAGGGCTAGGAGTTCTTGCGGATGAAATTGAGAACCCTGTTACGATCAAATACGGAGATATCCCGCATTTCCCAGAATCAACCGTAGCGGGTCATAAAGGACAACTTGTAATAGGTACACTTGAAGGTAAACAAGTCATTGCTATGCAAGGTCGTTTTCATTATTACGAAGGATACAGCATGCAACAAGTGACGTTCCCTGTACGAGTAATGAGAGAGTTAGGCGTGGAAACATTATTTGTAACCAATGCAGCTGGTGGTATTAATGAGAACTTTAACGCTGGTGATTTAATGATTATTAGTGATCATATAAATAACATGGGGGACAATCCACTTATCGGACCTAATGATGAGAAACTAGGTGCAAGATTCCCTGATATGTCCAAGGCATATGATGGTCAACTCGCAACGCATGCAAAAGCGTGTGCTGACCGATTAGGATTAAAAGTGCAACAAGGTGTGTATGTAGGCAATACCGGACCTTCCTATGAGACAGGTGCAGAGGTCCGCATGCTTCGTACGTTAGGTGGAGATGCAGTTGGCATGTCTACAGTACCAGAGGTTATTGTTGCGAATCATGCAGGTATGAATGTTTTAGGTATTTCCTGTATTTCCAATATGGCTGCAGGGATTCTAGACCAGCCTCTAACGCATGACGAGGTAATTGAAACAACTCAACAGGTACGTCAAGATTTCTTGAATTTCGTAAAAGAGACATTGAAGACACTATAAATACTGTTTTGTTAACTTTTAAATAAGGGTGATGAGAATATGAGAATGTATGATATTATTGCGAAAAAAAGAGACGGTTATGCTTTGACAAAGGAAGAAATTGACTTTTTCGTTGAAGGTTACACAAATGGAGAGGTTCCGGATTATCAAGCTAGTGCTCTATGTATGGCGATTTTCTTCCAGGATATGAACGATGAAGAAAGAGCAAATATCACAACAGCTATGGTAAATAGCGGTGATACAATTGATCTTTCACCAATCGAGGGCATCAAAGTGGACAAGCACTCAACAGGCGGCGTAGGTGATACGACAACACTTATTCTAGGACCATTGGTTGCTTCTCTTGATGTACCTGTTGCAAAAATGAGTGGTCGTGGATTAGGTCATACTGGTGGAACGATTGATAAGCTAGAAGCTGTTCCTGGCTTCCACGTTGAAATCGATAAGAGTCAATTTATCGATTTAGTAAACAGCAACAAACTATCTGTAATTGGTCAAACCGGTAACTTAACACCTGCTGATAAAAAACTATACGGTCTTCGGGACGTAACAGCAACCGTTAATTCTATCCCTTTAATTGCTAGTTCAATTATGAGTAAGAAAATTGCTGCCGGTGCAGATGCGATTGTACTTGATGTGAAAACTGGTGCTGGTGCCTTTATGAAGAGTTTAGAAGACTCTAAAGCATTAGCAGAAGCCATGGTTCGTATTGGAAATCACGTTGGTCGTAACACGATGGCTGTCATTTCTGATATGAATCAGCCACTAGGTCGCGCAATTGGAAATGCATTAGAGGTAGAAGAGGCAATCGAAACCTTAAAAGGAAACGGTCCAGAGGACTTAACAGAATTATGCTTAACCCTTGGAAGTCAAATGGTTGTACTTGCAGGTAAAGCAGACACACTTGATGAAGCTCGTCAGAAATTAGAAGAAAACATGAAAAACGGCAAAGCTCTTGAGAAATTTGGTACTTTCCTTAAATCTCAAGGTGGTGACGAACGCGTAGTTGAAGACCCATCTGTGATGCCAAAAGCTTCAAAACAGTTTGAACTAAACGCCAAAAAATCTGGCTATGTTAGCGACATTGTAGCAGATGAACTAGGAACTGCTGCCATGATGCTAGGTGCAGGCCGTGCGACGAAAGAGTCAGAAATTGATTTAGCTGTTGGTCTTTACCTAAACAAGAAAGTGGGAGACTACGTAGAAGAGGGCGAATCCCTTCTAACGATTTACGCAAATCAAGATGATGTGGAAGACGTGAAAGAAAAGCTTTACGCAAATATCACTATCTCTGATGAAAAAGTCTCAGCACCAACCCTTATTCACAATATGGTTACAGGAGAATAATGCTTGATTGAAGAGAGATGCCACCTTGCATCTCTCTTTTTTTATGTTTGGCTGTAGGAAATTGAAGTAGTTTTGTTCCCTTCTTCCTCTAAAGCCCCATTATCTTGAAGACTTGGATTCGAGATAAATTGGGGATGATAGATGTTTCCGTTGTTTTAAATGGAATAAAGGTGGCCGTGGAACAACTCGCGTCCTGCCGGCGACCCTACGTCGTGTAGGGCCGCCCGCAGGACGCGAGCCGTTTCCCACCCATCCCTAAACCTCTTTGAGCATCGGACCCACTCTATATCCAAAAATTATCTCAAATCCAAGCCTTCAAAACTATACCTCTAATATTGAATAAAAGTTAGTTTAAATTACTTGCTCCATCTATTAACTAAAAATAAAGCATATACCTCCGCTCTCTTTTTTTCAATAATATAGAATTCCATGTTATAAAACAGTCTCAGCTTGGAAAAAATAGCTAACATTACGATTGGAGGGACAACGATGAAAAAGTTTGGTGTCTGGATAACCATTGTATTTGTTATGCTATCGGTCTTTGCTCCAACTTCCTTTGCGGCAGAGGAAACGGGGCCTAAGTTAGCTGAGAAAGCAAAATCTGCAATACTAATTGAGAGAGATACAGGTACAGTCCTATACAACAAGAACTCAGATGAGAAGCTTCCACCTGCAAGTATGACTAAAATCATGACATTGGTTCTTGTCATGGAAGCTATTAATGATGGTTCTTTGAAATTGGATGAAAAAGTTCGTGCTAGCGAATATGCAGCTTCTATGGGAGGATCACAAATCTTCCTTGAGCCTGGTGAAGAAATGACTGTAAATGAACTATTAAAAGGAGTAGCCATTGCTTCAGGTAATGATGCTTCTGTTGCGTTAGCGGAACGAATAGCTGGCAGTGAAGAAGAGTTTGTTAAGCAAATGAACGCTAAAGCAAAGCAATTAGGATTGAAAAATACACACTTTAAAAATACGACAGGCCTTCCAGCAGAAGGACATTATAGTACTGCTGAGGATATGGCATTAATGGCAAAAGAGTTATTAAAGCATGAAGGAATCACAGAATATACAAGCAAATACGACGACTATCTTCGCAAGGGGACGGATAACGAATTTTGGCTTGTAAATACAAATAAACTTGTGAAGTTCTATCCTGGCGTTGATGGATTGAAAACAGGTTTTACTCGTGAAGCCATGTATTGTTTAACTGCAACAGCGAAAAAGAATGATATGCGTGTGATTGCAGTCGTAATGGGGGCGGATACACCTAAAAACCGTAATGCAAGTATCTCCTCAATGCTAGACTATGCATTTAATCATTATGAAACGGAATCCTTATACAAACGTTATCAGCCAGTAGATCAAATGCGGATGATACGTGCTCAACAACCAACTATTGATGTAGTTACGAGTGAATCTGTGTCTGTCTTAAAGAAAAAAGGGGAGACAATCGAAAATGTAAAAGCGGATATCTCTTATCATAAAGACCTATCTTTGCCATTAAAGAGTGGGCAAGAGATTGGTGTATTGACCGTGACAAGTAACGATAAGAAATTATCTGAATCTACATTAATCGTTAAAGAAGACGTTAAGGAAGCTGGAGTTTGGACGTTATTCAAAAGATCTCTTAATGAAATGGTGAAACATCGATAATCGTAAGAGGTTTCATCGAATCAACACTTCTTTTGTCAGTTAGCAGGATAATGAATGAAAAAAGGAGAAAGACTCACTAACCTAATTTTGAGGAGGAAGAAACTGTGAGTCTTTCCGTTCACTTTGAAACAAAACAACATGTGCTGTTAGTTCGACTAGCAGGAGAATTAGATCATCATGAAGCTGAGAATTTACGTAATGAGTGGCAGACGATAATGGCGAGACAAGAGCTTAAGCATGTAGTGCTAAATCTTGAATCCCTCAGTTTTATGGACAGCTCTGGACTTGGCGTTATTTTAGGAAGATATAAAGAGGTCAAGCAAAATGGAGGGGAAATGGTTGTATGTTCTATCTCTCCAGCTGTACAGCGTTTATTCGAAATGTCAGGATTATTTAAAATTATCCGTCTAGAAGAAAATGAGGCATTTGCACTTGAAACGTTGGGGGTGGCGTCTTAATGAATAAAAATGAGATGCATATTCAATTTTCAGCTCTTAGTGAGAATGAGTCGTTTGCACGTGTTACGGTAGCAGCATTTGTAACGCAATTAGACCCTACAATGGATGAACTGACAGAAATGAAGACCGTTGTATCAGAAGCAGTTACCAACTCTATTATCCATGGTTATGAGGAGCATGACGAAGGACTCGTACATATTGACTGTGTCCTTTGTGAAGGATCCGTCGAGCTAACTATTTGGGATGAGGGTATGGGAATTGACAACATCGATGAGGCAAAACAACCGTTATACACATCTAAACCAGAATTAGAACGCTCAGGAATGGGCTTTACGATTATGGAAAATTTCATGGATGAAGTAGATATCACATCTATTCCGGGTCAAGGGACAACCGTAAGACTGGTCAAGCACTTAAAAAAAAGCAAAACCTTATGTAATTAAGGGGACATGCGTATGGATGTGGAATTAAAGCAATCTAAAAAACAAGAACAGTTGTCTGATGAAGAGGTTAAAGTGTACATTGCACAAAGTCAACAGGGAGACCAGGAAGCCCGAAACATTTTGGTAGAAAAAAATATGCGTCTTGTTTGGTCGGTAGTTCAACGATTTTTAAATCGGGGTTATGATCCGGATGATCTTTTTCAAATTGGATGTATTGGGCTTTTAAAATCGGTTGATAAGTTTGATCTCTCCTATGATGTGAAATTTTCAACGTATGCTGTACCAATGATTATTGGAGAAATACAGCGATTTATCCGTGACGATGGTAGTGTGAAAGTTAGTCGTAGTTTAAAGGAAACAGGCAACAAGATTCGCAGAAAGAAGGATGAGCTTACGAAAGTACTGGGGCGCACCCCTACAGTACAAGAACTTGCCAAGGAATTAGACATTTCACCTGAAGATGTCGTACTAGCGCAAGAAGCATCCAAATCACCACATTCAATTCACGAGACCGTGTACGAAAATGATGGAGATCCCATTACACTTTTGGACCAAATAGCAGAACAAGATACAAAGTGGTTTGATAAAATAGCCCTTCAAGAGGCTATTCGTTCATTGGATGAAAGAGAAAGGTTGATTGTCTATCTACGATATTATAAAGATCAGACACAATCTGATGTGGCAGAAAGACTAGGCATATCCCAAGTCCAAGTATCAAGACTTGAGAAGAAAATTCTCAGCTTTATTAAGGATCAAATGAAAGAATAAATATAAGACTTCCCATATTGGGGAGTCTTTTTTTTTTGTTTTATGAAGGATAATAAGTTTATTCAGGTATAGAGGCATTCGAAATATTTAATGGGTAAGGAGTGGGTCGGATATGTTGTTATCGGAATCGGCACTACGTAGGAACCTATTTTGACGGACATATAGTCTCTTGTTTTCTGTGAAAACCCTCTTTTGGAGAGGCTAAAGGACATACAGTTCCTTATTTGTGAAAAAACACACTACATTAAAGTGATTTAGGCTAAATAGCGCACTGTATGTCCGTTGCGAATGCAAAATAGCCTTCAAACCGTAGAATAAGATACTATATGTCCGTTAGCATAGCATCACTTTTTGTCCTAAACTATCCCTCGCTCCATTAATACCACCATTCAGTAAACCTTCAACATAATAGGGCCATTAACGACTATAAAAACCAAACTGTAACAAGTACTCAAATTACAAATTCAACCCTTAAGATGGAAATAACATGGAAATAAATAGACCACGCATGATAAACCTTCATGTTACTCATACTAACCATAAACTTCTCTAGATAAGGAGGGGTGTAGATGAGTACGACTGTTTATCTCAGAATGAAAAGCAAAATACAAGCGAAAAGAAATCAAACCTTATACTTATCCGATGTTGCCTATATCTCTGGTGAAGAGGAATGGAAGGAAAAATTAAATGAAATTGAGCTTTATCGTATAAAAGGAACCGATCGAAACATTGTCATTTTAGATGTCTTTCGAGTGATTTACATGCTACACCAACTTCATAAGAACTTAGAAATTCAAGCGCTTGGTCCTAATCAAACCATCGTAACGATACCAAGTAATAAGAAACAGCCTTCCCTTTTATTGGTGTGTGTCATATGGTTATTGTTATTCGTTGGTGCAGCGATGGCAATAATGAATTTTCATTATGATGTCAGCATGGAGGAAGTACAACAGAAATTGCATTTCCTGCTGACAGGTGAACAAAAGGAGCACCCTTTATGGATTCAAATACCTTATTCTCTTGGACTAGGTCTTGGTATGATCCTTTTCTTTAATCATCTATTTAAGAAACGAATTAATGAGGAACCAAGTCCTCTGGAAGTAGAAATGCATAAGTATCAACAGGATTTAGATCAATACATTGTTTATCATGAAAATCATATTACGAAGGATAGCGATTATGATGATTCATCCACTAATTGAATCTTTTATCGGCTTAGCCTCTGGGTTAGCGGTAGGAGCTGGCTTCGTAGCATTTCTTACTGTGTTAGGTATTATACCAAGGCTTGTTCAACTAAGTAAGAGTGCTAGGTACACAAGGTTGTATGAACTATGTGTGGTTCTAGGTGTATTATTTGGTACTCTTCTATCTTTCGATGATATTCCCGTTTCTTTTCCGGTAATCATACTAGCAATTTGGGGTGGATTCCATGGAGTTTTTATTGGAATGTTAGCGGCTGCTTTAACGGAAGTATTAAATGTATTTCCTATTTTAGCGAGACGGATTGGAATGGAAAAAAGTCTATTATGGTTTTTAATGGCGATTGTACTAGGAAAGATTTTCGGTTCCTTGTTTCAATGGACTATCTTTGTAAACTAAATTGAGGTGTATCATATGAGTGAAAAATTCAATCAACAGCAGTATGACAAAACGGTTAAAGAATACCAACCTAAGCCGAGTTTAATTGGAAATTGTCTAAGAGCATTTCTAGTGGGCGGAAGTATTTGTTTACTTGGACAGTTCTTAACGGGTCTATACATGGATTTGTTTAATATGACAGAACGAGAAGCAGGGAATCCAACTGTTACTACTCTAATTTTATTATCAGCATTATTAACTGGGTTTGGAGTGTATGACAAAATTGCTCAATTTGCAGGAGCAGGTTCAGCTGTTCCTGTTACGGGATTTGCTAATTCTATAACGAGTGCGGCCTTGGAACATAAAAGTGAAGGTTTAGTTCTAGGTGTGGCTACAAATTTATTCAAGCTTGCAGGCTCTGTTATCGTATTTGGAGTTGTGGCGGCTTATATCGTAGGTATTATTAGATATGTATTTCAAGCAATCATGTAGGAGGAATGGTGATGCGCAAAGCTGGAAAACAAACTTGGATGTATGAGAATTATTTATATTTAAATTCAACTGGGACGGCGGTTGGGCCTAAAGAGGCGGAAGGACCGCTTGCGGATACGTTCGATATTAGCCATGATAAGTTACATTGTGAAGAGGCGAACTGGGAACTAGCTGAAAGACGATTGATGAGTGAATCTATAGATGTTTGTTTATCAAAGGCAAATATGTCGAAAGATCAAATTGATTTATTTTTAGCAGGGGACTTACTTAACCAAAATGTGACGTCCAATTATGTCGCTAGATCTTTATCCATTCCTTTTTTATGTATGTTTGGAGCATGCTCGACCTCGATGGAGACGTTAGCTGTAGGAAGTGCCCTCATTGATGCGGGATTTGCAAATCATGTTATTGCAGCAGTGAGCAGTCATAATGCTACTGCAGAGCGACAGTTTCGATATCCAACAGAGTATGGCGGACAAAAACCGAAAACAGCAACTTCCACTGTTACCGGTGCTGGTGCAGCTTTAGTTTCAAAAGTGAAATCTGAAATAAGAATTGAATGTGCAACGATAGGAAGAGTAATGGATTATGGCACAAAGGATCCATTTGATATGGGGTCAGCGATGGCACCTGCTGCATATGACACAATCAAAACACACTTTGAAGATACAGGAAGAAAACCAGAGGACTATGATTTAATTGTTACAGGAGATTTATCAGGAGTAGGTAGTGTCATACTAAAGGATATGTTGAAAGAAGATGGCTACACAATAGATCAACTCTACAATGATTGCGGATTAATGGTGTATAACAGTGACCAACAAGTATTTGCAGGAGGAAGCGGCTGTGCCTGCTCAGCAGTTGTGACTTACGGTCACCTTGTCCAAGCTCTAAAAGAGGGACGTTATAACAAGATTTTTGTTGTTGCAACAGGTGCTCTTATGAGTCCAACCATGGTTCAGCAAAAGGAAACGATTCCAACCATTGCTCATGGTGTGGTACTGATGAGGTCAGAAGGAGGCGGACAATAATGGATTATGTATGGGCTTTTGTTGTAGGGGGAGGTATTTGTGTTATTGGGCAAATTCTTTTCGATATCTTTAAGCTAACCCCTGCACATGTGATGTCCTCATTTGTTGTAGCTGGTGCTGTATTAGATGGTTTTGATATATACGATAAGTTAATTGAGTTTGCTGGAGCTGGCGCTACGGTTCCGATAACAAGCTTTGGTCATTCTTTACTTCACGGGGCGATGGAACAGGCTGAGGAAAATGGATTCATGGGAATCGCAATGGGTATCTTTCATTTAACATCTGTAGGTATTGCCTCTGCAATCTTATTTGGTTTCCTAGTGGCTGTTATTTTTAAACCAAAGGGGTAGATGGACATGCATGCCAAAAAAGTAATTGTTGTTACAGATGGAGATGAATATGCTCGGAAGGTACTTCTTTCCTTGTCGGAAACTTTAGGCGGCACCTGTTTAGCCCATCTTTCCGCTAATCCAACTACGGCTTCTGAACATGAGATACTTGCTTCTATAAAATCTGCTAAAAGTGAACCAGTTTATGTTTTGTTTGATGATGCTGGTATTCCTGGTATAGGGCCAGGAGAGAAACTATTAGAGCAAATAGCAACTAACGAGTCCGTTCAAATTATTGGTGCAATCGCTGTCGCATCTCATACAAAATTTAGAGAATGGTCTCGTTTTGATTTCGCTATTGATGGTGACGGGGAATTAGTTCCTTTTGGTGTTGATAAAGAAGGAATACCTGAAATGGAAGTGGGGAGGATAAGCGGGGATACGGTTTACTGTTTGGACCAATTATCAATCCCTACCATCGTTGCCATTGGTGATATAGGGAAGATGAGAGGTAAAGATGATATAAAAAAAGGGGCCCCCATTACGAGAAAAGCAATTGAGTTAATTCTGGAAAGGGCTGAGGAAAATGAAATCTCAGAGTGATACTCCCATCTTTAAAAATCTAAAAGATACCGAAAAATTCATGAAGGAACATGCTGGTGTAGGTGTTTCTTTTGACTTGGGTTTTCGAAAAATAATTATATTCGAACGCGAAGTTGATATATTTTACTTAACAGGGTTATGTGATACGGAATACATCATAGAAATAATGGAAAAGTTGGTTGAGATCAATGATGTAGAGAGACATAACCGCTCTAAATTGGTTTCTATCATAGAAAACAGGCTTGTTCATCAACAAGTTCGAAAAGCTACTTCCATGAATGATGCCATTACTCAAATGCTTTCGGGCTTAATTGTTATCTTTATTGATGGAAGCACAGATGCCTTCATCGTTGATGTTCGTTCCTATCCAGGTCGCTCTCCAAGTGAACCGGATACAGAAAAAGTAGTACGTGGTAGTCGAGACGGATATACAGAGAACATAATTGAAAACACTGCTCTTACAAGACGACGAGTACGAGATGAACGTTTACGGCATGAAATTTTTCAAGTTGGAGAACGCTCTAAGACAGATATATGTATATCCTATTTAAAAGATGTTGCAGACCCTGGTTTAATTGATCTAATCAAACATGAAATAAAACAAATTGATACAGATGGTCTTTCCATGGCTGATAAAACGGTCGAAGAATTTATCGTAAAACAAGGAAAGATTCCTTTTCCATTAGTACGGTACACAGAAAGGCCAGATGTTGCTTCAGCCCACCTTTTTGAAGGCCACGTGTTAATCATGGTGGATACAAGTCCAAGTATGATTATAACACCTACAACGTTCTTTCATCATGTACAACATGCAGAGGAGTATCGACAAACACCAATTGTCGGTTCGTTTGTTCGATGGATCCGTTATTTTGGAATTTTTGCGTCCCTATTTCTTTTGCCATTATGGATGTTGTTTGTTATGGATCCAACGCTACTACCAGCTAACCTACAGTATATTGGACCTCAAGATGAAAGCAATGTGCCGGTTATCATACAATTAATCTTAGCTGATATAGGTATAGAGTTTTTAAGGATTGCTGCGATTCATACCCCAACACCACTTTCAACTGCTATGGGATTAATAGCAGCGGTGTTAATCGGTCAAATTGCGATTGATGTGGGATTGTTTATTCCTGAAGTTATTTTATACGTTTCCGTTGCGGCAATTGGTTCCTTTTCTACACCTAGTTATGAACTTAGTGTTGCAAATAAAATTAGTCGACTATTGTTGATCACCATTACTGCGCTCTTTGGAGTAAAAGGATTTATGATTGGATGTACACTTTATATCCTAATGTTAACTAGAACAAATTCATTAAATACTCCATACTTTTGGCCGTTTATACCATTTAATTTCATGGCATTGATGCAAATATTATTTAGAGTATCAGTACCGTTATCGAAGAAACGACCAAGTATCGTTCACCCTCGAAACGATTACCGCAAATAGGTAATTCCATATTGAATAAAAACGCATGGTATGATAAATTGATTTTAATCTTTCAGTGCGTAAAAGGAAAGAAGGCAGGAGGACTGCCTTCTTTTTGTAGTATAAACGTGTTTCTTTATATAATATAGAGAGAATAATGTAGATTAGATCGTTTAATGGGAGTGGGTAAGCATGAATCGAACAGAAAGCAATGAACTAGGGCATCTAACTATAGCGGGTGTTGATGCTGTAGATTTAGCTAATACATATGGGACACCTCTTTTTGTCTATGATGTAGAACAAATAAGAAAGAACGCTCAAAGCTTCGTTCAAACATTTAAGGAGTTAGGTGTTCAAGCACAAGTGGCGTATGCCTCAAAAGCTTTCTCTTCCGTAGCTATGCTGCAAGTTGCTCAACAAGAAGGCTTAAGCCTAGATGTGGTATCACAAGGAGAAATGCATACTGCCATCCAGGCAGAATTTCCTAAGGAACGCATACACCTACACGGAAATAATAAAAGTATGGATGAGCTAGAAATGGCTATAAAGGAAGGCATTGGATGTATCGTAGTAGATAACTTCCTTGAGATTGAATTACTAAAAGAGTTGTTAACCAAATATGAGCAACAAATGGATGTGCTACTTCGTGTTACACCTGGTATTGAAGCGCATACCCATGATTATATTCTTACTGGTCAAGAAGATTCCAAATTTGGGTTTGATCTTTGGAATGGTCAAGCTGAACAAGCATTATTACAGTTGCAAGCAAGTGATCGTATTCATGTAAAAGGACTTCATTGTCATATCGGATCGCAAATCTTTGAGACGCATGGTTTTATTATGGCGGTAAAAAAGCTGTTTGAAGCATTGGGGAACTGGAAAGAAAAGCACGGATATACTCCAGACGTTCTAAATCTTGGCGGAGGATTTGGTATAAAATATACGGACGAAGATGAACCATTACCACTTACAACATATGTGAAAGAGCTAGTAAAGGAAGTGAAGTCGCAATCAATGGAGTATGGCTTCACACTGCCTGAGATTTGGATAGAGCCTGGTCGAGCAATTGTTGGAGATGCAGGTGTTACCCTATATACTGTGGGTGCGATTAAACATATCCCAGATGTGCGAACGTATGTATCGGTAGATGGTGGGATGACGGACAACCTTCGACCTGCTTTATATCACGCTAGATATGAAGCTGCTGTTGCGAATAAGATGGATGCACCCATACACCAAACTGTATCTATTGCTGGAAAGTGCTGTGAATCTGGAGATATGTTAATATGGGATGTAGACGTTCCAGCTATAGAAAGCGGAGATGTATTGGCTACCTTTAGTACAGGTGCCTATGGATATTCAATGAGTAATCACTATAACCGATTTCCGAAATCCGCTGTAGTATTCGTAGAAGATGGTCATCATCAACTAGTTATACAACGTGAATCATACCAAGAGGTGACTAGACTCGATCTATCCTATGAACGTCCCTAGTAAAGAGGAGGAAATAACTATGAAAAAAGGAACAATAGAGTTCGAAAATGGAGAAAAAATTGTTTTTGATTTGTATGAGGAAGCTGCACCAGGTACAGTTGAGAATTTTGAGAAACTAGCTAATTCTGGTTTCTATAATGGATTATCTTTTCACCGTGTAATACCTGATTTTGTTATTCAGGGAGGCTGCCCAGAAGGGTCAGGTCGTGGTGGACCTGGTTACACTATAAAATGTGAAACAGAAGGAAATCCACATAAGCATCAACGAGGTGCCTTATCTATGGCGCATGCTGGTAAGGATACTGGTGGAAGCCAGTTCTTTATTGCTCATTCTCCTCAACCACATCTTGACGGAAGACATACCGTTTTTGGTCAGGTAACAGAAGGCTTAGACATTATTGACCGCGTTCGCGTCGGCGATGTTATGAATAAAGTCACGGTAGCAGAAGAGTAGAGTAAGTCATTGTGACTTACTCTTTTTCTTTGCATTCTCAAGGGATTAATGCTTTTATGAAAAGAAATCCCAAGCTACATACCTAGGACTTGATTTTATATGTGGAAGGAGAGAAGCATGGATTTTTTTGTATTACTCTTATTTGTCATTGCTCCTCTAAGCTTGTTCTTACATGAGTTAGCACATGGAATTGTTGCTTATTTCTTTCAATCTAGTTATATATACATCCAACTTGGTTTAGGTCCAAGTTTATGGGAGCGCAAACAAGGTGTTTTTACCATTACTATTAATTTGTTTATCTTCTTAGGAGCTTTAGCAGCTTATGAGCGTGATCCTGAACATACTCTGTCTGAACGTGCTATTATATCTGGGGCAGGGCCACTTATTAATGCCCTACTTGTACTTCTTGGTTATTTAATGTTTTATGTTGTCGAACATCCATATCTCTCACTATTTATTGCATTCAATCTATGGCTTACAACAATGAACTTGATTCCGTTTAAGTTTGCTAAAAAAAAATCAGACGGCTATGTAATAGCTGAAGCTTTATGGAAACGAATTTTCTCTTCTTACAGGTAACCTTTTCTACTCATTTTGAGATAGGATAAAAGGGCTTGCATTATGTGTAAATGTCGTTATAATAAGGGAGGAGTGATGAGGGTGAAGAAGAAAAACTGGATACTCTTTCTCATACTCTTAAGTATAAGTATGACGTGGGGAATTCTGTACTGGATATTCTTTGTCATTGAATAGGAAGACACTGAAGAGTATAATCTAGTTTATAAAACGACTCGTAAAGTACAGTTGGTACCTCTTATTTTTGGTAAGGTTGTTACGTTATTAATAGCGAGAATTAAGAAAAAAAGCTCTTCTGGTTAATGGCTGCAGTTGCCATTATTTTTCTGCTCTCCATGATAGGGAAGTTTTTTTCATAGCGAGGGGTAAATATGTTAATTCGATATAAAAAGAGTTTTGAAAAAATTGCCATGGGTCTTTTATCATTTATGCCGGAAGAAAAAGATGTAAAAAAGTTGATCGGCACTATAAAAGAGTATGAGACCAATGAGAGATGGCAATTGTTTTTATGGAAAGAAGAAGATATACTAGGTGCTATTGGTGTTCAAGTTGATGAAAATCAAGAACAAGCAGTTATACAACACATCACAGTTAATCCATCTCATCGGAATATGGGAATTGGAAAGAAGATGGTTGAAGCTGTGAATAATCAACTAGGAACCAAATATTCAGTATGCTCAAACACAAGAACAGAGGCATTTATTGAACACTGTGATGCTAAAGCTAAATAAATGAAATGTACTATAATAAAGCCAGCTCCTATCCGATAGGAACTGGCATTTTTTTCACCTTAGACTAAATGATTATGATCGGTTTTCTTCTCTTTTTTGTAATTGACGCTTCCGTTCTTCAATTACATCAGAACGATCTCTCTGTGAATGACGATGGATAAGCTCTGTATCCTCAAGGGGACTTGGTGCTCCATAGGTACAACCTAACTCGGTGCATCGCTCGTGCACAGCAGATAAAAGATGTTCATCTTTAATGGGGAGATTCATACTTTCATATGGTTTGTCTAATTCAAGTTTGTGCATAAGGTTTTCGAGGAACTCCTTCATTTTGTGTTGGTCTAACCCATATTTATCAAGGAGATTCTGTTTCTTAAGAAGAATGGTTTGAGCTTTCTGAGCTGTACGCATTGCCCCTTTATGATTGTTTCGGCGATAATGATACATTGCTACAGCCAACTGAATCAGGCCTACCCAGACAGCCTGTCTATCTAAAGGGGTTTCTTCCTTCCATCTATCCTCTAAAAGTTCATGACATTCGAAATAATCTCTTGTTCCATGAAAATGTGCAAGGTAGTCCACATAGGCTTGATCATACATAAAAAAAAGCTCCCTTTACTAAAGTACATTTGATAGAATCATTTTATAGTTTATCATACATAGGCAAAGAACCGTCAAAATAAAATGCGCGTTAAGCAAAGCTTAACGCGCATGGTGTTACTTAGTATAACCAGCTTGCACCTACGATAATCAAAAGAATAAACAATACAACGATTAGCGCGAATCCGCCACCATAACCGTATCCACTCATCTTTGAATTCCTCCTTTTTTCTGTTAACGGATAAATGTTTTTTTGATAACATTTATCTTACGGTATTACCATATGAGGGAAACGTCATATGTGTATGGGCGTTTCCACTAATAAAGTGATTTTTTTATTCTAAGTAGATAAAACTGTTTTATCATAAGAGGTGTAAAACGGTATAATTCGCTAGAAAGAAGCTAGAAAGGAAAGGCATATGAACCAAAGTTATACGGTTAAAATTGACGCCTTTGAAGGTCCCTTGGATCTGTTGCTTCATTTAATCAACCATTATGAAATCGATATTTATGACATACCAGTAGCCGAAATTACTGAACAGTACATGGCATATATCCATACAATGCAACAATTAGAATTAGATATAGCTAGTGAATATTTAGTAATGGCTGCGACATTGATTGCCATAAAAAGTCAAATGCTTTTACCTAATCAAGAGCTAGAGGTTGAAGATGAAGAATATGAGGAAGAAGATCCAAGAGAAGAATTAATGCGGCGTTTAATTGAGTACCGAAAATATAAGGAAGCGGCACAAGAACTTAAAGATAAAGAAGAGGAAGCAAACCAGATTTATACAAGACCTCCTCAACAAATAGAAACCGAGGATAAAGAAGCAAAACCTGTTATGACCCAAGGTGATATCACAATCTATGATATGATTGGCGCCATGCAAAAGCTACTCAACAAAAAGAAATGGGAGCAACCACTAGAGACGAGAGTACAACGTCAAGAAATCCCAATACAAGAGCGTATGGATGAGGTAATGTCACAAATAAAGAGTACTCCTCATGGTCTTCGATTTTTTGACTTGTTTCCTCAACCCACAAGGTCTCATATTGTGGTAACGTTCATTGCTATTTTGGAACTAATGAAAAATAGAGAAATTTTATGTGAACAGTCTAAACATTTTGAAGAACTAGTTGTATATAAATTGGAGGAGTAATATGGACACACAGCAATATAAAGCAATTGCTGAAGGTTTGTTATTTGTTTCCGGGGATGAAGGAATGACTCAAAAACAGCTTGCAGAAGTGATGGAAATAGAGATGGAAACGGTTCAGTTGGTATTAGATGAGTTGAAACAAGACTATGAACAAGATAGTCGAGGCATAACGATTATGCAATCGAAAGCCTATTATCATTTAACCACAAAGCCTAAACATGCAGCCTATTATCAACGACTAATCGATTCTCCTCATGCTTCTAGACTATCCCAGGCTGCTTTAGAAACGTTGGCTATTGTAGCGTATAACCAGCCTATTACTCGAACGGAGATAGAAGAAGTTCGAGGCGTGAAAAGTGATGGACCTGTACAAACTTTATTAAATCGGTCTCTAGTAGAAGAAAGAGGTCGAAAAGAGGGGTTAGGTCGTGCTATTTTATATGGGACAACTACTGACTTCCTGACATATTTCGGATTGACCTCATTAGAGGAGCTTCCTCCCCTACCAGAAGGACAAGAAAATGAAGATGTGGAAGATGAAGCAGATCTCTTCTTTGAATCATTTCAAGAAAATGTAGATTCTGACAAAGAACCTTTCTAAATAAAGGATTTTTTCACTTCGGGAAGAATAAGTATGTACAAAGTTTGTCATGAATAGGGGGAATGATTGAATGCAAATTATTGCATGTAACGGAATTGAATTAGAGAAAGAAAAACCAAATTCACCAGAAGACTTTTTTAATCAATCGGAGATAACGTATGTAGATAAAGGAAAAGAACATTCGCTTCGTATATTATATGTCCGATATTTTGAAACGAATCTATCTACATTAACACCATTTGAAACAGACCCTATTCTAACTTTAGAGCATGCTACTTTTTACTTGAGGGATATTGTAGCTTTAGTCGCACTTATTAAATATCCTGAATACAAAAATAGAAATCGAGTTTACATTAATCAAGAAGAAGATTTTAATGCCCTTTTTGAAGGTATTCATTGGGATAACCTTAAAAGCGTTTGTGTGACGCTATCGGAAGGGAATCGATTTGATTTAGAATCTACATTAGAATTTATTCAAGGATAAATTGTGCAAAAACCCTGTATTTTTCTGTGAAAAGCCATATAATAATAGTAATATGAAACCCTTTGGGAGGTTTAATGATGAATGACCAATTGGTTCTCACTCAATTGGAGGAAGTAAGAGATGTGATGGATACTTCTCTCCGAAAAATTAGTGATTTCCTTAATCAATATTCTATTCAACAATTGCTGAAGGAAGAGGGCAGTCATAACAAAGGTTATTACGCTTTATTGTTAAAATCTTTAAGACGATTAGAGGTCTTTTGTGATGAAGCTTATGAGAAAGTGCAACGCCTTTTGAATTCCCAATCTTTTCATAGACCTGCCGCGGAGAAAACGTTATATGGGATCTATCACCAATGTATTATGGAATTTTTCTCTCCGAAGAGTGATGCATGGAGAGAGGATAGTAGAGCAGCTTATACAGGTAAGAATGCGATAACATATTTCCATCAACCACCATATATATTAAGAAAATTAATGAACGAATTAGAAGGTGGTTTTCAACAAATTAGAGAAGCTTTAGCGTTCTATGAAGCAGACTATTTTAATCAAAAGAATGATAAGAACAAACGCTCCTCATCTTAGATGAGGAGCGTTTTCACTTTTAGTGGGCGATGGGCATACGATAGGGCGAGGTGATGGTATGCTAACAGCAAAAAAACAATACCTACATTCGTTGTTAAATTGGGCTGATGAAGTTGAAGAAAAAGTAAACAGCACTCACATGTCTGAAGAAAATCAAACAAAATGGAATAAACAAATGAAACAGTGGAAAAAAGGGATTCAGGAAGCATTAGAACAAGATGAGATATCCAAAGAGGAAATGAACAACCTTCAAGCGGAGGGACAAAAGTTACTACAAAGCTTGGCTACCTATTATAATAAAGAGCGAGCAACGAAATCAGTTCCCATAGGAGAGCATAAGCTTCCTCCTTTGCCATATGCTTATGATGCACTAGAACCATATATTTCAAAAGAAATAATGCGTCTACATCATGATGTGCATCACAAATCGTACGTTGATGGGTTGAACAAGGCTGAAAAGAAGTTAGCTGAACTAAGAAAGACCAATAAAGATGACTTAATCAAGCATTGGTTACGGGAACAATCATTTAATGGGTCAGGTCATTTTCTACACACGATATTTTGGTTTAATATGAAGCCAAATGGTGGCGGTAAACCAAAGGGAGATCTGCTGAAGCAAATCAATAAAGACTTTGGTAGTTTTGAAGCTTTTAAGAAACAATTCTCAGATGCTGCCAAGTCGGTTGAAGGGGTAGGATGGGCAATATTAGTTTGGGAGATGCGCTCTGGTAGATTAGCTATTCAAACCGTTGAAAAACACCAAATGTTTTCATTATGGGACGTAGTACCTCTTCTTGTATTAGATGTATGGGAACATGCCTATTATCTTCAATATCAAACCAAACGTGGGGAGTATGTGAAGAATTGGTGGAATATCGTTAATTGGGATGATGTAGCTAATCGTTATAATAGTGTAAAGGACTTAATCTGGAGTTTGTATTAGGTTCTAAAAAAAACATAAGACTAGTGGCACATAACAGGCTCAGGATATATTGTTCTGAGCCTATTAGAGGTGTAGTAACTTATTTAACTATAGCCCCATTATGTTGAAGACTTGGATTCGAGATATATTGGGATAGGTCCGATACTTTAAAATCATTAGGGTTGGG
>NZ_AVBF01000037.1 GCF_000770635.1 Pontibacillus yanchengensis Y32
GCATCGGACCCACCAGCTGCTAAAAATATCTCGATTCCAAGTCTTCAAGATAATGGGGCTTTATCGGAATAAAAATTCATAAGTAGTAACCCCATAATTTAAAATCCGTTACAATTGACAATCCATCCCCTAGCGTATATACTAATCATCGCAAAATAGTATGTGTAGCAACTAAATAGTTGGAGGGCGTCGATTTGAATTTAGGTTTTCAAGATTATATCAGTATAAAGCTCCACAAAACAGACTTAAACCTTACTAATGAGATTAAATCTAGACTAGAACCATACAACCTGGCTCCAGAACAAAACTTAATTATGATGCTACTTTGGGAAGAGGATGGTTTAACACAGAATCAGTTAGCACAAAAATTAAACAAAGATAAAACGAATGTAGCTAGAATGGCTTCTAATCTTGAAAAGAAAGGATTCATTACAAGAAGTCTTTCAATAGAAGATCGTCGTTCTCTCAAATTATACCTTACTGAAGAAGGAAAACAATTAGGAGAGAAAGTTATTCCCATTGCTGAAGAATTTAATGATGTCGTATGTAATGGTATAACAAATGAAGAACTAATGGAACTTGAAAGAATCCTTAACAAGATGAATAAGAATGTAGATCAACCCAAATAAACATTCTTATCCCTATATAGTTGCTACACCAACTTTTTCCACAAACCAAGTTGCTATAACAACTAATTTACAATATATGGAGGAATAAATCATGACAAAAGTTCTATTTATCAAAGCAAATTCCCGCCCCATCGAGCAATCTGTAAGCGTTAAGCTTTATCATACGTTTTTGGAGCAATATAAAGAAGCTCACCCTGATCATCAAATAGAAGAATTAGATTTATTTGAGGAGAACTTACCTTATTACGACACCGACAAAATTAATGGTATGTTTAAACTCTCAAAAGGAATGGAGCTAACACCGTCTGAAAAAGAGGCCACCGAAGTAGTGAATGGGTATCTAAATCAATTCCTTGAAGCAGATAAAGTGGTATTTGCTTTCCCATTATGGAATTTCACAATCCCTGCTGTACTTCATACCTATTTTGATTACTTGGCTCAATCTGGAAAGACCTTCTATTACACAGAAGAAGGACCTGTAGGATTATTACCAGATAAAAAAGTCTTACTATTGAACGCAAGAGGCGGCGTTTATTCAGAAGGACCTGCCCAGTCAGCAGAAATGGCCGTGAATTATGTAGAGAATATTCTTCGCTTCTGGGGCGTTGAAGATATTACAACAGTAGTAGTGGAAGGCCACAATCAACATCCTCAAAAAGCAGAAGCAATTGTTGAAGATGGATTAGAAAGAGCTTCAATGGCTGCAACAACTTTTTAATAGTAAGAACAAAAGCGCAAGCGCCCTGCTAGCGACGTATATGCTGCGGCCCACACGATGTGGGTTGGTTCGATGTTGCTGCACGATGCAGCGATCTTAATCGAACTTCCCCTGATTCCGTAGGAGATAAAGGCAACACGAAGAACGAAGTGATTCGATGTTAACTTATCGTACGGAGGCGAGGGAAGCATACTAGTCGCTGGGCGCTAGAGCTGGAAGTGGCCGCACCACTTTTTCAGTTATACACAAGCATTGAATTTTATAATTTCCTAGACGAGAACAAAAGCTCAGAGTCATCTGAGCTTTTTTCTATTATTGGCTTTCCTTCTCCATAAGTGATACTCGATAAGGATGGACTTCACCAGTCATAACTCTTTCCATAACAGAAGGATCACTTTCCATTACCTTCTTAGCCATATCCTCCGATTCAGCACGAAAGACTACTATTCCAAATGCACCATCCAGGCAAGGACCTGCCATAATCAAGTTTCCTTCAGATAACATTTCGTTTAGATAGTCAAAGTGTCGATCCATAACTTTCCCTTCTTGTTCTGTCATGGAATCGACAAAGCTGTCTCTAGTTGGTCTTATAAGATATACATACTGTTCCATAAGTTAAATTCTCCCCTATCTACTAAACTACATTAATAATATAGCTTTCACAGTTAGTTCTATAATGATGTGAAATTCCCTTTAATTCAAGGGCTTACCATAATAAGAGAATTTGCACACCATATTCTGGATATTAAAAAGCATGTGATTTCTAGGGCGAAACCACATGCGTCAACATTTCCAGCTTATTCTTTAATAGATTATTTTATTGAGAGGAAGGTCCAAATTTACCTAGTTGGAAGTCTTGAATTGTTTGCTTTATTTCTTCCATAGTCCCCATCACAAATGGTCCATGTTGAACTATTTCTTCTTTAATTGGAACTCCTGAATAGACCAATACCTTTGTTCGACGACTTTTGGCATCTAGTTTTATTTCACTTTTTTTCGTTTCATCGCCATTTTCTTCATACGTAAGGGTAGCTACACCATGTTTTTTCAGATTAACAGGATCGTTTTCCCCTACACTTACTTCTCCTGATAATACATAAAGAAATGCATTATGATTTTCCGGTAACTGATGAGTATAAGAAGCACCTTCTGTTAAGGAAATTTCAGATAGAGTAATAGGAACGAGCGATTCTAAAGGACCTTTTTCTCCAGCTATGTCACCAGAGTAAACCTTTACAGACCCTCCATCTATCGCGACTTCTGGGACGTCCTCTAGATACACGTTTTGATATTTTGTCTCTGTTTTACGCAAATGGCTCGGTAGATTCAACCACAATTGAAGAGTGTGAGCGATGTCATCCTCTACACCCTCTTCCGCATGCCTAGCAGCCCAACCTGCATTCATATATTGAACATCACCTGGGTGGAGAATATCTTGTCCTCCCCCATTATCCACATGCTCAAGTCTTCCATCAATAACATACGTAATTGTCTGAAAACCTCTGTGAGGATGATCAGAAAATGTGCCTCGCTTGAACCAATCCTCAGCCATTAAAATAAATGGATCAAACTCTCTCCAGCGATCTGCAGGGAGAACCCATCCTTTTTGAATAGAAGGAAAACGTTGTTCACTATACTCTACATACCAATGATCTTTTACACTTCGTTTCAAAGGTTCTTGATTCTCAAATTCTTGTGCCATGTTGATGTGTTCACTCCTTTAGTTGCTAGTGATTCAATATTTTAACTATAAGAACAGTTTTCATCCTACAATGCAACCTATCTTCCTACTTTAGTTGTTACATCAACTTTCTCAAAATAGTTGCTACACATACTAATTTACAATTGTAGCATTTACGTGTCAAAACATTCGCTCTTTGCCAAGCCACATATTGTCTATCAAGCTCTGTTAAAAACTAGTATGTAAGACAATCTCTTGAATACACATATAAGTAAACACGTAAAGGAGATTCCTATGAAATTCCTTTTTAAAAAAGCGGCTATAATTTTAATCGGAAGCTCTCTGTTGGCAATTGGCATAAATTTTTTCTTGGCCCCTTATCATGTATTAGATGGTGGGGTAATAGGAATTGGTTTGATTGCAAATTATTTGTGGGGCATGGAAGCTGGACTAGCTATTATTATCTGTAGTATCCCTATCTTCACCATTGCATGGTTTCATTATCGATATTACTTCTATAATAGTTTACACGGACTCTTGATCTCATCTCTATTCATTGATTTATTTAATGGTTTAAGACTTCATCACCTTGCACTAGATCCTGCCCTCAGTTCCATGATTGGTGGGGTGTTTGTTGGAGGTGGTATTGGTTTCATGCTTCGCCATGGGACAAGCACAGGTGGCACCGATTTGCTAGCACAAATGATTGCAGATTTGTTAAAAATCAATGTCGGAGCAGTCATCTTCGTCATTGATCTGGTAGTCATTTTATTAGGAGGATACCTTTTCTCCACTCAAACACTCCTACTCTCAGCGGTGACCATTTTGTGCGTAGCTGCCGTAACCATGCTGTGTACGGCGCATCCATCATTAAGAGAAGCAAACTAAGAAAAGCCGCACGTGAGTGATGTTAACCCCGTGCGGCTTGTAACTATTTATAAAGCTTTCACATATCCTCCATCAACCACTAACGTTTCACCTGTCATGTACGTATTCGCAAATGAAGCTAGGTACACTGCTGTCTTTGCAAATTCTTCTGGTTCTCCATAACGTCCCATAGGAATCTTTGTTTCTGCTTCTGCCTTCACTTCTTCAGTCGATAACCCTCTTCTAGTAGCTTGTTTGTTGTCGAGTTCTTCCACCCGTTCTGTCCCAATTCTCCCTGGACCTATGGTGTTTACTAGAATATTATCTTTCGCGTACTCATTGGCAAGGCTTTTGGATAACCCTGCTATTCCTGTACGGAAAGTGTTGGAGAGAATAAGTCCATCGATAGGCTGCTTTATGGAAGAGGATGCTATATTTAAAATACGTCCGCCCCCTGCATCTTGCATTTGCGGCACTGCTAAGCGAGATGCTCTAATAAAACTAAGTAAATTCAATTCAAATGCCTGCTGCCAATCTTCATCTTTGAATTGCATAAACGATCCGGCAGGGGGACCTCCAGCATTATTAATTAGTACATCAACACCTCCTAATTTATCGGAAGCTGCCTCAAACAGTTCTTCAATTGCTTTTGCACTCGTTATATCACATACATGTGTGTGTGGAGCTGGCCCATCTCCACCTACTTCTTGCTTGATTTCTTGTGCAGCTGAGAATAAATTCTCGGGATCCCTACTAGAGATGAGCACTTCCGCTCCCTCTCTTACAAATTCCGTTGCCATTGCTTTCCCTAATCCTTTACTAGCTGCTAATAAAATAACCCGCTTCCCTTGTAATCCTAAATCCATCTATAACCCTCCAATTGTAAAACCTAGTTTCATTGTACTGAAAACCACCCAGAAGAATCCAGTGAGACGAAGGGACAGGTCCCCCGTCCCACTCCCCCTGGTCCCGCACCCTGCTTTGGGACGAGGGACCTGTCCCTTCATCCCATCCCTTCATCCCAGAACAAAAAAAGAGCCTTACGTATAAAACGTAAGGCCGTCTATTTAGTATAAGGGGAAAAATCACTCAAAACTCAACTGCTTGTGTTCTTACAATAAACTAATAACGTAAGGATGTACGCTAAAATAGAGGATGTCCTACAAAAGGACAAGGTACGTGTCTAGGCAAGGTCTTATGTCAGAAAAGAATGGTGAGGGAACTAATCATGTTAGTCTATTCCTAAAAATGGTCGTAAAAAGGAATAGATTCATGTAGGTTCGAGTAGAGCAGTTTCTACTGGTCACTTCCTCCTGCATAAAAAATAACCCTGCCTTCGACTACCGAAAGTGGGTTAGATCATAAAATGCACCCGCAATCTTTCGGTAACTGGCTGGCGTAGATTCATGCGTGGCAACATGTCTCCGTAGCCCCTATAGCTTTGCGTCGCTGATTTTCATCAGGTTTGCCTTTATCGAGATTCAACAGATGTGCTATGAACTTGACGTTGAATCTGATTACCTTTATTATACATCGATACTTGTCTAGTTGGGTATCATTCATAATTCTTATTTTTTTAATAGAAACTTTTTCCTATTTTATATTAATTTAGAAAATAAATAGGTATATAGAACCAACTAACTCCTAACTATTCTCTATAGGAAGTTCAACCTAATCCTATTCCTCCAATGTAACACCTACTATTTTTTTCTGCCCCCAAGGTGCTATAGCAACTTCTACAGTCATGTCGCCACTATGATTTTCATAGGTTTCACCAGTATTATCTTCAACATAATACCGACCAATTCCATAGTCTACCTGGAAACCATCGTTTGCTTTAAATTCATAACGTCCGGTCATTATCACTTCGTTTTCTTTAGCATCTTGTTTTTGTATTGATGCTCTTTGCACTTCATAACTCCCATCATCAACAGGTGCTAAATAAACAAAAACCTTGTCTCCTCGTTCTAGTTCCTCTTCATTCAATTGTCCTTCTGGAATGGTACTTACTTCATAGTTTAATATGACATAATCTCCGTAAAACACATCACTAGGATCAACGGGTGCTGTTTGAAGTGTGACAGTTTCACCGAAATCCTCTATTAAATAATAAGACCCCGCCATTGCTAATAAGTAAACCGCCTGAGCTGCCACCACCACGATAAACAACCATTTCTTCATAACCGATCACCTCTTTCCTCCGCACGAGAGAAAGCCCTTCGTCTCCGTTCGAGCAAGTAACCAAGCACAAATAACAGCACTCCACCGATAAAGAAGAACACCGATTTATCAAGAAAGTCCCAAGCTACCTGGAAATAAGCTACAAGGGTACTTACTAAAAACGCGATTGTCCCAATATTGATCATCTCCGCGTCCCCGTCTTTATATCCTAATAACAACCTACCGAGTGAAAAGATGAATAACAAAACTAATACAAAGGCGCTTTTAAAATCCGGTAGTAAAAAGACAGGAACAAACAGTGCTAAATCTACAAGACCGCTTAGAGAGTGGGTGGTAATGTTGCGATAAACAACCCAACCAGCCAGGACAATTAATAAGAGTAGAAAACTAATCTCTAGCTCAATATCTTGCATAACCCACCCAGATTGTAGGGTGAACACTTGTATGATTCCAATTAGAAACGCTACAGCTACGGCAAGACGTTTAAAAGCTTGTACAGGAAAATCCTTCGGTACGATTTCTGATAGGCTGTATAATAACAACAAAAATGCAAATAGCCAGTAATACGATAAATCTGATGTTAGTACAAGCACGAGGCTTTGCAAAACAAACCCTATTGCATAAAGGGTAGAAATCCACTCCCGTTGATGAATATAAGTGAAATATCCTAAGCCAATAAGAAACAGCAATCCTAACCCAATATGAAAATCCTGATACGTAAAACCACCATAGATTTGACCAATCGTAATAATTCCAAAAGCTAGTACGAGCATGATGGCTTCTTGACTTAAAATAAAAATTGCAATGGCAGCAAGTGACCATATGAAGAAAGCCGTCGCACTATAAGCCATATAATGATACATCTGTCCCGTAAGAATAATCCCCGCCCCAAAAGTAAGGACTCCAATGACTAAAAACGTTGCCCCAATACCTTGTGAATGTTTACGATAAATGCGTTCTCCCACACCGTAAAATCCAATCATAGCTACCAAAATAATGACCATTTTTATAGCGTTTGTTAAATCGGACCAATTCGAAGCTATGAAAGTAAGAAAACCCAACCCAACAAATAGGCCCCCAAACGCCATTAACAAGAAGCGCTGATCATGCTTAGGGTATCTCGATAAAATAGCTGTATATTGCTCAGAAGAAATAATACCTTCTTCCACCCATTTCTTTGCTTCTTTTTGTATCTGGTTATGTTTCATTGGATACTTCCTCCTTTATATTCGGAGTGCGGCGCAATGGTTGTTTTTTCATATACGTAATGGTTCTCCACAACCATTCGAATGGACCAAATCGAAAGGACTTCAACCATAACTTGCTGGCGATTACTTGTAAGAAATAAATGCCTACTACAATCGCGACACTCATTATTGGTGGAACTGAACCATATAATCCTAAACCGACCGAATAAAATAGAAAGAAGCAGATGACAGACTGCAATAGATAGTTAGTTAATGATAAACGTCCCACAAATGTAAAAGGTGCAAATAACTTCTCTCCTACCCCACGCTGGTACATAAGTGCGACCGATGTAATGTAAAATATGGCGCTAGCTGACCCACCAATACTATCTTGCACACTGTATTGTACCCATTCTGGATTCCCGAACAGATACGGTCCTATTTTAAATACGATAAATAAAACCAACGTAATTGCCCACCACTTTTGCAAGGTAGACTTATGCTCCGATGTTTCGTGTAGAAATCGTTTTTTACAAAAGTACATCCCCAATAAGAACATCGGTAATAAACTTAACGTAAGAAATATCCATTGAAATACAGAACCATTCGAATACAGCCAATCATGTTGTATTTGCGAAAAAACCTCCAGCCAATTACCAGAACCGTATGCCTCTTGAGCTTGTTGAATGTTTTGTCGATCTACGATGTTCAAGCGATCCCTTACAGGGTAATAGAGACCAATCGAAGAGATTGCATAGAAGGTAAGCAACCCAAACGCCCAAATAACCAACGTTTTTGCCTCACGTGCATAAAACAAGAAAAGCAATAATCCAATCATCCCATACGTAAATAAGATATCGCCATGCCAGATAAATAGTCCATGAATCAAGCCAAAGCCAATTAAAACGAACAATCTCCTGGCAAGAATTAGCTGATACCGATTTCCGAAGCCTTTTTCCAGAAGACGTTCCTTCATCATATACATACCGAATCCAAACAAGAAAGAAAATAGCGTATAAAAGCTGGCTTGAAAAAAGATATCAATAAACGCTTGAACAATATGACTTAACTGACTGTCCCAAAATTCACCTTCCCCACCATACATAAAATAAGGTGCATTAAAGGCTGGTACATTCACCATAAAAATCCCTAATATCGCTAATCCTCTTGCCGCATCAATCCATGGCAAACGCCTGGAAGCCTCTAGCGGTTTTGCATGATTCATTTCTTTACCTCCCCTTTTCACGCCAGTTAACTTAGTGTAATTTTACCCTTTTTGTTGCAATTTGGTCAACGTACATTTGAAAAATATTCCGCTCTTTCACCATTTTTTTCGCCCTTCATAGACTACTAACGAAGGAGGTATGCCTATGCCCGCTCAGGTCGGAGCCGTGAAAGTTGTAAGCATCTCAAGCTCAAGCATATTTAATATTGGTGATGTGTACGCCATGGCACCAGAAAGTTCCGCAAAGACCTTTGCTGGGGGTGGATCCTTTAACACTGGTGACGGCATATCCATTGACTTATCCAATTCAACCACCTATGTAAATGACGAAGATACTATTGATCAATCCACGATCAATTCTGATGATATTTAAAAGGAGGACGCTTATGAACTATACGATTTATCAAAACATATCGATTCATTTTTTGAAAGTCGGATCAATTAGTAACTCATCTGTTCTGCAAATAGGAAGTGCTGGTGTCATTCAATCACAATCCAGTTTATACAACACCGGTGGGTATGAACAGCCTGCTGAAGAAGCAGAAGCTATAGAAGCACCACCTCAAGCGCCTTTCGTACCACTATAGAAGGGCTTTTTTTCACACTTTACATCTCCTCTTCATACACTAAAATAGGTCAATGCCTAGAAAGGAGAGGTCTCGATGGGCTATTACGATTCCTGGAACCAATATATAGAGCAGCTTAATCGAATGGTCGAAAAGCAAAACGAGAAGATGAAAATGCTTGAGAAACGGATCAACAAATTAGAGACAGACATGGAATCCAATAAGCAAAAACCATCGACCAATATTGAAAAAATTGAATATAAATTCGATCAATTAAAAATTGAAACACTCGAAGGTACATTGAATATTGGCTTCACTCCCGGAAGTGGTATGGGAGTGGAGGACCTCTCGATTCCACAAGAACCGTTTCCCCCAAAGCAAAATACGGGGCAAGCGATTAAAGAAAATATAGTAAATGAACTAGGAAATTACCTGACAAAAGAAGGTCCATCACAACTTCAATCTATCGCTAGAGAATACAATCAAACTATTGATGAAACATATCAACAGTTTATTTTACAAGACGTCCAAAAACAACTCGGTGACCGAGTATCCTATTACATGGATCAGTCCACATCTTCAAATGGTGTGGTAGAAGAAGAACATAGAAATCAAATTGTTGATCAGATCAAGCAAGAAATTAACCAGTCCCTCCATCATTTCTTACAAAAACAAACCAATAAAGGAGATGGTAACTCATGAATTTTGAAGTCCACAATTGCGGATTAAACGTTGGCAATGTGCGTATTACAGCCGTATCATCTTCATCTGTTTTTTTAATCGGGGATAACGAGCATTTTGCACTCACCTCTGTATTTGACACCCCTCCAGAGTCGCTCATTGTCACACCTTTTGTACCATTAGCACGCGATGACCAAAAAGGAACATCGTAATATGGAGAAACGAACAGCCAGAGTCCATCAAGCAAAAGTCATTTCGTTAATCAATAGTTCTATTTTTGAAATTGGGGACGCCACTGAAGCTTACTTAGCTGCCCGGGTACTAGCTGTACAAAAAGAGGGCGCTACATTTACAGATGAAGAATTTCCTTACAGCGATTTCCCTATATTCAGAGTGGAGCTCCCTAGATTTGATGAAAGACCTGTGATTAATCAAACACACACTCCATGCTGTCCATACATTGATGTGGGTACTGTTGATATCCTCGGTATCGCTTCCTCTAGTCTATTTCAAATTGGTAATATAGATACCATTGAAGGTGAAGCAAGAATTAAACACTTCCGTATTTTAAGAGAAGAGAACCATAAAGATATGGAACGATGAACATAACCATGCATAGGCTAGAAAAGAGACACTTCCTAATAGGTAGGTGAACTGGATGCCATCCATTGTAGGTCCAATAAAAATAAATAGCGTCGGCGGTGGTGTCATAAATTTTGGAGATTCCTTTTATATCTCTCCTAAAACATCATCTAAATCAGTATCTGGATCAGGTAGTGGAAACACAGGGGACTTTATTAACACAAATAACGGCTTTAGCACCTCCAACCCAATAGACCCTGATGCAATCGACCAACCAACCGTTGCGACGTAAGATTTGTTAAAAATCCCGTACTATACGGGATTTTTTTGTATGAGGAAATTAGGCAATACACCCATATCGCCTAGCGATATGCTATCCGATATGGGTGTATCGCACCCCGGTATGCTTGGGTTCCTTCCTCGTCTTGTGCATATCGCCCCCCCCCCGATATGTTCGAGTTCCTTCCACATTTTTGGACGCTTGACTCCTTGCATGTGTTCTCCTTTTTAGTGCGTATCGCTTTCCGGTATGTATAAATCCCCTCTTATGCTCGACTCTTCTTTCGATAAGTTTGAAACACACATTTATATGTATCGCCGCTCGATATACTCAACCCATCACACCTGTATCGCCTAGCAATATGGGACATTGCCCTATACAATAGAAGCATCATTTCAAGTGAAATGATGCTTCATTGGGGATTACCGACCTTTTTTTCGATTCGATTTCTTTATAGTGATTTTCTTGCCTGGTGCCTGTTTTCGAATCCACTTCAGATATTTTTCCATAGTGGGGTGTTCTTGTAGACGTAAAAGTGTGTGATAGAATCCAGCTAGCTCTTCATTGGTGAATATGGCATGAATTTGTTTATGGCAAGGAATACATAGTTGGGCAACTGGTCCATCTGTACCTCCATATTGTTTGGGAATCAAATGGTGCTCCGTAGTATCCACAGAACTTCGGCCACATAATTCACACACTTCCTCATCCATCTTTCACACCTCATTCTACTTTAGTTAGTAGTGGTCCGTTAAAGAAATACAAGTACTTATCTGTTACAGGCTTTCTCCAAATACGTTCTAACGCCTCCGCATAAAGAGAAATTTGGGTTCTGTAGCGATCTTGCAATTTTTCGATAAGTTTATCATTAATATCCTGGTTTATTTGATCGGTTTTGTAATCGATAATCATCCATCCGTTCTCTGTCGGAATCATACAGTCAATTACACCTTGAATAAACACTTTTTCATTCGTTTCTTCTTCCCAATCCGCGTACACTTCATGGGCGGGAAGTGCCAGAGTAAACGGCACTTCACGATGAATCACATCTGCTTCAATCAATCTTGAACCGAGTTCGCTCTGATATAAGGCTTCAATCGCTTGGTAATCAATAGCATCCCCTTCATCTCGTGTAAGTAATTCCATATCTACATATTTCTCTACGTACTCTTCTATTTCAGGAACGGTAAGCACGCTGTTAAACGGAATATGTTGCAACACGGTATGCATCGCACTACCTTTTTCTGCTGCTGACAACTCTTGATTTTTCTGCATAAACCGTGGGCGTTGGACGATTGGCTTCTTGCTTGAGGATTTTAGTAACGTATCCGCACTATATTCATCCCGAGCCTCACGTTGACGCTTTAATTCTGTTACGGATTGCTTGGCCCTGTGATGGATCGCTTTTTGATGAGGATACTGAAAATTCAACCTGCGTTCTACTTCATCATTTAATTGTGATTCCTCTTTAAATGGCTTCCATTCCTTCACCGCTTTTTCAAGTGCCTCATGGTCCTGCTCCTCGACTGTTGCAGGGTTTACGAACTCATTCGCATGATGAAGAGAAATACGCCAATTAGATTCATCGTTGAATATATCCTCAGGAATACGATTAATAGATGCTTCACCGCGAAGCACCTCATTTTGCTCGTGGCGGATTAATGCTGGTGCTACCCAATCCAAATACGATTTCGTTTCAAGCCTGTATTGAGAAGGGATAACCCAGGTTGGATGATCAATCCACTCCTGCCATTTTTGCATTTTCTTATCCAATGAAGAGACATTGCCGACCATGACGAGCTTTTCTTTCGCTCGTGTCAGCGCAACATACAGCACACGCATTTCTTCAGCTAGCAATTCTCGTTGTTTTTCCTTTTTTAATGCATGGTACGCGAGTGTCGGGTACATAATCCGCTTTTCTGGATCAATATATTTACTTGCAAAGCCTATATCCTTATGAAGTAAATATTTTGCCATTAAATCACGCTGATTAAATTGCTTATCCATCCCACCGAGCAATACAGCTGGAAACTCCAGTCCTTTACTTTTGTGAATGGTCATAATCCGAACAACGTCCTCTTGTTCACCTAAGGCACGTGCCGCTCCTAAATCTTCCCCACGTTCTTCAATCCTTTCAATAAAGCGAAGGAACCGGAACAATCCACGGAACGATGTAGATTCATACACACGAGCGCGGTCGTATAAGGCACGAAGGTTAGCCTGACGCTGTCTGCCACCTGGAATACCACCTACGAAATCGTAATAACCTGTCTCGCGGTAGATTTGCCAAATCAACTCTGAAAGGGATCCTTGTCGAGCACGGATACGCCAGGCATCTAAGCGCATCAAAAAGTGTTCGACTTTTTGTACGAGTTCTTGATTCTCCCCTACTCTGCGATATTGCTTCAATGCGTCAAAATAAGCTGCATTTTTCTTCGCTAATCGTATGTTTGTCAAATCGTCTTCATTTAAGCCAACAATAGGTGAACGTAGTACAGAAGCTAGAGGTATATCCTGGCGAGGATTATCCACTACCTTTAGGAGACTAAGCATGATTTGAATTTCAATTGCTTCGAAATAACCAGTGGATAATTCAGCATAAACAGGAATTCCTTGTTGCTTCAACTCTTCCACTATCGTAGGAGCCCATGTCATGGAACGTTGTAAGATGACAATATCCCGGTATTGGATGCTTCGTTTCGCTCCTGTTGCTTTATCTACAACCTGTAATGGTTCACCGTCCCCATGCCCTAGCCACTCTTTTATTTTCTTCGCATAGGCTCTCGCTTCCAGTTGCGCTTTTTCTAAATCATGAACATCTTCATTTGATGATCCTTCCCCTTCATCAGAAGCTTCCCGGTCAATAACCATCAGCTCAGCCTCGGAATCATTTGAGGTAACTTCATCATAAATCGTATTGCTATAAATGAGCTCCGCATCTCTGTCATATGTCATTTCGCCAACATCTTCATCTAGAATTTGACGGAAGATATAGTTTGTACCTGCCAACACCTCTTTACGACTACGGAAATTCCGTGCAAGATCGACACGTTCAGCAGGATGTTCCTCTTGAGCAAACTGCTTATATTTTGAAATGAATAACGATGGTTCAGCGTGACGGAAGCGATAAATACTCTGTTTCACATCCCCAACCATAAATACATTCGCAGCTTGTTCGCCTTGAGAAATCATTCTTAGAATGGTCTCCTGAACCATATTGGTATCTTGATATTCATCAATTAATAACTCAGTAAACTGATTTTGATAGCTCTGCGCAACCTCAGATGGAACAATATTTTCAGATGTGGAAGACTCATCCATTAACACTTGCAGACAATAGTGCTCCAGGTCAGCAAAATCCACTAGAGCTTGTTCCTTTTTCTTTTGTTGAAAGCGTCGGTGAAAGTCCTTCACAAGCGTCATTAGTTGCTCCACTACAGGAGCTAATGACTCCATATCCTGAAGGTATGCAGGAAGAGAACGGGAGAACCATTCTTGTGCTAAGGATTGCCAACGTTTCTTGTATCTGTCACGGAGCGTTTTCACGCGTTCTTTCTTTTCCTCATCACATTCGACCTTTTTGCCGGAGAGCTTTTTAAAACTCCCCGCTTGTTGCATATAGTTCTGTAAATCCTGCCATGATAGGTCTATGAGCCCTAACGCCTGTTGCATACGCTCTCTGTCATCATCAATCGCATCAGCGTAATGGTAAGGTCCATCACTCTCTCGCGTAAGATTTAGCGCTTGTTCAGAATCGGCAAGCATGGCGTGCAGTTGATTTTTCACCTCACGCTTTAAGATGGAGAGCCATTCGAGTTCATCCTCTGGAGTCTCAGGATTAACTTTGTACATCGCGATTACTTGGTTCATCCATTGCTCAGGCCATGGATTTTGCATTGCAAATTGGTATAGGCTCATCATTAGCTGTTCCACTTCTACATCACTTCGGTCACTGGAGAACCTATCTACAACTTCAAAAAATCGTTCTCGTTCCTCGCCTTCAGCTCCATACCACTCTTCAAACAGGTCTTCCATAATTTCCTGACGCATCAAGTCCGCTTCGATTTCATCTGCAATCCTGAATTGAGGATCTAAATCTAATAAATAAGCATAGCGGCGCACTACATCCATACAAAACGAGTGAAGTGTTGAAATGGAAGCGCGCTGTAGTAACGAAAGCTGTTTTTTCAAATGGGTCGAATCAGGATTTTGTTCCAGCGCTTGTTCAAGAGCTTCCCCGACACGATTACGCATCTCTTGTGCCGCTGCATTGGTGAAGGTTACGACAAGTAGTGAGTCAATATCGGTAGGTTCGTCGCGGCTGAGTAATTTTTGAATAATTCGTTCTACAAGTACAGCCGTTTTACCTGACCCTGCCGCTGCCGCTACAAGCATATCCTTCCCACTAGTATAAATGGCTCTTTCCTGTTCTGGCGTCCATGTAGGCATTACGATTCCTCCCCTCTTTTCGTTATTTTGTCTAAAATATCTTCATCCTTCATTCCTTTTAATGATCGGTAACTATTTTCTTTAAGGGAAGGATCAAATTGACAAACGGAACGGAATTCACAGTAATCACAAGCAGCTTGCTGGTCTTTTTGGAATGGATTTAGATCCACCTTTCCATTTGTAATGTCTTCTCCCGCTTGCATCATTAAATCGCGTATATACCCTTGTAGTTGTTGGAATGAAGCTTCCTCTGCCGTCTTTGAACTTTTCAAGAAGTCCCCATTTTTCTTTAATCCTGCTGGCACAATATGGCTTGTACCTGAATCAAGGCTCGTGTCCATCATTTTGACAATCTCTTCATCTTCTAATAAAAGACCTTGCATCTTAAACTTTTTGAATAACTCTTTTTCAATATCTACATCATCGAGTAACGTGTTATCTGATAACATCGGGTTATGAACGTGAAAATAGAGTACTCCTGCTGGGGAAGCTTGGGCCCCTAGCCATTGTTGGGCGTGCGTTAACACAACATCTAAATAGGCTAGCATCTGTAGAGCTAGTCCATAATACACTTCAACGAGATCGAGTCCTTTGGAGCTGGATTTATAGTCTATGATGCGTAGCAACAGTCCTTCGTCTCCTTGAGCGCGATCTACACGATCTATACGTCCTCTAAGAAGTAGTTCAAACCCATTTTTCAAATCAAGCTTCATTGGTGGAATGGTTTCATCTGGTCCAAAACCAAGCTCAAGTCCAACGGGAGAGAACTGACTTCGCTTAGCTTGTTCGCTTAGCATGTAAGCAGCTCGAGCAACTACATCCTGCAATTTGCGTTGAATATATTGATAGCGATTCGAGCTATATAAAATTTGGTGCTGCAAGATAGGAGATAGCTGATGTACAGCACGTTCTGCATACTGGTTGGTATCCTGCTGGGATATCGTGTTCCAATCACGCCCCTCTGCTTGGATCCATTCTGTGATTTGCTTTAACGCTTCGTGGAATAGGGTGCCAATATCAGGTGCATCCAATTTATATACAGAACGCTCTTGAAGCCCAAGACCATATTTAGCAAAATGCTGATATGAGCAGCGGTAATACGTTTCTAGCCTTGAGACACTAGCTTTGACTTGCTTCGGGTACAACTCTTCTGTTGTACGGTTTCCTAGGTTTGCTGGTGTATTTTCATAAAATAAACTCATCAACACGCGTCTCGTGTCCAGATGGTTCTTATCACGTACAATGAACCAGTCTAGTACATCCCACCACACATCCTTCATCGGATACCCTCGCAAATAACGGGAGAGTTGGGCAGTTAAGACAGACCGGGTCTTTTCCGGTGTGGTAATAAATCGTTCTGCATCCTGATGATCATCATCTTCCTGGAGAAGCATTTTTTCCTCCGCATGCGGGAAAAGTTCCTGGATACGCTTTACCATGGAAGATGGTGTTTTGGATTTCCCTTCCTCATTACTTAGCGGATAACTAATCCATAAGTAATCAGACGGCGCCGTGAAGGCCAGGTACACGTAAAAGTGATCATCCAATAACTGGCGCTTACTACTATCTGCCAACTGCATGCCATGCTCTGCTAACAACTCTCGCTCCTGTTCAGAAATCATCCCTTCAGCAGGTGGCTTCATAGGCCATAAACCTTCATTCACGCCTAGTAGAAACGCACATTTGATGCCTGAAATACGGGAACGATCAACACTACCTACGATGACATGGTCCATATTTGGCGGAACATGGGCAAAATCAAGCGATTCAAAACCTGTATCAAGCGTTGTTCGGAAAACCGATAACGAAAGCTTGTCATCGCCAATCATTTCTACCATCTCTTCAAACAACTGAACAACTGCGTCCCATACCTGCTCTTGCTCACGACCTTTTTCAATCAGCCCTTGATCATCATAATCGTCGCGCCAAGCATCCAGCTTTTCCGGCACTCCTAGATTTTCTAGCCACTCAAACAACACCTGGCATCGCTCTTTTACCGTCTTGGCTTCTCGAAGGGATTCGTCAAAAGGAAGCAAAGCTGCTGTCACCTGGTGTCGTAATCGATTCAGGCGTTCTTCCTTCCGTTTTTCTTCATCCGTTTGCGATGCCTGGTCGAATCCTTTAAAGCGCTGATAACGCCATCTTGACTCACCAATCCATTTGTTTTTCGTTCGTATACCATACTCCAAACAATAGTTTTCTAGTTCATCGATAGCTTCCTGCGTAAGAGGATGTTCTGAATCTGATGATGGAATGAAATCCGTTTTTAAAAGACGGAATATCGCATCATATCGCCAGTTTCCTTCAATAACGTCCATCGCAGAACGTAAAAATTCGATCAACGGATGGTTCATCATCGTTCGTTTCTCATCAATAAACACAGGAATATTGTAGTCTTCAAATACGGTCGCAATAATATCGTGATAGACTTCTGGTTCTCGAATCAGCATCGCCATATCTTGATAACGATAGCCACCATCACGCACGAGCTCAATAATCTCTTGCGCAACGCCCTCCACCTCAGCACGTGGATGCACGGCTTGAGCAATCGAGATAGGCGTCTTATCCTGATAGGCAGGTGCTGGTCTTGTATTAAAATAATGCTCTAAGTGCTCAAAAGCATGCCTTTGTTGGAATCGGCCTACTTCTCCATATAGATGCTTGATTTCCGTAATCGGAACAGATACTTCATTGGCTACCTCTTCGATCTCTTGGAAGGTATGACCTGTTTGATAGAATAAATCAAGCTCTGGTATCTCCCCATACCGAGGTTCATCAAGCGTTAACGTAATCGATACACGGGCAGCTTTTTTCATTAGCGCTTGTAGTACAATCAGTTCTTGAGGAGTAAAGCTGTGGAATCCATCTAAATAAATCTCAGCACCCTCCAAAAAGTCCGCCTCTTCAATTTTGTTTGCCAAAAGCTGTAGCTGGTCTTCACTGTCAATGTATTGCTCTCTTAGAGCGTATAATAACTCTTCATATATGTAAGATAGATCCTCTAACTTGTGTTTAAGCGCTTCTTCCCCAGGATAGTGGTGAACATATTGATCCATTGCATTCATTTGTTCCTGAAGGGTTTGTGGTGTCACGCGATACCGCTTAAACTCGGTAATCATTGTTTCCAATTGCTCGATAAACCCTTGCTTCTCAATGGCCTTTTGGAATACGTTCCAATCTGATTTTCGTTGCTCCGTAATTTTGCGAAGCATCATCTGGACGCCTGTAGAGCTAATAAACTTTTTCGTTCCTCCACCTGTCTCCTGAAGTACACGCCATGCCAAACGAGAAAAACTAAAAACTTGAGCTCGTATGCTTCCTTCTATTCCATCTTGCTTCAATAAAGCATACTCCTGCTGGAAGGTCATTTGCTCTGGAACCATATAGATAATGGGTGGCCCCTCTGGTGATGTTTGAAGCAGGTCTTTAATCTCTGTTAAACAGCGTGTGCTTTTACCAGAACCTGCTCGCCCTAATAAAAATCGTATGCTCACTGTTTCCTCCCCCTTTATGAACCATTTATGTATTATTTGCATAGAGTAACCACTACGTATTCTAGAAGGAGTGGTCTCATGCACAGGCAAACGTGGATGGCTTTAGCCCTTGTGATAACAGGGATTTTCATTGCCAGTAACCTATATACGATGCTGCCGCTTCAACCTCAGCTAGCAGAGCATTTTGATATATCCATTACTACAGCCTCTTTAGCCAGTACGTTTTTTATCTTTCCATATGCCTTGGGATTGTTCTTTTTTGGAATACTAGCTGACCAAATTCCTCATAAACGATTATTAGTCTTTGGGATGATTAGTTTAGTTATCATTTCCATGTTGATTGGTTACGCACCAACGTTTTGGGTTTTCCTTGGTATGAGAGCTATTCAAGGTGTAATGGCTGCAAGCTTTGCTCCCACCGCCTTCGCTTACACATTTGAACATTTCCAAGGCCAGCAACAAGCTTTCGTCATCGCAATGATTAATACTGGTTTCTTATTTGCTGGTATTTTCGGTCAGATTCTATCAGTTGCTCTTACCGACGTTGGTGATTCGTATAAGGCTGTTTTTTTTGGGTTTTCTTTCATCTATTTTCTATGCTTTCTGGCCATGAGTATATCGCTATATACTTCTACTAAAAAGAAGAAAAAAATTGTATTTGCCCTGTCCCCTATTTTATCATTTTTTCAGTGCAGACCCTTACAGAAACTTTATGCAATTGCCTTTTTCTTACTAATGGCAGTCATGTTGTTTTACGGAAGTTTTGAGCTATATATGTACGAAGTAAGCATGAGCATTCCTTTTTCGCTTCAAACGTTTCGATTTATTGGATTAGCAGGAATTATTCCAGCTTTCTTTGCTGGACCTTTGCAGAAACGATTCGGAGCAAGACTGGTTTTATGTCTATTTCTCATGCTTATGACGTTAGGAATATCTATCCCGTTGTTCACTATAAATATATGGACATTGCTTGTGGCATCTATTTTGCTAATCGCTTCAACTACATTGACCATTCCGATGGTCATTCTACTAATTGGCCAATTCGCTTCCCACGCTAGAGCAAGTGCTGTATCCATTTATTCGTTTACACTTCTGACAGGAGCGAGCATCGGAAGCATTGTAGCAGCTTGGGTTCCATTCGAGACCGTTCTTGTTATTGTGGCACTCCTGTTTGCTTCCCTATCCTTATTAAGTTTAACTATCCAAAAACCTTCGATATTTGTGGAATCGTATCAGCGGAAGAGAATGAAACAGATTAGCGGGGAGATTCGAAATAAGTGAATATCCTAGTTCACATTATAAGTCAAATAAAAAATCCTTCCACAACGTAAAAGTGGCAAGGATTTCTTCGTTAAAAGGTTAGGGCGAGCTGAGAAATAGGCCAGTATCGCACATCTACTTTTCCGACAATGGTCTCAATCGGCACAAAACCAAAATAACGACTATCTAGTGATTCTCTTCGGTTATCTCCTAATACAAACACGTGCCCTTCTGGAACCTCTTTTCTATCTGTTGCATCTTCAAGAGTAAAAGATTCTGTTAGAGGTTTTCCATCATTTTGACGGAATGGATCTAAGTACTTCTCATCAACTTTCTGTCCGTTTAAGTAGAGCATATCATCTTTATATTCAATTCGATCACCAGGCAACCCAATTACACGCTTCACATAGTCCTCTTTTTTGTTAGCGTGAAATACAATGACATCTTCATGGTGAACATCTGTCCAATCATAAACTACTTTATTAACCATAAGTAAGTTTCCATCAAACAAAGTAGGTTCCATCGATTTTCCATCAACGATATAACTTGCAAATAAAAACGTTCTAAACGCCATGGCAAGTACAATCGCAAACAAAATCGTCCTTACCCATTTCCATATGTTGTTCCTATTCATGGATTTACTCCTCCAGGTGTGTGCTATAAACATCTTACCCGGATTAATTTATATTTAATCGTTTGCACTTGTTTTTTCCTGTTCTTTCTCCTGGGACTTCTTCTGCAATCGACGTTCTATAAACTTTCCGATTATCCAAAATACAGCAATACAAATTCCAACAATGATGGTTTTAATAGGATTCTGAGCAAACTCCGTTATACTGTGACCTACATAGGCAATAGTAAAAATCATGACAGCTTTCCCTAAAAATACTGCCAACGCAAATTGCTGAAAGCTAACTTTAGACAACGCGCCAACTACGTTAATAATTGCAGATGGTGAAAACGGAAAGCACATTAACAAAAACAATGGGCCAAACCCGTGTCTCTCTAACCATTGCATAACCCGCTGTACTTGTTTATGTTTTCGAACAAACTGAAAAAAACGCTGTTGACCGAGACGGCGAATTACCCTAAACACAATCAAGGCTCCTAAGGATGCTCCAATCCAAGAATAAAGAAACCCTTTAAGTAAGCCATACGCAATCGAATTACCTATTACAAAAATAAACAAAGGCAGGAAAGGAAAAATCGCTTCAAATAGTGGTAATAGTATTCCTGGCAAAGGACCTAGCTGCTCATATTGATTCAACAGCTGCATGATAAAATCATCAAATGTATCGTCTTCAATCATTTTCTTAAGTGATTCGAAGTCTAAATTTTGGATTTTGTCCATATGTAAGCTCCTAATTTATAATCCACACATCTACTTCCCGTTGGTAACCAGTATTACTCTTTTATTCTAATTCAAAACCTTCCCTTATGCCTAGAGTTATACTTATTCCACCTATCCCCCCAAACTGATAAAATCTACGCTTAAAGAAAAGCGCAAGCGCCCGTCTAGCGACGTACAAACTGCTGCCCACACGACGTGGGTTGGTTCGATGTTGCTGCACGATGCAGCGATCTTAATCGAACATCCTATAAATCATTTGGAGATAAAGGAAACACGAAGAGCGGTAGCGATTCGATGTTGACTTATCGTAAGGAGGAGCAGGAAGTTTGCTAGTCGCTGGGCGCTGGAGCTAGACATGTATGCGCCAGAAACTTATACTTTCTTTACGCTTAAAATAAAATGATGGAATTCATCATTATGATGTTTGTTTTTACATATACATAGGGTATAATAGAACATGTGTTCGATTATACAGGAGGGAACATCATGCGTTATCTCAAAGAAGAGGACCGAGAACTCGCATCACGATATCTATTTTTATCGATGGCTCTAATTGTGATCGCTCAGGACATTCATACAATCGAAAACGGTACCTTTAAAATCAAAGAACCCTACTTAGAGCTTCTTAGAAAAATGGAGCATAAGGGGAAAGCAGAACGAAAATACTTAAAAGAAGTTATGAAAAACAAAAAACTAGATGTCATCTATTTAAATAAAAATGAATCCTTTTCTTCTTATTTGTTTACGTGTAATGGCTATGAAGAAAAACGAAATTACTTCAATCCAGCAATTCGAAAAAATGTAGAAACGATCATTTATGAACTGATGAGGAAAGGTATGCAGGCAAATCATCACCATCTGGCTTCAGCTGAATAAAAATGCTCACAACTGAGAGACTTAAGTGAAGCCTAGCCGTGACTGATATAGGAATTGCTATAACAAGTCTTTTTTTGGGGGGGTAGAAATATGAGTACCAGAGATTTATGCACTCTTTACTTTCAAAAAAGTAGACAATCTTGATGGGTATGTTCAAATTAGGTAAACATTTTCTAGGGCTTCCATGTTATCCCCCCCTTTTTAGGGGGCACTGTAACTTAAATCCCAAACTCATATCCTTTATAAGTGAATTCACGAGTGAAGCCTATCCGCTCTGCGATAGCTCGAGAGGGATGATTCTCCTCCATGCAGTCCCAGTAAGGGGTGACTTTTCTCTCTATACACTCTTTCACATACGAATGCGCCACCCTTTGTCCTAGTTTTTTACCTTGATGATGTTTGTGGGTTTCTATATCAACGACATGAACATCTTCTGCTATAAATCCAGTAAAGCAAACACTTACAATGGTTTGATCATATTCATAGACCACACAATACCCAATACCTTTCCTTAAAAATGTATCAATATCTGCCCAAAACTCTAATACCTTTTTATGTACAAACTCAATGTTATTAAAATCATCTGAATCACAAAGTTCTTTTGTAATTTGCTTTACTTCATACCCTTTCTCTAAGCTAGGTTCTTTCTCCTTTAGATAATCTTCTTTGTAAAGCTTAAACACGTTTTGTTTCCAACTACCGAGCTCTCGATTAGCAAATACTTGTTCTATGATTTCATTCCATTGACTATGGTTGCCCATTACTTCAAATGACTCCAGCTTTAATTTTCTTGCCTCTGGAAAAATGGTCCTCTCTATAAAATCATTAATTTCCTCATTAAATTTCTGATTGGAGGCATCACCAATAAAAAAGAACCCATCGTGATTTCCTAGCCAAATTAAACCAGAGGTAGGTGATAAACGATTGTCTACAAAAATACGCCCAGCATTATTCCCTTCAATGATTGCTTTCACTTCCGCTTGCCCTTCCTTATTGATCAAATTATTACATCTATGAAAATCACTTTGTAGTAACTCAGAAATCATAGCCCCAATCATCTCCTCTTGTTCTTTGTCTCCCCTTAACATAACATACTATAGTCGTTGTCTCTCGCAAAAAAATAGAGCTGGTTATCATAACCAGCCCTTAATTTTCTTTACTTTTTAGAATCTGACTAAAGCCACCCTTGCTGCCTTGCATAGAAAGCGGCTTCCGTTCGATTCTGTTTTTGCAATTTCTGCAAGATTTCTGAGGTATAATTTCGCACTGTTCCGTGTGATAAAAATAACGTATCTGCGATTTGTTGAGATGTATAGCCTTTTTCCACCAACTGTAATAAAGCAACCTCTCGTTCTGATAAAGGATTTGATTGTTCAAATAAGAGTTGATTCATGATGGATGGGCTGATCACCTGTTTATTTTTTTCGATTACCTCTCGTATGTTGGAAGCTAGTTCATGACTTGGAGTGTCTTTTAATAGATACCCATCCACCTCATGCTTCATCGCATCTTTTATGTAGTGACGTTTTGAAAATGTAGTAAGAATGATTACCTTTATGGGAAGTTTGGCTTCTCTTATTTTTTTCAAAACTTCAAGCCCGGTTAACGTAGGCATCTCTATATCAAGTAGCGTGATATCAGGAGGGCTGTTTTGAATTGCTTCCCATGCTTCCTCCCCATTGCTTACTTCTTGAACTACCTCAAAATCATCTTCCATCGCTAAAAGTGTGCTTAACGCCCCTCTTAACATGTTTTGATCCTCAGCTAATAAAATAGAAATCATACGACCATTTCACCTTCTTGTTCTTGACTATCACCTTGTACTTTCGGAACTGTAATACGGATATGACATCCACCCATTTCAGCGTCATCTATTGTTAGACTTCCACTAATCATATGCAGGCGTTCCTCCATCCCCGCTAATCCATTACTTTTTTGAAAACCATCCTGTAACCCAACTCCATCGTCCTCGATTAATAATTGAATATCCTTTTCACTTTCTCGTTTTTCTATTAAACAAGTTGTAGCTCCACTATGACGAAGGATATTGGTTGTACACTCTTTCAAACAGTAGGCTAGAATATTTTCATATAATTGGTTCAGATTTTTTACCTTCTCCTCCCCTTTATATATCGCTTCTATCCCCACTTGATCAAGCACTTCTTTCGCTTGCTTCACTTCTTCATTGTAAGAAAGATGCTTCAAGTCCGTAACAATCTCCCGGATTTGTTGAAGAACAGTTCTAGAAATATCATGAATTTCATTTATTTCTTCCTCTGCTCGACCAGTATCTTTTTGAATTAACCTCTGTGCAATTTCACTTTTCAAGGTAATCATAGATAATGTTTGACCTACCGTATCATGAAGATCCCTGGCTATTCGTTCTCTTTCTTGATGTTTGACTAGCTCATCTATACGATGATGGGCTTCCTGCAATTCCTCTTTCGTCTGCTCCCACCTTATTTGATAAGCTGAAATAATTGGTATAACAATAATCATCAAAATAGCAGCACCAATATAGGAGATATCAACTACATAAAGCCCCATGAAGTGGAAAGATAGTATGCTGGCAACTAACAAGATTTGCAAACCATATCCCGACCAATATATCCAACGTCTCTGGACTAACATGAAAGCGTTGATGTTATAGAGCCCCATGTACAAAAATCCTTCATGATAAACAAAAACAAAAATCACAACAATCGTCGTCATCAACAAAATATTATAGGGAACATGATGTTCGTTCCAATACGAATCCCGGTAAACAAATATAAACAAAGAGAACAAAGCAAGACCGAGAAGACCCTTTATGCCATCCATCCCGATTAAAAACAGGAGAGGGAATACTAGATAAATCATCCATAGTAAAGGTCCCCAACCATATTTCTCAGGAAACATCTGAAACTTCATTGACATTACTCCTTTTTTACTACACGATGCGTTAATAAAGCTCCAGTTATAATTACGATAAAATAACCAGTGTACGAACTTATTGTCATCAATGAAATAGAATCCCCAGCTAATAAACTCCAAGCCCCTTGAGCATATAGATGACTTGGCATCCATTCACCTACCGTCTGAATCAATTCTGGCATTTGCTCTAATGGCATCCAAAGTCCACCTGTAAGTGCCAATCCCAGTGTGATAATATTTGCAATGCCTGAGGCTGTTTCGACATTTTTACTAACGGAGAGCCAAGCACCCATCGCTAAGAAGGGAAGGATTCCGACCCAAATCCATGCGGTAAGCTGTATCCATTTTAACCATGATAAATCAATGTTCTTCCACAACCCTGCCGCGGTAAACAGAACAACAATAACAACAAGATTCAAAACCATTTGAGAAACAAAACGCCCAAGAAAATATTGCCATTTTTTAATCGGTTGCGTAAATAGCCAGTCCATCCAATTCTGCGTTTGGTCATAAATAAATTGAATTCCAAACGTTTGTACCGAAGCACTCATGAGACTAAAACACGTCATAGACATAAGAAAATAAGCTTTCCACTGTGTCCCTGCTATGGGAAGATTGTCCCCAAACGTGGCAGTAAATACAGCATAAAATAATATTGGAATGAGTACGGAAAAAAACACAAAGTAACGGTTTCGAAACATTCTGATAACTTCCATTTTACTGGTATTATACACTATTTGCATTTTGATCCCCTTCCTGATCTAACATTTCTTCAAAAAAATGATCCATGGTCTGCTTTTCGATTTCAAGTTTTTCAAACTGAATTTGTTCGGTCACTAGCCATCTTACCAGTGAATCAGCATCTGACGTATTCACTTCCCATTTCCCTTGCATAGTAGAATACTGAAAACCTATTTTCTCCAATCTTTTTGAAACAAGAGGACTTTCTTCCTTCAGTGAAAAACGAACCCATTTGCTTTCTTCCGTTATCGATTCAATCTCCCGATCTTGCTTCAGCATTCCTTTTTCTAACATCAATACTCGATCTCCTAGCATAGAGGCTTCATGAAGTAAATGTGTTGTCATCAGAATCGTAATGCCCTGCTGTTTTAAACTTTCTATCTTTTGATAAAAAGCTTTCCGAGCGCTAAGATCCATTCCTGCTGTTGGTTCATCCATTAATAAGAGTTCAGGTTGCCCAACCAGTGCCAACGAAAAAGTGAGTCTTCGTTTCTGACCAATACTTAAATTCTCTGTTCTCACTTTTTCCTGACTTTCAAGCCCACAGGATTGAAGTACTTCTTCATAAGATAGAGGGTTTTTGTGTAAAGAACGGGTGTAGTGAATCATCTCTTTTACGGTTAGTCGATCAATAATAGAAGGGTCTTGCAAAACAACGCCCACTTTGTAATTCCCTTTACCCGATTGCCAGACAACGCTTCCAGTATCAGGCCTATAGAAATCCATAATAATGCGAATCAATGTCGTTTTTCCAGCTCCATTTGGACCTAACAACAGAACACTTTCACCTTTTTGTAAAAGGAAATCTACATCTTGTAAAACAGTCTCTTCACCAAAACGTTTATTTACTTTATTTATTTCCAGCATTCCATCACCTCTTTTTGTGTTACCTTCATCGTATCCAAAAATGAGAGAGATGGTTAGAAGCATCTGTCATAAGATGAGATGACAAATGTCATATTGTCATATACAAAGAAATAACTATTACCTGCTCAATAAGACAAAAGCTAGGCGGGGGCAAATCAAAAAATATAGGAGTCTTATTGAAACTACTTACTTTTTCCATGGCTGTGATAAAGTTTGTTGTTGATATAATAATGAAATAGTTTTATGTTCCTCCATAATAACTCCATTATGTTGAAGACTAGGATTCGGGATATATTGAGGATGAGAGATGTTTCCGTGGTTTCAATCAGAGAAAAGATGGGCCGGGAAATAGCTCGCTTTCCTGTGGCCTCACACGACGTGAGGTCGGTCGAGTTTGCTACAGGATGTAGCGAACTTACTCGACCTTCCTTGATTACTAACAGAGCCTCCTCGGGCAAAAATCGCCCTGCGGGTCTTGACACATCCGTTTTTCCACGGGATTCTCGCCATTTCCCGTTCCATCTTTGCGTTCGTGTGGCTTAACGGAAACATAGCCAGGCTATAGTAGGAAATTCTGAATTATTGGTTTTCACGAAACAAGGAATATTAATTACATGACACAAAAATGAGGCTATGCGGACATATAGTCTCTTATTCTTCGATTTGAAGGCTATTTTGCATTCGTAACGGACATCCAGTACGCTATTTAGCCTAAATCACCTTAATGTTGGGTGTTTTTTCACAAATAAGATACTAGATGTCCGTTACCCTCTCCAAAAGAGGCTTTTTACAGTAAATAAGAGATTAAATGTCCGTCAAAAAAAGGTTCCTACGCAGTGATGAGTCTGATTGTAACATTTCAGCAGGGATGGGTGGGAAACGGGGACCCTCCCCTAAACCAATAATTATCTCAAATCCAAGTCTTCCAGATTATGCTTCTTATCTTGAATAAAGCTATTTTGACTAGTTGATTCAAAAATCCCCAGAACAAAAGCGCAAGAGCCCGATAAGCGACGTACAAACTGTCCTAACTCTGTGGAAGTTCGATTAAAACCGCTGCCTCACGCAGCAACATCGAACCAACCTACGTCGTGTAGGCCGAAAGGAAACACGAAGAGCGCAAGCGATTCGATGTTGACTTATCGTAAAGAGAGGCAGGAAGTTTGCTAGTCGCTGGGCGCTGGAGCTGGACGTGGCCACTTCACTTTTTTAGTTATACACAAGCATTGAATTTTATAACTTCGCTATACAATAAAAAAACCCTCATCTCAGAGGGCTTGTCATTCTTTCCTTCTTATAATTTTGTTTTTGTGTGTACATCATTTGATCCGCTTCTCTTACTAGTTCATCTAATGTACAATATATTTTTTCACAAGTAACGGTTCCTTTCGAAGCTGTAATCATAATTCCTGATGATAAATGAAAGCTCTCCACTTCTACTGCAGTGAGCTCAGCTTTTGACCTCTTTTCAATAACAAGAAACTCGTCTCCCCCCCATCTTGCTACAATCCCACTTTTATCTACTCTATTTATCAAGCTCTCAGCTACCTCACAAATCGCTTTATCACCAATTTCATGTCCATAATGATCGTTAATGAATTTAAATTGATTAATATCAACTAACGTCACCTTTATTCTATCGGTATCATCCAAATTATTGAAGAATCGGTCATATTTCTTGTATACCCATCTTCTGTTATAGGCCTTTGTTAAGTAATCACGTTCTGAGAGAAACTTCACTCGGTCAAACTGCTTACCTATCCACCATCCTATAATACCTTCGACAATTGAAACAGCAAGGCTAAACCAAAATCTAAGCTCATCCATATGGAGGGAACCATCGATAATGTACGTATAGGCGTTCCAATATATATATAAGAAAAGTACGATGGTGATACTGATTATCCTACCTTTATATCCCATACCAGTTTCCTCCTGGTGTTATTGCGTCATATATGAACATTAATTCCCACAGACCTTAGAACCAAAACCACTCAATGCGTGAGCCTAAATATTTATTTTTGAAATCACCTTTTGATTAAAAGGTTGAATAGAGGAGGGTTCAGAAGGGGTAGCTCTACTTTGTACAATTACAAAAACAAAAAATGAGATGCAATATGTCGAAAAATAAGATATTTTGTCGATATATACAATAGGGATATCCATACAACTGTAAAGACAATAATAACGAAAGATGTATCTTGTAAGCGAAAGGGAGTGTTTTACTATGAAAATAAGTAAACTTAATAGTCAACGTGTAGGAGAAATTCTTCTTGGTGCTCCTCTAAAATCTTATCAAGCTAATCATAATAAGATTCAAGCCACCATGAAAGATTCTATCACCCCTTCTGATGAACATTTAGAAGGGAAGTTCATCCACGATGTATTTACGAAAAACACCCAAGAAATTATTGATGAATGGTATGACGGTGACGAAAGAGCGGCACAACTTTTGGAGATGATTCAGGAGGAGAAACATTCAAACAATTAAAAGTAGCATGTGGAATCACATGCTACTTCCCTTCTTAACTAAACATTGCGGAGCCCGCTATAATAGAAACGATTATCATAATAGCTAATATAACGAGAATGATTCCAATAATTTTCTTCATAATTACCCATCCTTTAGCACACGTATCTAGATTGGAATTCATTACCAATATTCTCATCGTAACATGTTTACTACTGAAGGGTAATATTGCTAAACCAATTACAATAGACATTTGTGGAATTTAAATAATCGTAACATCACTTATAGCGTGTAAACTGACCTCTCCCTTGTCCTTACTTTCTTGATCTACAACGTACAACGTTTTCTTCTCATGAGCGATTGAGAGAAGTTTTACTTTTGAGAAGCTATAATCAAAACCATTATGATAGTTAATCCCCACAGTCAAATCATCCTTTAACGCAAGCTGTAATTTAAAATCAATTTCTGCAGCCTGCTGCTCATCAAGGTCTCCTTTTTCCACCCGTTCATCTTCTCTCCACATCTCTTTAAGCTTTTCTACATGCTCCGGAAGCATCATTGAGGCCCATTTAATATTTCCTCTGTCATTTAAGTGTTCTTTCTTCATGATTATCCCTCCACCTTAAAGCGAACATTTGTTCTTATTATATCGATTCTGCTCGTGCAAATCAATAAGGAATAGGTAGGAAGTGTTTGTATTTTTTATTCTAGTACTCTATCAAAATAATCTTGTTTTGGAAGTGAATGGACACTTTATATACTTAACATTCCATTTCTATACATCCAGCATAAACTCTTCTCTCTTCTTATTAACCTATAACAGAAAACCCAAAATCTACTATTCCCCTATCATGTAAAACCAATCTCAACTTTTACTTTACGCTTTAAAGCGTTAATGTTATGATAATTCTGAACACTTTATCTATTAGAATTTCCCCTGAAGAACTGATTGGATTATTATCCAATCAGTTTTTTCTTTTTCAAAACTAATTATATCCATCATGAGAGACCACTTCCTTATGACGAAGTAGGCTAGAGCTAATATAGGGAGGGTGGTTTTGATAAAATGTTACAGTAAGAAATAAAGACAGCCTCATTGGTAATGGTGCCTTCTCTACTTTTTTTATTATGAATCAGTAAGTTTTATAATTATTTTTCCTATATTTCCTCTATCAGCCATCAATTGAAATCCTTTATTAACTTCCTCTAAATTTAATTTTTCACTTATTTTCACGTCTAATTCATCGGTTGATAATAATGTCAAAACAGTCTCTGCACTCACTCTAAGTGATCCTGGAGAATCATGTTGTCTCTGACCAGAGCTATATCCTAAAACTGATTTAGATGTAGAATGAAGATCTGTCGATAAAATCTGCCCAGGCGTGCCAGAAGCATGGCCATAGGTTATCAGCTTCCCATAAGAAGCAAGGCATTTCATACTTTTCTCCAGAACTTCACCTCCCACAGAATCAAAGACAATATCTACACCTTTTCCTTCCGTCAAATCCATTATTTTTTTCTGGAAGTCTTCTTTTCTATATAATATAGCTTGATTGACTCCTCTTTTTTTTATCAATTTTTCTTTCTCTTCATTTCCAACCGTTCCGTAAATTGTTGTATTTTGTTTTTGGAGCAATTGTAGTAACGTTAAACCAACACCTCCAGCAGCTGCATGAACTAATACTTTATCAGACGCTTTTACCTTAGCAACCTTGTGTACTAATTCGTATGCTGTTATTCCTATACTCAAAATGGCTACGGCATCGTCAAAAGAAACATTTTCTGGTACGTTATAAACAAGATTACAATCAACACTTACATAATCCGCTAATGCCCCTCCATTTGGAAACCCAACAACTCGATCCCCTATTGAGAATCGTTCTACGTTCTCTCCTACCTCCACAATGGTTCCAGCACAATCAAAACCAGGAATAAAATATTCTCCTCCTAGCGAATGATAGTCACCTCTAATTGCGGAAACATCTGCAAAATTTAAACTAACAGATTCTACTTTAATCAATACTTCGTTTTTCGTTAGCTTTGGACATTGTACATTCCTTACGCTTACATACCGTTCATTTTCTTCACTATAGTCACTAATCACAGCTCTCATACTTCACCTCTACTACTTAATGTTCTCGTTTCCAATGGTTATCCTAACATTATTATGTCCTGTTTCAGATGTTACAAAAGGGATTTTATTAAACTCTAAAACGGTCTTTCTGCATAACAAGAAGCCAGCATCACGTGTTTACTTCTTTTCTTTCTTTATCAACCTGACTCTGTAGCAGATAGAATACATAGGTAGCTAAACCAAATTTAATTTACATCTCTGAGTTTGATTCTAAGAGAGTTATCCCTAAATACAATCACTCCTAATCCGATTGTTAACATCCCCGATAAGAAAATAGTAGGTGAAGGGCCTATAACCTCTCCTAATAATCCACCTAAAAACGTACCAACTGGAAAACCAATACCTGCAATCATACCTAATACCCCTAACACTCTCCCACGGATTTTGTTAGGAACTAGTTGCTGCTCCAGGGTTGGCTCAACAATATTATAAGGAGCATATACCACTCCTCCGAAGAACATAATGAAATATATGATCGTCTCATTGGTAAACTGACTCATGATTACAGGTGCTAATCCCCATAGACTTATTACAACTCCGAGTGAATAAGAATAGTAAACATCCACATTCAAACGCACCCAAATAAAAGAACCTATCAATGCACCAACCGCAAATACCGTCCAAATCAATCCAAGTGTGGTTGGACCACCATTTAGATTTTCACCTACAAAGACTGGTAGAACTGGCTCAAGTGGTGCGTATGTAACATTAAATACTAAGGTTACACTTGCAATCACAATGAGTATCCTATGTTTTTTCAAAAATGCAAATCCCTCTTTTGTATCTTCTTTTATTTTTAAAATTTTTTCTTTCCATGAGAGAGCATGATCGTTTTTAGTCATATCTTGATGGAATATCTCACTCGGGATAAGAAGATATAAAAAGGAGGCCAGCAAGAACAACCCTACCGTAATAATCAATGTAACGGGTGCCCCAAGAAAACCGGACAAAAACCCACCTATCGCTGGTCCTAGCAAATAACCTGTTTGACCAGTAATAGCTAACATTGCATTCGCACCTTCTAATTCTTCTTTCGCTACAAAAGCTGGCAATATGGTAGTACTTCCTATATCCGTAAACGCAGATAAAAACCCATTAAGAAAAATAATGAAAACGATTGATGAAAACATCAATAGATCTCCCCAATATAAAAGGGGAATCAGCGAAAGAAACATACCTCTTAATCCATTCTCTACAACCATTAACGTTTTTCTATTAAATTGATCAAGTACAACTCCCGCAAAAACGCTAGATATCAGTGGTGCAATCGTTGCTGCTGTAATGACAAAACCAATCGCAGAAGCTGAATTAGTTAATTGGTACACAAACCATGCAATTGCGATCCAAGAAATCTTTTTAGCTAGTTCTAGCACTAACCTAGCTCCAATAAAAAAGGTGAAATTTCTATTAGCTAATAAATACAACATGTGAAAAGAACTCCTCAACTCTAGTACATCTCTATATTTCCATATATTTCACACTTTCATATAATTCGACTTAACTGTCAATTCGTAAACAAATCTCATTTAAGATGTGATCTTAACAGATAAGAACAAAAGCGCAAGCGCCCGTCAAAAACAGCATGCGACATGCGCATGCTGTTGATAGGAATTTATATATTTTAGGTAGAAGGCACAAACGGCTCTGCCACGTGATCATAACTGCCTTGCTTCGGATAAGCATGAAAACGCTCGGTTAGTTTATATCGAAATTGAGCTGTACGCTGTATCTGGTTAAGTAGCGAACCGTGTGAAATAGGAAGCTTAACGTTTTTTTGATTCTTAAATACGATAATGGTACTCATATCATCTTTTGCTCGTTTCACCTGATCAATATGCGTATGTGAAATCCAAGAGCAATTATTATGTTGAGGGGATGTTGTGGGAAAGAAATACATGCCACTAACCGGGTCAATTGCTATGGGAGCTTTATGTGTTATACCGCTAACATCCTTCGTTCCGTCTTGTCTTCCTCTTAAACTAGAACCGAAATATTTACAAGCTTGGTCAATTAATTTTTTTGGAGTTGAATTAACATAAAAACCTTCGTTACCCTCCATTACAAATGAAACGGTTTTTCCGTTCTCATCCTTTTCTGCTACTACTGCTTGTGTAAAAGGTGTAACCTCAAAGTGCTCTTTCCATAACATGTTTAACATCCTCTCTTAATAAGTTCTACATGTAAGAAAGTAGCACAAATCGTTTCACAATATTGAAAAATGCTCCAAAAAATACAGTTTTTTAATTTCTGTAAAGGGAATATATTATGAATAAGCATTTCCATTAATAATGTAGAAATTTATTCAGCGTTTACTTCTGAGGTTTCTGCTTCATATGTTAAATCCGCATCAATGACATGATTAGTGTATCCACCATCGCTCATTCCAAAGTCCGGATTCAAAGGAGTGTAGATTTGTAGTTCTCGGTCCGTTTCTGGATCATAAATCATCATGCTCTCTCCTTTTTATCACTTTTTCTTAGAATGTGCGAAATAAGATATTTTTAAACGTCTTTAATACTGACCCTACTCTTTTTGCTTATTATTGTGTACACAAGAAGGTCAACTGAGTGGTTTTATCGAAGTAATTAAGAAATTGCGAAATATGTCGTTAATCGAGGAGGATTGTTTATGTGGGGAAGAAAAAAACGAAATGATAAGAAAAAGAATACACCTCAAGCGTCTAAAAAAGACCTTCCAAAGCGCGATGTATCGATTTTCGAGATTCGCCAAGCTATCCAACGGTTTACGTCTCACCTCCCTGATGGAGTAGAACTTCAAACTATTATTAATGAAGATAACACCATCAATTATGAGTTACTCTCTCCATTTTTAGAGGCCATCCCTAATGAAACCTATTATATGTCTAAGGAAACGTACGAAGTTTTCGAAGAGAAGGATAAGCAGCTTGCTTTTGATTTGGACCACATCCAGCAAGCGATTGATAAATACATGAAACAAACAAAGGAGTTACCTATTATTGATGGAGATCCTTATAATAAAGTGAATTATTTTAAGCTCGAACGTCTAGGGCTCATCACCTATAGACCAAATTACACATTTTATATTACGGATGATGAATTTTTAATTACGTACGAAGCACCTTTTCCTAAGAAGGATCAATAATCCTTGGTGGGAAGGTGCTTTTTTTAATGTCTTAAAGAAAAGATATCGGCATATTTGAGCTGACGCACCCCATTTTTCAATAAGTAGCTCGTATCACTAGGGTGGCAGGTGTCCGTGTCAGAGATTTTTTTGGAAGGTATAACAATAAAAAAAAGGACCAATGCCACAAGGGCATTGGTCAAAAAAGAGACGACTGGTTAACTTTTGAGTGAGGGAATTACTCTGTGAATAAGTGGTAACACTTATTCACCATGTACGTTACACAATGAGGTGTAAAGTACACAAGACTCCTTAAGGCACTCCACTAAATGGAGGACTTAATTTGTCTTGTATTTATTTTAATATAGTCATAATTAAAAGTAACCGAAAAAGATTTGCGGTATACCGCAAGCGTTTGCGTGATTGGAACAAAATACCACCATTTGGTTTAGCAAGGGCTTTGAGATATTTTTGAAAATAGCTAGTGAAAACATGTAAATATTCACTTAGTTTTATCATTATTTTTGTATAACTTTATCCAAAAGGTATCTTTCATTGCCTTTCTTTCTGCGCTTCTTTCATCATATCAATGCGTTCTTGTATAGGAGGGTGGGTATACCTGAACCATTTCACAAATGCAGATGGATTGACGTCACTTTTAGATTCGATTGCTAGCGATCGGTATCCTTCTATAGCAGGGTCAAGTGAATCTGTATGCTCGATTGCGTATTGATCAGCTGTAATTTCCATTTGCCTGGATACCCATAAATACATAGGTTCTGTAGCAAATAATAATATGGAAGTAGTAAGTAATAAAAGTGGAATCGTCTTTAAGTCTGTTATAGTGCGCAAATTCCATTGTCTTTTAAAACGGTTGAATACGTACGGGAAGATGATAGCAAGTCCTTTTAGTAAGACCAAACTGAATAACAGTGATCCTAGTACACCCCAGTACACATGATTTTTTACATAATGGGCAATTTCATGCGCTAAGATAAATAAGACCTCATCTTCCTGCATATTTTCTAATGTTGTATCCCAAATGACGATTCGTTTTTGTGGACCTAGACCTGTTACATAAGCGTTGAAGGTGGATGTTTTTTCACTCATATTCACTTCATAGATGTTTGATTCCGAAATACCTGCTTCGCCAGCTATATCAACAATTTCGTCCTTGATTGCGGTATTCCGCAAAGGCTGAAAATTTTCAAATATTGGATCGATCCAAACTGGTTGAATATACAAGATAAACAAAGAAATTGGTAGAGCTATCATCCATATCGCTATCCACCAATAACGACGAAATTTCATCATGCATATTCGTGCAACCATAATCAGCCCACTAATCATGAGTACAAAAAATAAAGATTGAACTCCCCATTCTCCTATCCAGTCAACAACTGGCTGATGATTCACCTCTGCCCATTGAGCCATTCCATATCCAAGTACATCTAATGGTAAAGATATCAATTGATACCCTAATGTTAAACTTGCGCCATAAACCAAAGAACGAGCCCATTCTTTGCCAAATTTCCTATCTAACATTTGAGTGTATGTATGATGAAAGGAAGACTGTATGAGCGCCCACAACACTAACCAAGTAAATGTCGTCTGTGTAAAATAATATGCATGTCTATATGCTGCATACCTTGAATCGTAGTACGTTTCTAAGTCGTAGAAAACACCAAAATATATCCATATAAGAACCAAAAAGCTACCATAACCAACAATGCCTTTCTTCATTTATATTCCTCTCCTCTGCTACTTCTATTGTACAAAGATTACCGACAAGTATTCAATTTTTAGCCATACTTTTGTCATTAGTTGTTCACCAATTGCCTGCTCCTTCACTAGGAAAATCTTGTATTATTAAAATAAGAAATCATTTTCTTTTTATGATGTTAGGAGGACCGGATGATGCGAAAAAAATGGTATATCTTGTTTATCTCTATATTAGTAATAGGAATCGGGATAGGTGTTAGTTATTTAGAGTTCTGGAGAGATGCAGGGGTTCAACTTCCAACTGACGTTAGCATGGAAACACCCTATGGAGACACATACAATCTCGATGAGATGGATAAAAAGGTTCGAATCGTAGAATTTATGTACACAGCTTGCCCTGATGTTTGCCCGTTAACGACACAACGTATGATGCATTTAAAGGAACAGTTTAAGCAAGATGGCGTGTACGGCGATCAAGTTGAGTTTCTAAGTATCACTATTGACCCGGAAAACGATACACCTGAACGCCTCAAAAAATACATGGAAGTATATAATGCTGATAACGACAAGGCTTGGACCTTCCTAAGTGGTACATTAGAGGATACGAAAAAATTAGCTGACCCATTCCGTTTCTTATTTAAAGACAATGGCACTGATTATATTGTTCATACTTCCTATGCTTATTTAATCGATGAAAAAAATTATTTAGTCGCGAAATTTCCTATGGGTGAAGGGTTTGATAAAGATAGGGTGTACGATCAAGTAATGGGACTGGTCAACTAAGTAAGAGCTGTAGTTAGAACTTTAGCGCCAGAAATTATGATACTAATTAGAAAAGAGGCTACCCATCTGGATAGCCTCTTTATGATTATTTATGAAGCAATGTCTTGTCATCAGCAAGTGCTTTTCCTCTGATCTGTTGAAATTTCTCTACTAAATCCTGAACGCTCATCTGTCTCTTCTCTTCCTCATTTGCCTCAAAAATAATCTGTCCTTCATCCATCATCACAAGTCTATTCCCCATTTGAAGTGCTTGCTCCATATCATGTGTGACCATTAGCGTTGTTAAGTTATTTTCGCGGATAACATCTTGTGTAATGTTGGTAATATGCTCGGCTCTGGCTGGGTCTAATGCTGCTGTATGTTCATCTAGAAGCAGCAATCTCGGCTCTGTAAATGTAGCCATCAGTAAGGATAACGCTTGACGTTCCCCTCCTGAAAGTAAGCCAACTTTGGTGTGGAGTCGGTTGGCTAGGCCTACATTCAAATCGGTTAACGTTTGCTGAAATTCTTTTTTGCGATTGGAGCTTACACCTCGTCTAAGTCCTCTTTTATTCGTACGCCCTAAGGCAAGGGCTAAATTCTCTTCTATGCTCATGTTGGGCGCTGTGCCAGCCATCGGATCCTGGAAAACACGCCCAATCCACTTAGCTCTTTTATGCTCTGGAACGAAGGTTACATTTTTGTCATCGATTGAAATCATGCCTTCATCAGGAAATAATACACCAGCTACCATATTCAGTAGCGTCGATTTGCCTGCGCCATTACTTCCAATGACGGTAACAAAATCTCCCTCATTCAAGGTTAGGGATAGTCCTTGGATGGCTTTTTTCTCGTCTGGTGTTCCCTGGTAGAACACTTTCTCAATCTGTTTGAGCTGTAGCAACTTCATTCCTCCTCTCCTCATCTAAACTTTGCTGCATAGCCTTTTGCTTTTTCATTCGTTCCGAACGCTCACGCCAGCTGCTCCACATGTTCGGCAATACGAGTGCACCTGTTACAATAATGGCTGTGATAAGTTTCAGGTCACTGGCTTTCACGAACTCTAACTGCATCGCAACAGCTAGAATAACGCGGTACACAATGGCTCCAAGCACTACGGCGAGGGTTGTTCTTGCAATAGATTTTTTTCCAAAAATGCCTTCCCCTATAATGACCGAAGCTAGGCCAACAATGATCATGCCAATTCCTAAGCCAACGTCAGCGAATCCATTATACTGAACAATTAACGAGCCACTGAACGCAACAAGGGCATTGGATAAGCCAAGGCCGAAAATGACATAGTTGCTTGTGTTTGCTGAAAAGCTTTTAACCATTTTCGCGTTATCACCCGTAGCTCTTAACGCAAGACCATTATCCGTGTGAAGGAACCAATCTAGTGCTTTTTTTACGATGATAACAACAATACCAATGCTCACTAGTATGAAAAAGCTCGTAGGTAAAAAGGAAGAAAGCCCAATTGCTTTGAGCGGTGAGCTTATGATGCTATCCAACTGCATCGCATCCCATAAGGAGCGACCTTGATTCAATGCTGTTGTTTCGTTTAAAAGGGGGATGTTGGGCCGTCCCATAATACGAAGATTGATGGAATACAGCGCAATCATCATGAGAATCCCCGCTAATAATGAGTTGATTTTTCCTTTCGTATGAAGTAGGCCAGTCACACATCCTGCTAGGAAACCAGCCGCTCCACCTGCAATCGTTGCAAGAACAGGAGAAATCCCACTTACAATCATGACAGAGGTAACGGCTCCTCCAGTCACAAAGCTCCCATCTACCGTTAAGTCGGGAAAGTCGAGTATGCGAAAGGTGAGATAAACTCCTAACGCCATAATCGCATAAATCAGTCCTGATTCCATTGCTCCAAATAATGCACTAACCATACTTTCCCTCCTCTACGGCTCAATCACTTCAGCGTCTTGCTTCCATTCTTCTTTCAATTCAACGCCCATTTTTTCAGCGGCATCTTTATTGATTTGTAGCTTTAAATTCTGAGGGTAAGATACAGGAATCTCGCCTGGATTCTTTCCTTCTTCAAGAATCTTCAAGGCTTTCTGTCCTGCTTCATAACCAATATCAAAGTAATCAAATCCATATGCTGCAAAGCCACCACGTTTAACAGAATCTAACTCTCCTACGAATACTGGTGTGTCTTGCTGTTGTCCTACTTGAAGAACAGACTCAAGCGCACTCACGACAGTGTTATCTGTAATAATGTAAAATGCATCTACTTTTCCAGCCAGCGATTCTGCAGCCTGTTTCACTTCAGCTGTAGATGTAACGGTGGCTTCTTTTATGTCCAGCTTTCCATCAGCAATCTTCTTCACGTTTTTAACCTGAGCTACTGAGTTTTGTTCACTCGGATTATAAATCATTCCAACTTTCTTTGCTCCTGTATCTTTAATAAAATCGATTGTATTTGGTACCGCATCAGGATGTGTATCCGTTGTTCCGGTTACATTTCCACCTGGATTCTCCATTGATTCTACTAAACTAGAACCGACTGGATCTGTTACAGAAGTGAACACAATTGGAATTTCGTTTGTGACATTTAGAGCACTCTGTGCACTTGGCGTTGAATTTGCAAAAATCAAGTCTACATCGTCACCTGCAAATTTCTTGGCGATGGTTTGGTTATTCTTCGCATCCCCTTGGGCTAACTGTACATCAAATTCCGCTTCCACACCTTCATCCTTAAATGCTTGTTTGAATCCTTTTTGTGCTGCATCTAATGATGGATGCTCAACAATTTGTGTTACACCAATTTTATATGTCTCTTTTTGCTTTTCTTTATCATTGGAAGCCTCCGCATTACCAGATTCAGAGCTTCCGCATCCTACTAATGAGATTAATCCTACAACTAAAATAAGTGCCAACCACTTTTTCATTTGTTTCTCCCCCTTTAATTACTTTATTACTTTTATGCTTCTACGCTTTTATGTATTAAAATTTACATGAAAATGTACCTTGTTTCAAGGGGTTATCAAAAATTTCTGTCATTTAGTTGTAAAATGATTGTTATGGTAAGGGGTACTAGGTAGGATGTAAGCCTATTTAGGGGAAATTTGATACAATAGAACAAAAGCGCAAGCGCCCGTCTAGCGACGTATATGCTGCGGCCCACACGACGTGGGTTGGTTCGATGTT
>NZ_AVBF01000038.1 GCF_000770635.1 Pontibacillus yanchengensis Y32
CTATTTAGATTAATTGATTCCAAAATCAACACCAAACTTTAACATAGCCAAACAGTAAAAAACTGCCATCAAAAAAGATGACAGTTAAAAAATTTAAAACATATTTGCAGCAATCCAGCCAAAGATAAATAGTGGAATGTTGAAGTGGATAAATGTCGGTACGCATGTATCCCATATATGGTTATGCTTACCATCAGCATTCAAACCCGACGTCGGACCAAGTGTACTATCAGATGCAGGAGAACCAGCGTCCCCTAATGCTCCTGCTGTACCAATCAGAACCGCTGTCGCGATAGGTGAAAAGCCAACAGACATACAAATAGGCACATATAATGCAGCTAAAATTGGAATCGTACCAAAGGAAGAGCCAATCCCCATTGTAATCAGCAAGCCAACAAGAAGCAGCACAAAGGAAATAATGTAATGATTATCGCCTATTGCTCCTGACGTCTGCTGTACAAGAGCATCTACAGCGCCTGTTTCTTTTAGCACATTAGCATAACCTGATGAGATAAGCATTACAAACGCAATTGTCCCCATCATGCTAATTCCATCTGAGATAACTTGATCTCCTTTTCGAAATGGAACAACATAAAACGCAAACATGGCAACTAATCCCGTCAAGGCACCAAGAATCAAATTATCTGTTACAAGTTGTACTACTAATGCAAGGACAATAGCCACTAACGTGAGTGCATGACGCACGCCAAATGACTCTGTTTCCTCCTCACTAGTCGCCGCTACCTCCGCTTGATAGTCACTAGGCATAGCTTTAGGATCTCTTGGCTTACGGTACGTGAATAAAATGGCAATAATTAAACCAACAACCATACCAATGCCCGGAAGAATCATAGCTTGAGCGATTTGATCAAGCCCAATACTAGCTCCACTTGAATTCATGGCATCTCGAATTGTTTTATGAAACATAAGTCCAAAACCTACAGGAATCGTCAAATATGGAGCCTTCAAGCCAAATGTCAGTGCAGAAGCAACTCCACGACGGTCTAGGTTCATATCATCAAATAATTTTAATAATGGCGGAATCAAAATTGGAATAAACGCAATATGGACTGGAATAACGTTCTGAGATAACGAAGCAACACCTGCAATCACAAATAAAAGGAAAGTGCCCTTCCCCTTCAGAACAGAAACCAAATTTCGAACCAAAATTTTCGTAATACCAGAATAAGCAATCGTCACAGCAAACGCACCTAACAGTACATAACTTAATGCCGTACTTGCTTGTCCACCCATGCCTTTTACTATCATTTCAACTGTATCGGTAAGGGATAACCCTGTCATCAATCCACCAGTCATACCAGCAGCCAACAACGCAATCACCACGTTCACACGAAGCAAGCTAAGCACTGCCATAACTAGAACAGACACAACAACAGCCCAGGCTAACATACTCACCAACCTCCCTTATATCTAAATCTATTATTACGTTATCGTATTATTTCGTTAACGATTTAATATGATAAAGGAGGTGGGTGAAAAAATCAACCCTATTTTTCACGCAATGTAAATACCAATTTTTTGAGAAAACAAAAAAGGTGCCCCGATGGACACCTTTCCGATTAACCAACAACAGTGATGTTTGGATCATACATTAACTCAATTTGATTATCACTTACTTTAGCATAGCTATCATTAACTTGAATGTCTTTATTATCCTGAGCAAAAGTCAAACCGATTGACAGCAAAATAGCAGTTGCTAACATTATTATTTTTTTCATTACAACTTCACCTCCCTTTTTTCGATGTGGTGTTTAGGTAATTGGGCAAAGAAATAGTCATTCTGTTCATTTAAAAATCTATGATATGATCTTTTTAATAAATCTATATCATTAGTAGCTATACCTAAGTAATACTCTTGAAAAGGTGTCTTATTTTCTAGTGTTTCTAGTATAGATATCCCTTTTTCAATATCACCACTTTTAATTAACAAGTGAGCCTTTTCAGCAGTATCTTCAGTTTTTACTCCCTCTGTTTTACCATGAAAAGCACAAACAAAAGGGATAACTTTATTATTAATACCTTTTATATAATAATTAAGTTGATAGCTAGTAGCTATTTCTTCAGCAGTTTTTATATAATCCATTGTTTTTTGGTAATCCTCAAATAGATATGTTAATCCTAAATCTACTAACATATCACATTTCTTTTCTTGATTTAATGTATTCTCTAGAATACTAAGACCATATCTTCTAGCAATTTTGACCTGTCCTTTTTTCCAATGAAATAAAAAAAGCAACTCATTTTCCCTAATCTGAAAATATATTCTTAATAGAGTATTATCTATGTTTAATAATCTTTCTGTAAGCTCTTCTTGAAACTCTTCAAATCTCTCATATTCTAGTCTCTGGAAGTAGCCATAAATTTTCATAAATATAATCAAGCATTCTACAGTAGGATCTTGAACGTTGAAGGAATAATCCTTTGTAAACTTGAGTAAATCTCCTTCTTTATTCACTCTACGATTCAACATGAATGAGTAAATATCGGCTAGTTCTTTATTCAAACTATTAGTTGATAAAGTGTTCTTATCAATTAATGTTTTTAGCTCTGTGTATAGCCCATTCATATACAAGAATTCCATACCTACCCTAGAGTTCTCATCAGAATGGCACTGTAAGCAAAATTCTTTCGTTAACTGTAGTTTAGTTTCTTCGTCATATTTCTTCGATAGTTGCTGTAAAACAGAAAATAGGGAAGGTTCGTTTGAGCCAATCATGCTATAAACCGTTTCCAATTGTTCAGAAGAAAATGCATGAGACTTTTTTTCTTCTTGAGTCATTGTGTATGATCCCCTTATATAGAAGATTAGTTCTTATGTGTAACAAGACACCTATTGTCTAGGATGTTTGTACCCTATCAGGTATTAACGCTTAGATTTGGTCTTCGTCAATACAACTGAATGACCATCTTATAGTTCATGTTAATATAAAATGAATCATTTTTCCATTCAAATATTGTAAAATGAAGAAATTCTATCATGTTTTTTTCCTATTTTTCATAAAATAGTTGATTTTTCTATTTCTATATCTTTCTCTTCTACTGTTTGTTAATTAATGAGCAATTGGGGGATTCTCTCCACTTCTAGTTCTATGTCCCCATACAATCAACGCTCGATAGTAAATGAGCCTTTTGACACCTTTCCTAATATAAAGGCTGTTAATGTGTTGTTGATATAAGCATCATAACCTTGAAGACTTGGATTGGAGATATATTTAGCATTTGGAGTTTCCGTGACACTTAATCAGCATAAAGGCGGCCTTGTATTGGGAGGTACGGAAACATGACCAGGTTAGTATGGGACGTTTTCTGAATAGTGGTATCCACGAAGAGAAGAATGGTTTAGGACACAAAGTGATGCTACGCGGACATATAGTTTCTTATTCTTCGATTTGAAGGCTATTTTGCATTCGTAACGGACATCCAGTACGCTATTTAGCCTAAATCACCTTAATGTAGTGTGTTTTTTCACAATTAAGATACTAGATGTCCGTCAGCCTCTCCAAAAGAGGGTTTTTACAGAAAATAAGAGATTAAATGTCCGTCAAAAAAGGATTCCTATGTAATGCCGATTCCGTTAACAACATATCAGCAGAGTTGGATGGGAAACAGCAAGACTCCCGCAGGAAAAAGAGGTGGGCGAAATCACCTGAGGGTGTATTTCCCCGAAGGTAGCAATGATTTAAGGGAGGTTCAACTAAGACTAACAAAGCCAATATAAAAAGGTGTTAGCTACTAGATTCGCTAACACCTTCTTTATTACTTACATTCCTCTTCCAATTCTTCAAGCATAGAAATAAGTTTATCCACATCTTCTACAGATGTTTCCTCTGGGTCCATTTCATCGATGCGTGACATGAATGAAGAGAGTCGAAGTTTTAATTCTTCAATTTTTGCTTGGTTGCTCATAATTAACTCCCTTTATCTGTTTAGTTCGTATATCCTCGAGTTTTCTGCGCCCATATAATCGTAGTAGAAAAGCATGGTTTTGTCTATCACCATTCGAGTTTATAGAGGTAAGAAAACGTACATGCTATAATGAGGGCTATGAATTGCGTATTAGGAGGATAAAGTGTCATGGATTTTTTCAATAGTTTTGGCTGGTGGGAAAATGTTGCAGAATTTTTCTCAAACCCAGTTGTGCAAATTATTACGGTTGCCATTATTTTATACATAAGCATACTAATTATCCGTCGTTCGATTCGTTCTTTTTTCAAGAAGACTCATTTTATTGAAGAACGAAAAGAAGAAACGTTAGAGGCGATGATTAATTCACTCATCTCTTATGCTGCTACCATCGGCTTTATTGTATTTGCGCTTATGCAAATTGGAGTAAATGTTGGAAGCGTCCTAGCTGGTGCTGGTGTGATTGGGATTATTTTAGGCTTTGGTGCTCAAAGTTTAATTCGCGACCTGTTATCAGGTGTGTTCTTCCTTTACGAAAAACAGCTACATAAAGGTGACTTCATTACGATTAATGAGACGTTCCATGGTACAGTGGAAGACATCGGCCTTCGTTTTTTGAAGCTACGTGAGTGGAGTGGAAAACTATTAACTGTAAGCAATGGTCTAGTGACTTCCATAGAAAACTACAACATTGACCATATGCGTGTCATTGAAAAGGTAACAGTTAGCTTCAATGAAGATCCTAAGAGGATATTCAGCCTATTAGAAGAAACATGTGAGACACTCAACGAAGAATTAGGCCAATATTTGAAAAAGGATTTAACCGATAATCCTATCCAACCTTTCCAGGTATATGGTATGACTTCTCTAAATCATGACCATAAAGGGTACGAATACACCATTATTGGTCTCACGGAAGATCTAGTATATTGGACCGCTTCCAAAGAAACGAAGCGCATCATTGCAGAAGCTATGTTTGATAATGATGTAAGAATGTCCCTTCAGCATGTTGACCTTCCTTATCAGCAGCTTAATAAGACGGAAAACACTGATCATCAAGAAGAAGCATAACTTTAATACACTTTATTTTAATCCACAAAAAAGAGCTTGAATCCAAGCTCTTTTTTTACATTATTGAATTCTAAAGTTATAAGATACGTGATCCTGAATCGGAATCCATGCTCCAATCCCCTGCTTCGTCACATTCTTTACGACGATGTTTTTCTTAGATCCTTTTAGTTCTAAATACACTTCACCGAAAGTTACCGTACCTTTTTCATTTACAGCTGGAGCAAATGCTTCAAGAGTTCCGATTTTCTTAGGAGGAATTCCATATGAATTTGCTTTCTTTGTTCCTTGACCGAATACAGTATGGAACGCTAGAGGAAGCTCTGTGTTATCTTGTGCTTTTAGGAGCATCATTTTCTTAATATCATCAGCATTGTCTATCTTAGCGGTTAATCCTCCCTTTACATGCTTCTCTTCTTCTTGATTATAGCTTAATTTCTTCGTTTCATTACCACCCATATTGTTCAGTTGGTTTTGATTTATCTTTTGATACTGCCAATTGATACTCGTCTCTTTTGTTTCATAATTTAACGGCCAGTGCCCCATATAAACCATGCCTCTATAACCAATAGCTACAGGTGACGGTTTTAAGCTCGTTTCATTTAACATCTTCATTAATTCTGGGTTATTGATGGTGACCTCTGATTCCTCTAACAATTCACGAGTGAGATCGCTAGGCTCTAGTACTGTTTGATCTTGAGTAGAATTAGGATAAGTATTTTCCTTAGAGATATTTAATACATGACTTGGAACCTTGCCCTTACCTGATGATTTATCCTCTTTCACGTCCTCAGCATTTACTAGCACAGGTGTTATAGTGAATAAAATACATAGCACGATGACGAATGACTTGATGTATGTTTTCATGTTTCACAGCCCTTTCTTTTTTGCTTAGTGTTTTCGTCAGGGCAAGATGTTATGCATAAAAAACCTTATCCTCTAAAAAGAGAATAAGGTTCTTTCATTATTTTCTATTAAAAGCTTAGTTCAATGCATTCTAATGTTTCTTCTATCTCAATACTATCCTTAACAGACTGAACCATGGAACAGTTTTTCTGGGAGGTCTCTAGGTTTTTATACATTTTATCCTCGTCCAGGTGCTTCCCTTTAATAACATAATGAAGGTGAATTTTTTCGATTCGATTCGCTTCATCCTCATTCCGTGTTACTTCCGCCTTCACGTTAATATCTTCATATTCTATGCGCTGCTTATCTAGGATCTTGCGAAACACAGATAAACTACATCCTGCAATCGAGGAAACCATTAGTTGAAATGGTCTAAATCCTTGCTCTTCATCAGAGGATATATTTAATGCTCCATAATCCGTTGATGTACGAATTCCATCGTGCTTTAAATGAAATTGTAATTCTGCCATGTTATTCACTCCTTCTATAATCTTTATGCATGAGGTTCTTATATATATAATGTAACCGAAATACCTCCACACATAACGCCTTATCTTATGTAAAGTCTATTTCCTTACTATGACATAAGAAAAAATAAAAGTGCAAGCGCCTTGTTCATACCTGGCTAAGCGGTGCCAGACCCCCACTACAGTAGTGCGTTAACGCAGTGGGGGTCTGGCACCGAAAAAGGCCATCCTTGCTATTTATGTAATCCCTTAGTAGCATTATCCTTGGATACTATCGACAGGATGAGGTTTTGTTATGCTTCGAAAAAACTTTCGCTTCAGCGTTTTAATATTATTAGTTACCATCTCTGGATTTACTCAAGGAATGCTTTTACCTTTAATTGCAGTAATCCTAGAACAAAGTGGAATTTCATCTTCCATTAATGGATTGCATGCAACAGGCTTATATATTGGTGTATTGATTGCTTCTCCCTTCATGGAGAAACCTATAAGAAGAATTGGCTATAAACCTATGATCATGCTAGGGGGAGCACTTGTGTTTCTCTCTCTCTTCTTATTCCCTTTTTGGGAATCATTATGGTTTTGGTTCATGCTACGCGTAACGATTGGCATTGGAGACCATATGCTCCACTTTGGTACGCAAACATGGATCACCTCAACGTCACCAGAGCACAATCGCGGACGTAACATTGCCTTATATGGTGTGTTTTTTGGACTAGGATTTACACTAGGTCCTTTAATGACTCGACTGGTTTCCATTCATGTGTCGATTCCATTCTTGCTATCAGCTGCCTTTAGTGTAATTGTGTGGTCCCTTATGTTCTGGGTTCGAAATGAGATACCAGAGGAAGATGAGGAATATTCAACGTCCTCCAACTCCTTTAAACGATTTGCCAAAGCATGGCAATATGCATGGGTAGCGTTCCTCCCGCCTTTAGGCTATGGATTTTTAGAAGCTACTCTACACGGTAATTTCCCAGTCTATGGTATGAGAATTGGCCACGATGTCGATACATTATCGCTTATTATCCCTACATTCGCTGCAGGTAGTTTAATTTCACAACTGCCACTTGGCATTCTAAGTGATCGAATTGGTCGTAAAAAAGTGTTAGTCGCAGTAATGTTAGCAGGTATCGTATGTTTCGGGCTGGCGTCTTTTTACGAGCAGTCGGTAGCTTGGCTTATAACCCTATTCACATTAGCGGGAATATTCGTAGGATCCATCTTCTCCCTAGGCATCTCTTACATGACAGATATTTTGCCAAAGTCATTATTGCCAGCAGGAAATATCATGTGCGGGATATCCTTCAGTGTGGGCAGTATCATTGGGCCTTACTTAGGCGGAGTGTATATTGATTTGTTCCCTAATGCATCTTTTTTCCATGTTATTACCACTATGCTTATTATTCTTGTCATTCCAATACTTCTAAAGAAAGAAACTAGTTCCTATAACCAGAAGAGCCTATCTCCAACACAGTAATCCGTGTCTTGAGATAGGCTCTTATTTAGTTTCAAATACCTTCATCGATACTCTTGACTTTACGGCATATCATGCTATTATTAAAAACACATACTAATTTAAAATAATTCTAATTAAGAATCATTTTCATTGAGAATGCACTGCCAAAACAGGTTTTTAATCTAAATATAATGTAATTGAAAAAGGTTTTCATTCTCAATTAAAAACAAGGAGTTGAGAAAATTGGCTTCAGAAGCAAAAGCAATGCAATCATCCCCCACAGCTACAACATCTACAAATCGTTCTAATAAATCGATCTCCTATATCAAAGAACACGCAGAACTAATTGCTGCCCTCTTTAGTGGAGTTCTCATTTTAGTTGCTTGGCTAACCAATAACATCGTAAGTGAACCCACCAGCATTACGCTATACGTGCTTGCCTTTATTATTGGTGGATTTGCTAAAGCCAAAGAAGGCATCGAGGAAACGATTGAAGATAGAGATTTGAATGTGGAAATGCTCATGATTTTTGCGGCTATCGGTTCTGCTGCTATTGGGTACTGGACCGAGGGTGCAATTCTAATCTTTATTTTTGCAATGAGTGGAGCGCTAGAAACGTACACGATGAATAAAAGTCAAAAGGAATTATCTTCGTTAATGGATCTGCAACCTGAAGAAGCTCTCCTATTAAAGGATGGAAAAGAAGAGCTTGTTCACGTATCAGAATTATCCATTGGGGATCATATTCTCGTAAAAGCTGGAGAACGGGTTCCATCAGATGGAGAAATCATTAAAGGGAAAACCTCTCTTGATGAAGCTGCCATAACAGGTGAATCCGTACCAGTATCTAAGGAACTGGGAAGTGAAGTTTTCGCAGGTACTGTGAATATTAATGGAAGTATTACAGTGAAAATCACAAAACCTGCCAATGAGACACTATTTCAAAAGATTGTACAGCTCGTTCAATCTGCTCAAAGCGAGAAATCCCCTTCCCAGCTATTTATTGAACGCTTCGAAGGTACGTATGTGAAAGTGGTGTTACTAGTCGTTGGCTTAATGATGTTCGTTCCTCATTTTGCATTTGGATGGGGATGGCAAGACACTATTTATCGAGCAATGATTTTACTAGTGGTAGCATCTCCTTGTGCGTTAGTTGCATCGATTATGCCAGCAACATTATCTGCTATTTCAAATGGAGCACGACACGGCATCTTATTTAAAGGTGGTGTCCACTTAGAGAATTTATCCCACCTTCAAGCCATTGCATTTGATAAGACCGGAACACTTACAAATGGAACACCGGAAGTGACAAATACACATTTTAGCGAGGATGAAAACGAACTTCTCGCAATCTTTACCGCAATAGAACGGGAATCAAACCACCCACTCGCACAAGCGATTGTACGTTATGGAGAAAGCCACAATGTACAGCAACATATAGAAGTCTATGATATGACAAACATAGCCGGTAGTGGGGTAACAGCAAAAGTAAACGATAAACATTGGAAGATAGGAAATGCTGAGTTCGTAGGAAAAGAAGAAGCTTTCCAATTTGATGGTGGTATTGCAGAAACATTGGCCGCTGAAGGCAAAACGCTAACCTTCATTGCAGATGACAGTGGAGTTGTAGGTTTGATAGCACTCAAGGATCAAATAAGAAAAGAAACAAAAGATGCGATCCAATCGTTACGTGAATCAGGCGTTTATACAGTCATGCTAACTGGAGATCATGACACGACAGCACAAGCAATCGCAAAAGAATGCGGAATCAATCACTATATTGCAGAATGCTTACCAGAAGATAAAGTGGAGCAAGTGAAACTGTTAAGGGAATCATTTGAGAATGTAGCAATGGTAGGAGACGGTATTAATGACGCACCTGCCCTGGCTACTGCAAACGTAGGAATAGCAATGGGAGAAGGAACTGATGTAGCGCTAGAAACGGCAGACATCGTATTAATGAAAAACGAACTACCTAAAATCGCCAATGCCATCAAGCTTTCCACGAAGATGAATCGAATCGTTAAACAGAACGTTATCTTTTCCATTGGAGTTATTATGCTACTTATTATTTCGAACTTCTTACAAATGCTAAACCTTCCCTTAGGTGTTGTTGGTCATGAAGGAAGTACGATTTTAGTAATACTGAATGGGCTGCGTTTATTAAGGTAACCTTCCAATAGCTCTATACAGAGTAGTTCAGTTTGAAGCGTACAAAAACAAATTTGTACCTTAGATTGAACTACTCTTTTATTTGAGCTTACAATGAAGTTATCGTATTAGAATCAGTTGCAGTTATAAAGGAGATTTTCGTATTGAATACATTAAACAAAAAACTTTTCAGGAATATCATCCTAGCATCGATATCTCTATTCATAGTGGGGTATTTAAGTATTACGTTGATTAAAAATATAGGGTTTTCGAATGTTAAACAGGAAGTATTAGACAGTAACCCTGAGATCAACTCCATCGTTAGCATAAATAGGTTAGGTCAATGGGGCGAGCCTGTGAGGGAATACGTTTTGGAAGTTAAAAAAGGAACTACGACTTATCGAGTATGGACTTCTCCAAACGGAGTCATTACGGATGAGGAAATTATTTCTAATTAATTTCACGATCCAAAAGCGCTGGAGCTGGACGTGGCCACTAAACTTATTAAAGGTTATCCCAACCTTTGCCCGATATAGTATAAAAAAGTGGAGCACCGAATTGGGCTACAATTCGGTGCTCCACTACCTCAGGGGATATCCTTAATGAAAATCGTTTTTCTTATTAGCTGAACCACTTGTTTTATGCTTAGATTTATCATTATTATTTTTTTGCTTCTTATCGTGACTGTGCTTATTATTACGTTTATTGTTACTCATACGGTTGTTTCCTCCCTTAATGGATTCACCATTAGGTTTCCCGCATCACTATGTGTTATGTACCGTTAGCCACTGCCATATCTTTTCATACATACTATGGTTTAAATGCTTTACGGTCTCTCAGCATTGCGTTGATTTCCCCGCCGATAATAATAATCATCCCAGACAGGTAAAACCAAAGCATTAAAATGATGATTCCCCCAAGACTCCCGTACGTAGTAGAATAGGCTTGGGCGCTTAAGCTAACATAATAGGAAAATCCTAGCGATGCTAATTGCCAAAACAACGTTGCAAATACAGAACCTGCTAGGGCTTGTTTTATATTTACATGGTGATTCGGTGCTAAAATGTATAACGATAGCAATACAAGTATTAAGATTCCTGAAGATATAACCCAGCGTAGCGCATCCCAAATAGCTAAAAATCGCTCAGAGACTCCGAACCATGTAAAAACATACAACCCAATCGCTTTCCCGAACACAGGTAACAACAAGGCGACAACAATAACGATGAGCATTGCAATTGTTAAAACGATAGCAATAAATCGATTTTTTAAAAAAGAACGATCTTCCCCTACTTCATACGCCCTGTTAAAAGCTCGCATGATGGCATTAATTCCATTAGAAGCAGAAATCAAGGTACCAATAATACCGACGGATAACAGGCTACCATTCTTCGCTTCTAGATTATTGGTAATAAGCTCTAGTGCTGCTTCCGGTGCATATCTATCCAACGTAGCTTTCAAGCTATCTAAAGAAATGGGAAGATACCCCATTAAAGCCACTAAGAAAATCATAAATGGAAAGATCGCTAACAGAAAGAAGTAGGCTAGTTGTGCTGCGAGCCCTGCCACTTCATGCTCTGTAAAGCGTCCAATAAGTTCTTTCCCAAATTGAATAGCCTTTTGCAACGAAACCCCACCTTGCTTCTACGCTTCCAGTTTATCTTGATCGCCTTCAGCTTGCTCTTCTACTTTATCTAAATATCCTTCCATTTGATCAAGAAAAGATACAATATCATTCGTACGCTGATTTAACGTGTTTGTCGCTCTTTCATATTGGCTACGAAAATCGTGGATAGCCTGAGTTGGATTGGAAATGTACCCTTTTGTTTGGGTTCCCATGTTCTTTAGACATTCCCCGGTTTGCTCACGTGTCGTTTTATCAAACATAGTTAGTATGGCACCTGCAAGCGCTCCTAATGCAACACCTGTCATTAATTTATTTTGTCCCATTGTATTCTCCTCCTTATAATCCATGATCTTGTTTTATATCTTCTAGTAATGTATCGCAGCCTTCTGTAATTAATTCATATACTTCGTCAAAGTTGCCAGAAAAGTAAGGGTCAGGTACATCTTCGCTTTCACTGCTTGCAACATAGTCCATAAATTTAACGACTTTAATATCGTCATGAGCTACTTCAAACGCTTTTAAATCACGCAGATTTTTACGATCCATTGGGATGAGATAGTCAAATTTCTCCCAATCTCCCTCTTCCACTTGACGGGCACGCATTCCTTCATATGAAATATCAGCTTTCCCTAAAATACCTCTTGTTTCTGCATGAGGTGGTTTCCCTTCGTGGTAATCACCTGTACCAGCTGAATCTACTTCAATTTGGTCAGATAATCCAGCCTTTTCAATGCGATCCCTCATTGTTGCTTCTGCCATCGGGGACCGGCAAATGTTGCCTAAGCATACAAATAACACTCGAATCATAATATCACCTTCACTTTTAGATTCAACTATATTATAGTAAACAATCCCTTAAACACATAGCTATATACATATCTTTATTGTTCTTTCCCCATATATGTGTGAATAAACCCACACACTTTAATGATGAAAATAACACCAATATAATTTCTATTGTCGATTTTTGAAATAGTCTTGACATTTCTTGTTATTTTTCAGAATATTTATATATATCAAAAAATGAAGGAGGGATTCATTATTGAAGAAGATAAGTCAGCATTACTAACATCACTTGAATGGCTAAGTGGTGTCGTTTGGGGAATGCCTTTACTCATCCTTTTAGTCGGTACTGGTGTTTACTTAACCATCCGTCTTGGCTTTTTGCAATTACGTACATTACCGTACGCATTAAAGCTTGCGTTTAGCCCTTCCAAACAAGATAAGAAATCCAAAGGGGATATATCCCACTATGAATCGTTAACAACTGCTCTTGCAGCAACGATTGGAACAGGGAACATCGTCGGTGTTGCTTCAGCCGTACTCGCAGGTGGTCCTGGTGCTGTATTTTGGATGTGGATTACCGCATTATTTGGTATGGCTACAAAGTATGCAGAAGCCATTTTAGCTGTAAAATATCGAACCACGGATGCAAATGGCCGCATTTCTGGTGGACCGATGTATTATTTAGAAAAAGGCTTAAAATCCAAATGGCTAGGTGTACTATTCGCATTCTTTGGAGCAGGAGCCGCTTTTGGTATCGGAAACATGGTTCAGGCCAATGCCGTAACCAGCTCTTTACAAGCTTCCTTTAACATCCCTAAGATTGCAACGGCAATTATACTAGTATCCCTAATATCACTTGTAATTATTGGTGGAATTAAAAGCATAGGACGCGTAACATCTTTCTTCGTTCCTATTATGGCTGTGTTTTACATTATCGCTGGCCTTATTATTATCTTCCTTAATATTGATTCAATTGGTTCTGCATTTGGCATGATTTTCACGGATGCCTTTACAGGAAATGCAGTTGCTGGTGGTGCCATTGGTACAGTTATTCGTTGGGGGGTTGCACGTGGTGTATTCTCGAACGAAGCCGGACTTGGCTCAGCACCAATCGCTGCAGCTGCCGCGAAAACAGATTATCCAGGCAGACAAGCTCTTGTATCCATGACACAGGTATTCCTAGATACCCTTCTAGTTTGTACGATCACAGGACTTACCATTGTAATGGGCGGAAAATACACAACCGATATTGTAGATTCCGATTTAACAGCTGAATCCTTTGGTGTCTTCTTAGGTAACGCCGGCTCTATGATTGTAACAATCGGCCTTGTCTTTTTCGCATTCTCAACGATTATTGGTTGGTCGTACTATGGTGAAAAATGCTTTGGCTACCTAACCAATCAACGCTTTATTACGTTTTATAGAATCCTTTTCGTAGGCTTCGTCTTTATCGGAGGTATCTCCAAGTTAGCTCTCGCATGGGCATTCGCCGACGTAATGAATGGCCTAATGGCCTTCCCTAACTTAATCGGACTCCTCGGTCTATCCGGAGTCGTCGTAGCCGAAACAAAACGTTTCATGAAAGTAATGAAAGAAGAGAAACAAGCAGAAGCATCGAACAGTTATCAAGCTTAAAGAAAAGCTCAGGGCGCCCGCTTAGCGACGTATATGCTGCTACCCAAACGACGTGGTTTGGTTTCAAACCTCTTCAATCAAAAATTTCACATGTGAAACTCCCTCCTTGTGCCATTGCACAGCGAGGGAGTTTTCATTTTTACCGAGTAACTTTTCTATTAAAACATATCCTAAAAATAGTATAAAAAATTATGAGTGATTAAATTGACACACCTATCTTGAGCAAGGTATGATATGTATCATCAAACAAAATAATCCCTATACGAATAGTTGGGATTAAACATCACAGGGAGGTCTTCAACATGAAGAAATTTTTATCCATCATCTCATTTACTCTACTAGCTATGGTTATTGCTGCGTGCGGTACTAGTAATCAAGACAGCGCTGACCAAGCTTCAAATGGCGATAATGAAAATAAAGAAGAAGGTACATCAGAAGAAAGCACTAATTCTAATTCGGATCAGAACTTATATGAACAAATTAAAGAAGAAGGCGTGCTTCGTGTAGGAACAGAAGGAACATATCCTCCATACACATTCCACGACGAAAACGATAAACTTACGGGTTATGATGTGGAAGTCGCACGTGAAGTAGGTAAACGCCTCGATCTTGAAGTGAAGTTCATGGAAACGAAATGGGATTCCATGTTTGCCGGACTTAACTCCAAGCGATTTGATATGATTGCCAACCAGGTTGGTATTAAGCCTGAACGTGAAGAGAAATACGACTTTTCTACACCTTATACCATTTCCACTGCCGTACTTGTTGCTAAAAAAGGCAATGACAACATCACTAGCTTTGAGGATTTAGAAGGTGCAACAGCAGCCCAATCGTTAACAAGTAACTTCGCTGATATCGCGAAAGAATACGGTGCAGAAGTAACAGGTGTTGAAGGATTTAACCCTGCTATGCAGTTACTTGCATCTGGTCGTGCAGACGCAACCGTGAATGATCGTCTGTCTGTTTTAGACTTTATTAAAGAAAAAGGCGATAACGCACAAGTTGAAATTGTAGATCGTCAGGATGAAGCTTCTGAGAGCGCAATGATGTTCCGTAAAGGGAATGATAAATTAGTGGAAGCAGTTAATGGCGCCCTTAAAGAAATGAAGGAAGACGGTACACTATCCGAAATTTCTAAAGAATGGTTTGGCGAAGATGTTTCTACTAAATAACATGTTGTATTCTGCAGTATTTGATGCAGACCGTTATATTGATATTGCACAGAGTTCCTTTCTTCCTTTATTGAAAGGAGCTCTCTTCTATTCCATTCCGATGACACTTATCTCGTTTGTCATCGGAATCATTTTAGCCATTACGACTGCTTTATTTCGGATATCAGGTGTTAAACTGCTCAGTGGGATTGCAAGGGTCTATATATCCATCATTCGAGGAACGCCGCTACTCGTACAATTATTTATTATATTCTTTGGCTTAACATCTGTAGGCATTAAATTAGATCCATTCCCAGCTGCTATCATTGGATTTTCTTTGAACACAGGTGCTTATGCATCAGAAATCATCAGGGCGGCTATTCTTTCTATTCCTAAAGGTCAATGGGAAGCTTCACAGTCCATTGGAATGTCTTATGGACAGTCCTTGAAGCGTATTATTTTACCGCAAGCGACTCGAGTTTCCATTCCGCCATTATCAAACTCGTTCATTAGCTTAGTAAAAGATACTTCTTTAGCTTCCACTATTTTAGTAGCTGAAATGTTCCGTAAAGCCCAAGAAATTGTAGCGAACACCTATGAACCGCTTCTCTTGTACACAGAAGCAGCTTTCATCTATTGGATGATATGCTTCTTATTATCACTCGTACAAGACCAAATTGAGAATAAACTAAACCGCTACGTTAGTTAAAGTTAGGAGCTTGTGTATGCTATCCATTCAAAATTTGCACAAACAATTCGGCAACTTAGTGGTCTTAGATGGCATTGACCTGAACGTAGAAAAAGGAAAGGTAATTGTCGTCATCGGGCCATCTGGTTCTGGAAAAACGACATTACTCCGTTGTTTGAATGTTCTTGAGACCCCGACAAAAGGGAATGTTTCTATCAACCAAACCGATTTAAACTTTGAAGAAAAAGTATCCAAAAAGGATATACAAACGTTACGTAAACAAACAGGCATGGTGTTTCAAACCTACAACCTATTCCCTCACATGACTGCTTTACAAAATGTGATCGAAGGACCTGTCACTGTCCAAAAGGTTAATAAGGAAAAAGCAAAGGAAAAAGGCATCCAGCTACTAGAAAAAGTTGGACTCGGAGATAAAATTGACTACTATCCTCATCAACTCTCAGGAGGACAGCAACAACGAGTAGGAATTGCTCGAGCCCTAGCTATTGACCCTGAGGTAATGTTATTTGATGAACCCACCTCCGCCCTAGACCCAGAACTTGTTGGCGAAGTACTGCGTGTTATGAAAGAACTTGCCCATGAAGGCATGACAATGGTCGTCGTAACCCACGAAATGAGCTTCGCCAAAGAGGTAGCCGATGAAGTGCTATTCATGGACCAAGGTCAAGTTATCGAACGAGGCCATCCAGATCATATCTTCACAACCCCTAAAGAAGAACGCACACGCCAATTTTTGAACTTATTGAGTGAGTAAAATCAAAAGCGCAAGCGCCCGTTTAGCGACGTACAAACTAGACGGCTCCGTATGAGATAAAGGAAACACGGAGAGCGTAAGCGATCCGATGTTGACTTATCGTAAGGAGGTGCAGGAAGTTTGCTAGTCGCTGGGCGCTGGAGCTGGACGTGGCAAGAAAAGCGCAAGCGCCTTGCTCACCCCCGACAGGCTTAAGCAAAGCCTCGTCGTGGCGATTTTTGCCACAGAGAGGATTTGCTTAAGACCCCGAGGGGGTAGGCGCTGGAGCTGGACGTGGCAAAAGCTCAAGTCCTTATGCTTTTAAAAATCCCCTCGTCTATTCGCTTAGACGAGGGGATTTTGCTTTTTCTATTAGTTAGACGCATCACTCGTTTTACGTGGTAGGAATGGGATACCGATTACGATAACTACCATCACTACAATGGCAGCTATAAAGTAACCATTCGTAAGTACATTCATAATGTGGAATGGTGCTCTATGAACATAGGTAGCCTTTACCCATTTATTGTCATCCTTGATAGCAATCGCATCAGAAGTAGATATTCCTTTTATTTTATAATAGTTTGTACCAATTGGATAATGATTGGAAGCATTGCCGTAATAATTACCAGACGTATCATCAGGTTTTGTCTCTACTTTCCCTATCTTATCCCCTATCTCGTTTTCATCGATCAGTTGGTCTTCTTTCACTTCGTACACTTTGCCTTCCCAAACAACAAACGGATAAGCCCAAGTTAATGCCTGAACGGAGGGACCTATCACAATAATAAGAAACAAAGATAAAAACAATATTCTTATCACTAGCACCCCCCATGCATACTTTCTTAATAATATGAGTGATTATTTATTAAGTATCAACCCTTATTTCATCATGCAAGTAATTGATCAAACGTTTGATCAACTAGATTGCACCAGCCAGTAACTAGCTTTTACTTACGAGTCCCTACTTGCTCAATGGTAAAGCGATCTACTTCGTTGAATTGTATCGTATGCTCTCCATCTCCATATTGCTTCTCTTTATAATATAACGTCTGTTCTGATTGATCAGCCTCAATTTGCTTTTCCTTATCCCATTGCACGTCCCAACCTACTTGTTCATTAAAACTTTCTACTCTAACCGACGCATTTACACTTTCACCGAGGTCTACCACTGCTTGTGATGTATGTTCAATCTCCCAATCCGCTTCTAACGTATCAATGGAAACGGACAAATCATTTGGGGGTTGTTGAACTTCTACAGGAATATCAACTGGCAAGGAGAGGGTGCGATGAAAACGAGTATGTTCGTATTGTATTCCATTTCGTTTTGGCCCTTGTAATAACTGAATGTACATCGTGTTTCCAGCATTAGTAACCTGTACAATATCCTCCGCCTCTAATTCACCTTTTTTTAGAAAGCTTGATTCAAATGATCCGAATAAATGAATGGAATCTGACGTATTCGTTGTAAGCTCCACATCATTGTGACCAGCTTGCACGACAATTTTATTCACATTGCTCGTTACTTGCTGCTCGACCTTTGGAAGAGCTCCCTGTGTTGTTTCACTATGGATAGCCCCTTTCACTTCATCTACAAGACCAACGGACGACATAAGAAACAATCCGATACCGATAGTTCCCAAGAAGCCTATAAACACTATAGACAGAAAATCATAATGAACAACAGGCTTTTCTTGCTTTGAGGTGAAAATATAAACAAGCACCTCCACCCCTAATACAATTAAAATGGCTGGCCACCAGGTAAATGCTAGAGAAGAAACCTCCCAATCGAACAGCTGGGAGCACATGAGGACAACTCCTAATAACATTAACGTTGCTCCCATCGATATTGTACCGACTCTCCATCTTCTCATAGATCATGCTCCTCTTTTTTTGACTTCGAACCCATTAGTAGCTTGATTCCTCCACCAATAAAGAGGAAGCACACGATAATCATTTGGAAATATTGTTCATAATAGTAGCGTATATCTACATTCAACAGTGTTCTCAATTCAGCAGCCAATGCAGGCATAAAGATGGAGTCTACCATATAAAACAGACCTAACAAGATTAAAATAACCCCTATCCAGCGCTGGTGATTCATGACATGTTTTACAATCGGAACATCCTCAAGCTCTTCTTCCTCCATTTTCCCAGCTTGTTGTAAGGTATCAAAAAAGCTAAAAAACCAAATGATAGGAATAAAAAATAAGAAGATAGACAGCCGTAATACATCTAGCACATAGATTGATAGTAAAAATCCGCCCATTAACTGTAAGCCTCTACGCTGTAATCCCATATACATATGGCCCGCTCCTGGAAAAATTCCTAATATCGTCGCTAATACCTTACTTTTTCGTTCATTGCCTCGATGGCGGTCAAGATCTTCCATAATCGTACGGTCCTCAAGCATTTCACCCCGGTCCTTCTGATTCAGCAATTGAATCACATCAAACAGTCCGTAAATCCAAATAACAGGCAGTGCTAATAAGAAGACAAGAAACCCACCAGTCCCTGTTATGACACTTACAAAGAAAACCATCATGGCGAGGCCAATAAAACCTGTTAGAAACGTAAGTCCACGTTGATTTAATCCTAAATGGAAGTGACCCACGCCAGGAATAAACGATAGAAGGATCGTAAAGAACCTCTCGTTTTGTTCGTTTTGCTTACCTACGACCGATTCATCTACGATTGGCTCTCCTTGTGTAACCTTTGATTGGCCACGTGTCATGAGAAGTGTGATGACCATATCAATCACATTAACCACCCATACAAAAAATACCCAAAATACTAGTAATAGTTTCACTTCAAATGGCACAAAAGGCCCTGCCACTAAAATAACTAATCCTAAAAATAAAGGACCAAAAAAAGCTAAACTATATAAAACACCCTTGATTTTTCTTCCGAAATACATATGACCAAACCCAGGAATCAACGCAAGAAAAAATGCTAAAATAGGTGATTTATTCATTCTCATTCCCCTCCTCTGCGAACGTTAATTGATCTAATAATGCCCCCGTCTTTTCCATCAACTGCCCAGAAAATGATGGGCCTTTCTTTATTCCGTCTTGATTAAAAGAATCTGTCATATACTGAAACACTCCAGACATCATAAGGAGAATGGTAAACCCAGCAGCTACTACATAGTGGAGGAACGTATTCCTTTTGGCTGAAGGTTGAGCACTAAATGTTTTGGATGGTGGCTGGAAAGTCGGATGTTGATGGATAATCGTCTTAATTGTATCGTCTGTAAACTTTTCTGATAGGGGAGAAGCTGTGTCAGCTGCATCCATTTGCTCTAAATACATATCAAAACACGTATCACAATGTTCAAAGTGAGCTTCCAATTGTAGGTGTTCTTGCTCTTGGAGCTGTCCATTTATATAAAGTTGAATGACCTCTTCAGTAACATGATTCATTAAAACTCATCCTCCTCCCAATTGTTTTTCATCCATTTACGAGCTCGATACAAACGCATCTCCACTGTTTTCTCTGCCAAACACTGTTCATGGGCAATGATAGAATAGGATTTACCTTCTATGTAGTAAGCATGAACGACACCTCGATACCCTTGAGGAAGCTTTTGGATGGATCCCACAACTTTATTCTGCTTTTGTTGCTGCAGCCAATCATCCTCCGCACTATCTGAAGGAGTAGATTGCCATTCAAACCCTTCTGTTAGCTCTTCATGCCGTCTATTCCTCTTTCGTTTCGCATCAATTGCTTTATGATAAGCAATGCGGCTGAGCCACGTTTTGAAACCTTTTGCTTCATAGTCAGGGAGAGCGTCGACCATTTTTATGAACGTTTCTTGTGTTAGATCCTCTGCTTCTGTTTCATCTCGAACAACATTGTAAATAATTTTAAACAAGTACCCTTTGTATCGTTCAATAATCATCCGCAAAGCTTGCTGATTCCCCTGCTTCACCTTTTCAATTAACCGATCATCTTGAATAGCTCTCCCCTCCTTCCATCAAACACTCACACCTAATAGACGCACGTAACTTCCTTATCCCTACACAATTTTAGAATTTTTTTGTAGAAAATATCCATCTATTATATTACCTAATTTCAGACACAAGTAGAGTGCTTTTTTTACTTATTCTATTAAAGACGCATTATGTGGAAGACTTGGATTCGAGATAATTTGGGATAGAGGTAGACATGGGGGCTGGAGCGAGTTTTCGATTTTTGGAGCAAGTTTCTGAATATAGGAGCGACTTTTTAATATTTGGAGCGAGAATTCAGATTTAGGAGCAACTTTTCCAAAATAGGAGCGACCGACCCATTTTCCCCTCCCGTCCATGTCCGTTCATCCCAATAATAGCAAAAAAACTGAGCCCCTCAGGACTCAGTTCTCTCCTTCTATCGATTTTATACAATCCGGACCTTCATGACGGGCGTTGTTTACATATGTACTGACCGGATAAGCTTGTAAGTTTGGTACTTGTAGTGATTGAAGGTAATCGTGCACCTCATTGGGGTCACGCTCTTCGTGTTGCATCCACCAGGCTTCGTCTTCTTGAGGCAAAATAATGGGCATGCGTTTATGAATGGGCTCCATGAATTCATTTGCCTCTTTCGTGAGAATCGTACAAGTCACTAGCTCCCTATCGTCTGTTTTCCAACGGTCCCATAACCCTGCAAAGGCAAAGAAAGGTCGGTCCTCTTTGGAGATGCGAAGGGGTTGTTTCCCTGAATCTGATTTCTGCCATTCGTAAAAACTATCAGCGATAATAAGGCAGCGCTTTCGTTGCAATAATCGTTTGAAGCTCGGTTTCTCGTGGGCGGATTCAGAGCGTGCGTTAATCATCTTATATCCTATCGATGGATCCTTTGCCCAAAACGGAACAAGTCCCCATGTTAGATAACCAGCTCTATTGTTCTCCCCATCGTTAATAATCGACATCACCTGTTGGCCTGGAGCAATGTTGTACCTTGGTGTGTACTCTTCTAACCTGTGTTCAATTCCATATGATTTCAGTATTTCTAGTTCTTCTGCTAATAGGGTAAACCTTCCACACATATCCCTTTACTCCTTTCAGCTAATGGACAATCCATTCTAACAGCTTATCCCAATCCATTTACTCTCATTCTAAATAGAAAGCCTGTTACTTCGTTTGAAATAACAGGCTTGATGTAAATTACTTAATCGTAAATGGCATGGTGATTCCTTTTGTCATTTCCACTCCTTGATTACTCTTTAATGGTTCAATCACTAATTGATATTCTCCACTATCGTAACCTGTTTTAGGAGCCATTATTGATATTTCTTCATTCGTACTATCATAATCTAGTGAAACACTAACTTTATTACCGTCATCATCAATTACATATACAAAGCTATCTGTAAGGTTTGATGATTCCATTGCTGTATTAAACTGTACGGTCCAGTCCTTATTTGAATTGAATGATGTATCTGGTGAATCCCATTGACTGTAATTCGCATATTCAGGGGCAGGGCTGCCATCACCGTTTTTGGTTACTTCCCCTTCTTCTAATTCAGTAACTTGTAACGAACTATCATAATCATAGCGAAGGTCGCTGTTCTCTTCAATCGTAACGGTGTACATCTTCGTTTCTTCAAAATGTGGACTTTGAATGTTCATCGTATAGGTTCCAGGAGTCAATTGGCGATACGTCGTTTGTTCGCGACCTTCTTTACGAAGATAACGATTACCATCCTTTTTCAGAGTAATCTCCGCATTAGGGTCAGTACCTGAAGCCCACTCTACTGTAAGGAAATTCGTTTCATTGTGATTTTCTAAATACACTCGCTGGATATCAACAGTAGTTGCTGTTGTAAACGTCCAAGTTCTAGAGACATCCTTGTTTTCACCCGATTGAGGTTCAATATAAGCGTTCACATTAACGGTGTACTGTTCACCCGGGATCAACACCTTCTTCGGAATTAAGAAGACGTGATGCTTTCCATGGTCCTCTTCTTCAGGAGTAATGGAATACGTGGAAATCTCTTCTCCTGAACTGTTTGTTAACGTAGCATTTTCTACAACTAATTTATCATTCATTGGTCCATAATACGCGTAGGAGATAGGGTAGCCTGTCCAAATTTTGTTTTTATCATAGTTTCGTAGTGGATTAGGAGATTCATAGGCAAACCAAGAAACCTTAGAGTTTTGCTGTTGGTGATATGGGTATAAAACGACCCGATCATCCTCTTTCATTTTTCCTCCGAAATTCACAACAAAATCACCATCTTCATTGTAGCCTGTTCCCGCTTCTTCGAAGAATGGATTCATTAAGCTCAAGCGATGATAAGGAGCGTCAAATAGATGATCTACAGCTGTTTTTCCGCCAGGCTCCTCGTATGTAATCCCTTCGCCTACATACCAATTCTCATAACCAAAATAAGATGTTCTTTGCTGCGGGGAAACTCCCGTAAACAAATCTTCATTTTCACTATTCTCTTTATGTCCAGTATTTTCGTATTTCAACATGTAATTGGAATGGGCCTGGGCTGTCTCTTGTAGTGTGGCATTGCTAGTTAAGGTTGGAAGTGCTAGATTCTCACGATACTCATTAATGCGATTTAGCGCCTCAGATTCCACTTCTTCTAGCAAATCTGTATCTTTTCCTTCAAGGGGTTTCTTCTTATTATCGTCTACTGTAAAATCCCATGATTGTTCTAATTGTTTAAGTCCATTTGCTTTCACAATAACTTTCACCGTATTCGTACCTGATAATTCAGAAGCTTGATAGGTTAAGAGTCCTGTATCCTCACTATAATCTGCATCAACCTCTTTGCCATTTAGGAACATAGATATGTTGTAGTTCACATTATAGGAAGATAATTTAACAAAATAGCTTATAAAAGGAGATTCTTTCGCCACCTTCCCAGATGGATTTCCTTCTTTACCGTAATTTATCGTTGCTTCTACCATATTCTGATCGGGCGATTTGCTTGTCTCTTCTGCTTCTACTACTTGGCTCAACGGCAATACTGCGCTTATTACCAAGGCAATTGTAAAACACTTTAGCAGGTTTTTCATCTTGCCACCTCTCTCCTAGATATTTCATGGTTGCTATTCAAACGTAAAATGAACCATTTAAGAAGTCAATACTCTATTTCCCTATTACTTGAATCTATAAGCATTTTTTCGGATAATAAACACAATTCTTAACAAAAGGGAGTAGATGGATGTGTCATTAGAACCTAGCTTCATAGAAGATGCAACCTTACTGATATTCGACTTAGATGGTACATTATACGAAGATACAAATCATTTCGATCTATTTGCAGATAAATTAAAAAAGAAACTTCCGGAGGATTCACAAATACAGTTTTCAGAGGACTATGCTCGTGTGAAATCAGGAAATCACCCACTTGCAATCGGAAAAGTATATGATGCGAAAGAGGATGTTTTTTGGACTTGGGACCCATTTACTGAGCAACTATCCACCCCAGAAACGTGGGAAGGATCACTCCATAATGAGTACGGAAACACGACGAAGACGTTCCCTGTATCAAGTTTTGATTTCAAACGTTGGATTGCCATAGGAGACGGCTGGTGGCCCCCTTATGTGTTAGCACTTCATTACGGCATTGATATAGTCGATTGTCACCGTGCATACGATGAAACAAAAGTAGATATGGCAGCTGAAGCAGGCTGGTTAACTCAAACGCCAGGGCTTGTCTCTTTTTTGCAACAATTAAAAGAAGAAAAAACGTTGGTACTTATGACAAATAGTGATGAAACCGATACCCATCGTCTTCTCAAGCACCTGGGACTTGAGAATTTGTTTGATAGCTTCATTACTTCTGCTAAAAAACCCATACAAACAAGGCAACATTTTGAGGAGTTATTACAGGCTTATAACGTACAAGCAGAGCAGGCACTATCCATTGGAGATAACTTTATGAACGAAATTGCACCAGCTCTACAACAAGGGATGAAGAGTATTTGGCTCACTCCAGACCAACCTCCATTAACCCATGAACATTTATGGCCTGTTGGTTCCCTTACTGAAATCATGAAAGAACGGTAATAACTATTATGTACAAATGAAGACAAGAGCAGTGCTTTCTAGCTATATAGGAAATTATAAAATTCAATGCTTGTGTATAACTAAAAAAGTGAAGTGGCCACGTCCAGCTCCAGCGCCCAGCGACTAGTATGCTTCCCTCGCCTCCGTACGATAAGTTAACATCGAATCACTACGTTCTTCGTGTTGCCTTTATCTCCTACGGCTCAGTCCAGCATATACGTCGCTAGCAGGGCGCTTGCGCTTTTGTTCCTATCGCACTGCTTGATGTCTAATTTCGAAACAACGGATAACGTGCCACTTCTTCCCCTTCGATTACATCCCCAGTAGTCTCAAAACCTAGTTGTTGATAGAAAGCTTTGCCTCTGTCATTTTCCGGTGCATAACTAATGGTGACATGTTGCTTGTTTAACCTTCTTGCCCAATCCTTCACATCATCCATCACGCATTGAAAGGATTCTCTACCAAGCCCACGGTCCTGATAGTTTTCATCAATCATAAATCGATAAATCCATAATCCACCCTCATCCTCATCTAAGCCATACATAGCGAAGCCAATCATCTCTTTTCCATAATAAATGGCACGCATTCTCATATGGTCAAAAAACTGATACTCAGCAATGGAAAATAAATTGGAAGCGATAAAAGGTTTCTGGTCTTCCTTTACATTTAATTTCACACACTTAAGCCAATTGCTTTTCGTTACAGGTACTAACTTAATACTAGTCATAGATTTTTCTCCCTTTTCATCAGGCTTCTACATTAATATATTCTGAATACCTATTCGTTTTTCCTGTTTAAAGCTCGAAATCTCTACCTTAAAAATTGGCTGTGTTAAAGTTTGTTTCTGATACAATAATGAAATAGATTTATGAGGAATGAATTATGACACAAAATGATGCTATGCGGACATATAGTCTCTTATTCTTCGATTTGAAGGCTATTTTGCATTCGTAACGGACATTCAGTACGCTATTTAGCCAAAATCACCATAATATAGTGTGTTTTTTCATAAATAAGGTATCATATGTCCGTTAGCTCCTCCAAAAGAGGGTTATTACAGTAAATAAGAGAATAGATGTCCGTTAGAAGATGCCCAATGTATTGCTTTAACGCTGTAACGTGGCGGGGGTCTGGCACCCACGTGGCGTTTTACAAAAGCATTGAATGTAATAAAAGCACAAGGCACTCCGGAAGAGTAACTAATAAGAACTACATTGTTTAACATATTAATAAAGGCTGCCGAGTATGACTCGGCAGCCTTGTGATTTATAGCGTTACATTTTTCGTAGCTACCACATGAAGTGGGTTGGTTACTTTTCCATATTCTGAAGCATGGGGGCGATCATCGCCGTCTTCATATCCATAATCCAACATCCGGTTACGGTTTAAACATAGCTTTGTAAAGGTTGGTCTTAGTAAGTCGAATAGCTCAAAGCGATCTTGAAGATGAGGGAATTGATGCTGATACGCAAGAATGGTCTCTCGTACCATTTCCCAGAAACGATGTTCACTCAAGTCTGACTTTCGATCAAGTATATCTGCCAAATAACGATGGTGGCATACGAATAATCCAGTAAAGATGAATTGACAAAGCCCTTCTGGTGGCTCACTTCTTAATACTTTCTTCATTTCGCCTGATAGTTCGTCTAACGCATCAATCGGTTGATCACTTACATTCACATCATCAACGAAATCTTTTACACCGAGACGATGTGGTTTGTGATCCTTCATGATGATTACGGTATTCTGTCCATGTGGCGAGAATACGGTGCCATATTCATAAAGGAAATGAAGCAATGGGGGCAGTATAACTTGAAACAGCTGTTGAATCCATTGTTCAGTCGTTAACCCAGAACGCTCTATGAGCTCCTGAACATATGGTTTCCCATGTTGATCTTCATATAGTAAAGCTGCTAATGTAATAGCCTCCTCCCCTTCATCAAGGTAAGGGAAAATACTTTCCCTCCATATGACACCAAGCATCTCCAAGAATTGATAAGGCGCACCTGCTAGATTCGCATAGTCAGGATGGTCGACATTAATGCTAGCTACTTCTCCGGGTAATACAACCCGGCATTGGTCCCGTAAGAACGAGTCCTGGTCGCGAATACCTTGAATGAACTGCGTTATTTCAGGTGCTAACACCGTCCTCTCACCAGGCAACCCTCGGTAAACTAGTGTATTTAGAATACTCATAGGTACTTTCACGTGATGCTTGTCTTGATAATCTTGATTGACGAATGTACGAATCGATTGCTGAGGAAGATAAGCATCATCTCCAATACCTAAGTAGACAATGTTCTTAAAGGCTAGTTCTTCTGCATAGAAGGGGATGAGCACTTCCTCCCATTGCCAGCTATGTACAGGAATGAAGAAGTAATCGGATATGGTTAATCCACGTTCCACTAATACTTTCTCAAATACTTTATAAGAATCTGGTCTTAGTTCCTGTTTAACAAATTCATGATGGTCAATCCCCGGTACAGCGTGGAATGTTGCTATATCTTTATGAACGGCAATCCAGTACAACTGCGCCATTTGCTTTTGCTCAGGGGCATATTCCATATAATCCCGATAGGAAAATCCAATTCGACCTTTATTGTAGGTGATCCAAGGATGTCCTTCCATCTCAGCCTCCATCTCAGAATAGCTCATTCCTATTAAGTCACTAGCTGTTTTATATTCTTTTTTCTCAAGAATATGAACATCCGCTAATAAGGTGTGTTTGTATTCTTTTATTAAGTAAGCCGTAGTAGATGGTTGTAGCCCTATAGGTTGTTGGATATCACGTAAGAACTGAATAGCGTCCTCTGCTTGCTCCCATTTCTCACCATTCCATCGTTCTACTGAGTTTGGATCCACATACAGACTATCCATCAGTCGGCTAATACCAGAAAATCGATACAACGTGATTTCATTAAGAATAAGCTTCCAATACCCCTCCCTTGTTGTAGGTTCTATCGGATGGATCATATCTTCATACGTAAATTCAGAAATCATCTTGGCTAACAGATTACGATTCGCTTTGTTCCAGCGTTCTGCTGTCATGATTTGATCGACGTGTGTTGATAGAATATCATTATTCATTACTACCTCTCCCTTCACACTTGAACAGACGGCTTTGGCGTAGCATCTACACCAAAATCCTGAAATATATTTTTAGAACGAATGGTGTACACTACTTTTCCAGCTATCTGATTAATAATCGTCGCATTCCGGTAAGCTCCCAACCCTAGATCAGGCGCGCCTACCCCATGGGTATGCATTTCACCATTTTGTATATATAGCTTACCTGAGCGTTCAGATGTTAACGCAATATCATAATACTCATTGACTACAGGCCTTCCAAACGGATCAAATTGTAGATCCTTCTCCACACCTTTAAATGCGCCTAGATACGGATTTTCATAGCCTGTAGCAGCTACAACATAATCGGAATCCGCCGTAAAGGTGCGTTCTTGCTCCCATTGATAGCATTCAAGTGTAAGATGTCCGTTTTGTAGATGAATATCTTTTACAGAGGTCTTAGATAACATCTGCACATCCAGTTCAGCATTGCCAATCGAGCGTTCGTACAACACTTGATAGATATCAGCTATCGTATCTGCACTAATCCCTTTATATAGAAGGTCTTGCTGGGCCAATAAGTCATCCTTCGTGGACTGAGGTAATTGATAAAAGTAGCTTGTATAGTCGGGTGAAAAGTGTTCTAAACCAAGCTTCGAATATTCCATTGGGAAGAAACCTTTTGATCTTGTGTACCAATTCAGTCTATAAGGATAGTTCGATTGCTCCTGCAATAAATCTAGAAAAACTTCCGCAGCACTTTGGCCGGAGCCAACAATGGTAATGGAAGAAGCATTCAGCATGTCGTTTTTTTTGTAAGCATATTCTGCTGAATGAAGTACTTCGTTTGTAGAGGTAGCTGTCCATTCAGGCATGGTCGGCTGTGTTCCCATTCCAAATACAACATGTCGAGCATAATAATAGGTTATCGTATCATCATAAAATGCCTTAATTACATATTGGTTGCTGACTTCATCCCAATACACATCTGTAACTGTACGATTAAATGAACAGGATTTTAGTTGACGGGCAACCCATTGGCAATAGTCGTTGTATTCCCTTCTTGGTATATGGAAGGATTCTAAAAAATAGAATTGATACAACCTTCCAATGTCATGTAAATACTCCAAGAAACTAAACCGGCTTTTCGGATTTGCCATTGTTACTAAGTCTGCTAGGAATGGAACCTGTAACGTCGTCCCCTCAAGCAACAATCCTGGATGCCATTGAAAGGAAGGTTTTCTCTCCAGAAATAAGGCATCCACTTCATCTACGTCCTCGAGTAGAGCGGCCATCCCTAGATTGAAAGGACCAAGCCCAATACCGACTACATCATACGTTTGTGTCATGGAGTGAGCCCTCCCATCGTCTCTGAAATTCCTCACGCTTACATATCATTAATTGTGCCTCTTTATCAGGTAATGACAGTCGCTCAACAGATTCAAACCCACATTTCGAAAAGATATGAATCATCTTTTCGTTACGAGCATCTGGTTCTGTAACGACCCGGTTCGTCTGTGGGGTTAATAAAAGATACTCCACGATCGTTCTAAGCATTGGCAGGGCATATCCCTTTCCAAGGTATTCAGGCTTGCCTATTAGAAGGTGAACACCCTGATCTGATGGGTGTGATTCATAATAGTTACCAAGACTATCCTCTTCAGCCCAGTACGTTTCCCAATAACTCATCGGCACATCATCAATCTCACCAATCCATAACGTTTGATGCGTATCCGCCAGTAATGTAGCTAGGTGTGCTTTATATTCGGGAAGACTCATGTTTTGTTGCCAATACGGAATGACGTGTTCTTCGTTGTGCCAGCTATGGAGACGTTCTACATCTCTTTCAAACTCTACGGGACGAAAGGAAATGAATCTATTTAACGTTGGATCAAAAACTTGTGGACGCTGATTCACTTAGGACTCCTCCCTTCTCATACAAAGGATTACGGATAGCAACATAAACCGATTGCGTTTCCATCGCTCCGACTAATTCATCCATGTCATGGAATCTTGTCAGAAGATTCGCTTTAGATGGTAACGACGGCTTGTGCAATAAGCTGTCTATTAACTGAGACGGGTGATTCTCTGGAACTCTAATCGAAGCAAGATACTCCCTCACAATAGATAGTAGTTTTGCTTCATCTATTAACCTACTTGTGCCAAAGGCGTTAATGAGTCCAAACAAATGGTTGATAAAGAAATAGTAGCGTAGACGCTCATCGCCCACATCATCCGCACATACGGTGTCGCTCTTTTCATTAAAGGACGGAATGAGTCGTTCCAGATTCTGTTGCTGAGACTTCACAAAATAGTATCCTTGATTATCTCGGTAATAAAAGGCTTCTGGGTAGCCACCCTTTAACCGAATGACACTATTTTGTTGATGGGCTTCCGGAGCAATGCCCTTTTGGATATACAGCCACATGATAGGTGTTAATGTTCGATCTAAATAACGACGGAACCATCTTTCACTTACTTCTTCTGTACTTGCCTCTTCCCTGGACGCGATTCCTTGTATGATGGAGGCGAGCCTAGATCCTTTCCCTCCAATTGTGTCCTGACAAAGTGCTACAACAGGGGTTACATGATTGGCCTCTTCCTTCATAAATGGGTTGTCGCGAAGGATGACTTCAAATCCCGTTTCCTTCATGCCTTCTAGTTGTATAGTAATGAAAGCAGGATCAGTGATGATGGAGAAGTCAGGGTACCGTTCACGGAGTTCGTCTCCGATTTCACTATCCATAATCTTCTTTACCTCTACACCGCGTTCAAGCTCTTTCCACAAATTCGCGCGAACAGAATTTGTCACCTTAATATTTAAAGAGAACTTGAACATATAAGGAACCTCAGGATGGTACACCGTTCTGATTGATGTAGTTGGATAAAATGTTCTGCCCATTGTACCTAAATCTTCAATGGTCCCACTTTTGATAAGCGCTGCAATCTGCGAGTTACCTTTTATAAAATGGGCTTGCCAAGGATGGAGGGCAATCAACGCATAATCGTCATCTTGCGCATACTTTCGTTTGATGTCCTCACTAATATCTGGATCGTTTTGAACGAGTTGCTTCATGATAGCTACAGTAGATTGTTCAAGAGCCGATCCTTGATATACATACTCTTTAGGAGCTCGAAAGTAATGAAGCGGAAAGCTCCCTTTTAACTCTGGTGAGTACACCTTCATTTCATTTTCAGAAAAGCCCTGCCTACTCTTGGGTGTCGGGTGTAGAAGGTGACCAAAAATAAGCGATTGCTCCGCTTCTATAAATGTAAAATCCTGATGCTGCAGCTGTTCCTGATCCTCCCAACGCGCCTCTATAAATTGCTCCATCGCTTGCTCACTTTGGATAACGCGTAATAACAACTCATCCATTCGGTAGGATGCATTAGGATATAAAAGAGATAACTCTTTCGTCGTTACGTGTACGAGCGAAACATAATCAAGCTCGATCGGTTCGGGATGGTCTATCGTAAAATAAACTGCTACATTTCCGAACAAATGCCTGCCCGTTTCCGACCAGTAATCTAAAGCAACATATAAATGGATGCGTTGCTTATCCAGATAACAATGCATCCATTTTTCACTGTCTTTTTCCTCGCAAAATGAGGGAGAGTCACTTGCCATTTTCACATCGCCTCGTCCGGTTTCTCTTAGAAAACAATTCAAGAAACTTTGAAATGTGGCATGTTCAGCCAACTGTTTTGCGTTCATTACTATGCCTCCTGTCTCTCTGTGTACGATAATCCAATTCTCTTTATCTCCTGGATTACATAATCAATATCCTCAACCGTTGTAGTAGGGTTCAGTATGGTTAGCTTCAAGCATGATTGTTTGTCCACTTTTGTCCGTGCTACTACCGCTGTTCCAGTTCGTAGTAATTCATCTCGAACCCACGTATTGATGGCATCTTCTTGTCGTGGCGAATTGGGTTGAACAAACCGAAACACTACTGCATTGAGTTCAGGTTTATGAAGTAATTCAAAGTGAGAATCTGTTTCGATGTGAGATGCTGCCTGCTTGGCCACCTCGAGTGTCGTATCAATCATACGGCTGAATTCTTCCATACCCACTGCCTGAAGAGACATAAATAGTTTCAGTGCATCAAATCGTCTTGTTGTCTGAACGGATTTTCCGACTAGATTTGGTACACCTTCTACCTCATCTTCTTCCGGGTTTAAGTAATCCGCGTGTAATGTCATATGCGTGAACGAGGTTTGATTTTTGACTAAAAAGGCGCCACAGCTAATGGGTTGATAGAATTGTTTATGGAAATCTACGGTGATAGAGTCTGCTTGGTCGATGCCTTGTAATTTTGGTTTATGCTGCTCACTCATCTGCAAGGCGCCACCATAAGCAGCATCGACGTGAAACCATAGATTATAGTCCTGTGCTAAGTCCGCCATAGACGGAATTGGATCGATGCTCCCAAAGTCTGTCGTTCCAGCCGTTGCAAACAAAGCAAAGGGAATCAGCCCTTCCTCTGTAAGCTCCTCTACTTTCTGTTTAAGAGATGCTATCGATAGCTTATAGTCTTGATCTGTAGGGACAGTGATAACAGATTGCTCACCCAAACCAAGAAATGCTGCAGATTGTTTAACGGTAAAATGGGCTTCTTCCGAACAAAGGATACGCAATTTATGACTCTCAGGATGAAGTCCTTTTTGTTGCGTATTCCAGTTCCACAATCGTTTACTCGCATGTTCCCTCGCTAGTAATAGCCCCATGTAATTGGATTGAGTACCTCCTGATGTAAAAACTCCATCACCATTCGGATAGCCAAACAAGTCGCATAACCACTTCACCATTTCCTGTTCTACCACCGTAGCCGCTCCGCTTTGATCCCACGAATCCATTGATTGATTCATAGCTGAGATAAACACCTCTGCTGCAAGAGCCGGTATGAAAGGTGGACAATGTAAGTGAGCGATACAAGTCGGTTGATTCGGATTAAATGTATGACGTAGTATCGATTCACCTGTTTTCTGTAACAATGCGTCTCGGTCGACTCCTTCATATGGAACAAGTGTAGAAAAGAGAGAATAGAATTGTTCTTTAGCTTGAGAAGGTGTGGTGCCAGAGAAACTAGCCGTTCCTCTGGTAAAATAATGTTCAAGCGTCTTTATTGTTTGTTCCATATATTGTTGATAGGCTTCTATACTTTGATTGTTATTAGCTGCGAACCATTGTTCAAAGGGACGTGTAGTCATAACGCATCCCTGCCTTAAGCCATTTGAGCTGTTAGCGATTGTTCAGCAGCTCTAACAGCTTCATGAAAAATGTTACTAATTTCGTTTACTTGTTCTTCTGTAATAATGAGAGGTGGCAAGAAACGAATCACACTGCCAAAGCGTCCCCCAAGCTCTAAAATTAGGCCTCTATTAAAGCATTCTTTTTGAATTTGTTTCGCAAGATCTGGGTGTTCTGGATAGCTTCCAAGAGTATCCGCTTCCTGTTGCATATTCACTACTTCGACGCCAATCATAAGTCCACGACCGCGTACATCTCCGATACTGCTTGTTTCAGCTTGGGTTTGTTTTAAGCGATTCATGAGCTGAGCACCCATGTTCTCAGCATGCTCTTCCAAGTTGTTTTCTTTTACATATCTAATAGTGGCAGTCCCTGCAGCGATAGCCATTTGATTTCCTCGGAAAGTGCCAGAGTGTGCACCAGGACCCCACTTATCCAGCTTTTCATCGTGAATGACAACTGATAGTGGTAACGTACCTCCGATAGCTTTTGATAAGACCAATACATCTGGTGTAATGCCAGCATGTTCAAAGGCAAACATTTTACCCGTACGTCCTATACCAGTTTGCACTTCATCTAATATGAGAGGGATATCCTGTTCTTTTGTAATCCTTCTCATTTCTTGCACCCATTCAATTGGAGCCGGCACAGCACCACCTTCTCCTTGAACCATTTCCATTACCATCCCGGCAGGTTTAACGATACCTCCTTCTGGATTGGTAATAGCTCGTTCAATATACGTACTGCTAACCTTTGAACCAAGATCTCCTCCTAATCCAAACGGACAACGATATGAATATGGATAAGGCATAAATTGAACATCAGGCATGAGATTTGGTACTTGTTGTTTAGGACCGATGTTGCCCATCATGCTTAATGCTCCATTTGTCATTCCGTGATATCCACCTTGAAACGACAGCATACCACCTCGGCCAGTAGCCGTTTTGACAAGTTTAAGAGCTGCTTCGATAGCATCGGAGCCAGTTGGACCACAAAATTGAATTTTAGCCCGTTTCGCAAACTCCTCTGGCAAACTATCAAAAATCTCACTCACGAATTCTTCCTTCATCGGTGTAGTGATGTCTAATGTATGTAAAGGTCGTTTATTATGAACGATCTCCTCGATTGCTTCAATTACAACGGGATGATTATGCCCTAAAGCCAATGTTCCTGCGCCTGCTAGGCAATCGTAATACGTATTCCCCTCGACATCCGTGACATAGATCCCCTCTGCCTTATCAATGGCAATAGGAATTCTGCGCGGATAAGAACGTGCGTTAGATTCTCGTTGATTTTGTGTGTCTAAATATGTTGTATTGTTCATTTTTATTCGTACCACCTTTTATACTGATATTGATATTCATTCTCAATAAAAGAGGCTATACGACTCCACTTACTCATGTATATGCCTCTTCATAGTCGCAAGGATTTCATCCACTGCGTCTTTTGCTATACTTACTTCACCTATCATATTAATAAAGCTATGGACTAGTTTTTCATAATAAAGTTGAGTTACATCTACCCCAAAATGCTGTAGCTTTTCACCATAAGATTGCCCTTCACTTCGCAACGGGTCATACTCGACTGTAACGAGTAGGGTTTGTGGCAAATTACTCGCATCCTCTATTCTTAACGGAGAGGCTAGTGGCTGTTTTCCTTGAGAAGGGTGTTGGAGATAGTGATTCCAAAACCACTTCATCTTTTCCGTTGTAAGATTAAACGTATACCCTTCCTTATAGGAGGGAGTATCAAAAGCATAATCTGTAACCGGTGTGATTAACAGTTGGTGTTGCAAGGAAGGTCCATGACTATCCCTTAATTGAATAGCGACTGCAGCTGCAATATTTGCACCCGAGGATTCTCCCCCAATACTAACCCTTTCCGGCTCTCCATTTAGTTGGATAGCGTTGGCCTTAGCCCAATATACTACATCAACAGCATCTTCTATAGCAGCTGGGAATTTATGTTCAGGAGCTAACCGATGCCCCACTGAAATAACGATACATTGGACCCTGTTACTCATGTACTTACAAAAAGAATCTACACTATCTAAACTCCCAAATACCCAGCCACCGCCATGCATAAAGATGTGAACAGGTAGATTTTGACCTAACGCAGGCCTATAAATTCGGATCGGAACATGGCCTACAAACTCCTCTGTTACTTCCACTCCATCTACTTCTATAGGCGTAAAAAACGTTCTCGCTTCTTCAAAATAGTACCGTGACATTTCTGCTGTAAGTTGATCTAAGGGTGGATGCTTTAAAGCAGTCATTCGCTCCCCTATACGATTAAGTAAAGCCCGTGTTTCTCTATCTAATTCATGTGTCATTGACGCTCACCTTTTCTCCACATAACCTTTCCCACTCTTGTTCAGGAGACGATGGCAAGGACCATGTTGCTTGTATTGGACTATTTTCAAGAATGGTGTACACTTCTTCCCGTTTCCCAATCATAAGGTTTGCTCGTTTCGTTGGTAGTTCAAGGATTCCGAAATCACGTGCCCCCATCCTTTTCAAAATAGGAATCACTATTCGATTTCGATAATCAGGTTCACCTACGATTCGTTCAGCGCCAAATTTCTCAAAAATGTAATAGGACATGGCTCGTACTAGAGAAAAACCATGGTGTTTCGTTAAATAGTCCCTAGGTCCAACCAGCAGATGCATACCAATATCCCCTTCCTGATACGAGTAGTATGAATGAATTGAATCATGGGGTACGGAATACGTAATCAAATAACAAACAGGCTTCCCATCCATAAAACCTATAAATACTCGCTTCCGTTGAGCATGCACAGAATCTTTCACAAACTGCTTGAAATCCTCATATGGTAGATTTAATTTCCAAAAGGGATAGATATGCTTTTGATGCATCCAATCGAATAATGTATCCAAATCCTTGTCATACTCTGCCGGACGAAACGAAATGGTTTGCTGTATATCTGAATCATAAATACGACATTCATGATGTCTTTGGTTTTCTGTCATTTCCAAAATACCTCCCTACGCGCAAATAATTGATAATGATTATCATTACCAAATCAATATCTTCAGAATAATGTAAATGATAATCAATGTCAATTAGGTATCTGCCAGTTGGTTATTAAGAACTATCATCTAATTTTCAAACCCTCTTGCACCCTCAAACCTTCGCAATCCCTTTTTTATAATGAAAACAGGCAAGTATCCATAAAATTAAATGGTATTTTTATCCAATAAAATAAGTGTAAGGATTCATGAAGGTTAAGAACATAAGAAAAGCGCAGGCGCCCGGGTAGCGACGTATATGCTGCGGCCCACAGGACGTGGGTTGGTTCGATGTTGCTACGTGACGTAGCGCCCTTAATCGAACTTCCCCTGCCCCCGTAGGAGATAAAGGCAACACGAAGAACGAAGTGATTCGATGTTAACTTATCGTACGGAGGCGAGGGAAGCATACTAGTCGCTGGGCGCTGGAGCTAGACATGTATGCGCCAGAAATTTATACTTTCTTTACTTGTGAAAAAGATGGTCCTCATCGTGTGGTGAAAAGAAATACGAGGCACTGTACACCATACCTGTGGCTTTAGCGTATACCATAGAAAAAGCCAGCTGATATGCTCAGCTGGCTTTTCAATTTAATTATGATTGTGTCTCCAATCCATGCAGGATAAACGAGATAGTCCGCTCAATTTCCTGTTCATCATCCCAAGGATAGTCTGGCATGATAATAAACCGTGTCACTAAAAACCCTACGATCGTCGTTATCGTTAAACGAATTACCGTTTCGGTTGGATAATCTTCAATCTGGCCTTTTTCTTTAAAATGATCGACTACTTCTCTAAAACGTGGTAACACATTCTCAGAGAATATCTCTTTATATTTCTCTTGCATCTCATGCTGAAAGGCCATTTCTTGCAATACAATTTTTAATAAAGGAATGTTCTCCTTCGCAAATTCAAATCGATTATGAATCAATTTTCTAAGAAGTTCATCGTATCCGCTATACTGATCGTTAAATACATGTTTCACGAAATGCTGGGCAAAGAAAGGAGCAGCAAACTTTGTAATCATAGGTACCGCTATGGAATAAAGTAAATCTTTCTTTGTTTTATAATGTCTGAAAATCGTACCTTCTGCAACACCTGCACGCTTTGCTATTTCACTGGTGGAGGTAGATGCGTAGCCCTTCTCGGCAAACATCTCTACAGCGGCTTGGAGAATTTTACGTTGCTTTGGGGTAAGCTGATCGTCGTTATCCTCGTTTAGGAGCATCTCCTGAATTATATCGTCCTCACTCATGGCTAGTCCCCCTTATGGTTCATACCATTCATTATAGCTTGCGATGCTTCTTCAACGCTACTATATTCAGTACATAAAACAAAATCGCAAAGCCAATTAATATATAGACATCCGTCTGAAAATGTTCAAATCCTTTTCCTCTTATCATAATGTCCCTTAATGCATCGGCTCCATACGTTAATGGCATTATTTGGCCAATCCCACGCAACCATGGAGCCATGGTCTCGAGGCTAAATAACCCTGAAAAGAACACCTGAGGTACAATGACTAGTGGAATGAATTGAATCATCTGAAACTCATTACTAGCGTATGCTGATAGTAATGTACCAAGCGTTAACGCGGTCATTGCTAATAGAAACGTAATCAATAAAACATACCAAAACGAACCTTCCATCCACATGCCTAATACATAGATAGAATAGGCGGCTATAATCAAGGATTGGAGCAACGTGAAGATGCCAAATCCAAGTACATAACCAGAAACGATTTCACTTCTCTTTAAAGGAGTAGACAATAAACGTTCCAGTGTCCCTTGCGTTCTTTCTCGTAGAAACGATACACCACCAATAATGAACACAAAGAAGAATACAAAAAACCCAATTAATACTGGTCCTACATTATCAAATAACCCCAAGTCTTCAGAACCATGTAAATAGGAGAAGGAGAGATCCATTTGATTTGATGGAGGTGACAGTGTTTTCATCGCATTTTGTAGTGTCATTTTGACTGCTTGATTCGTGGAAGGATCACTACCTTCAAGCGTAATCGACAACTTCTGTTGATCCATAGACAACATGGCATCTAATTCCACATCCTCTAAAGCTTCCATTGCCTCTTCTTCTGACATCTCTTCTACAGATGCATCTTGCTCTTCTAATGCATCTACAAAAGGTTGTGGTACATCAACAACGGCGATGCTAGGTTCATATCGATCTCCCTCAAACACTAACCACATTAGCGTAAGAACCAATAATGGAGCCATAATCATAAGAGCTAACGAACGCTTATCCCGCTTAAATTGTCTTAATATCCGAATAATGAGTGCTTGAATATTCATTCTCGCTCACCGCCATATACTAGAAATGCGCCTTCAATCGTTTCTGAATTTGTTTGTTCACGAAGTTGTTGCGGTGTTCCGGTTGCAATTAAATATCCATCTCGCATCATAGCAAGCCGGTCACATTTCTCTGCTTCATCCATGACATGAGTGGTGACGATTATGGTTGTTCCTTTTTTCTGTAGAGATTTAAGTTCATCCCATATGGACTGTCTTAGCATAGGGTCAATACCTACAGTTGGCTCATCAAGAATGAGAACATCCGGCTCATGAAGAAGAGCAATAGCTAAGCTAAGTCTTCGCTTCATACCTCCAGAATACTTATGAACGGGTTTATCCATATGATCTATCAGCCCCACCACGTCCATAACTGCTTTCATACGTTCCTTTCGTTCCTTCGGCTTTAACTCATACACAGCACCGAAAAAATCGAGATTTTCTCGTGCTGAAAGTTCACTATACAATGCATCGGACTGGGCCATGTATCCAATCACTTTCATTTGTTCTAAGGAAGGCATCTGTACCCCCTTCACCCACGCTTCTCCTTGGTCCACTTCTAAAATACCTACCATTACCTTAACTAAGGTTGTTTTCCCGGCCCCCGAAGGACCAAGTAGTCCAAAAATTTCACCCTTAGGAATCGATAAATGGATATCCTTTAATACTGTTTCCTCACCAAATGCATGCGCTACATTTTCAACTCGAACCATGCTTTCCATTCTAACACCTCCACCTTAAGTGAGTGATTACTCACTTTTATAGTAACACATCCCATCCAAATGTAAAGTGAGTAATCACTCACGTTTCGTTATATTGTTTTGCTCATTCTTTATGTGGGAATATAAGGAAATAAGAGAGAGGGGTTTACCATGCGTTTAACGATGCTTTTTGCCTTGTGTTTATTAATCATACCTATTATTACGTTCTTTATCGGATATAGATGGCGAAAGCCTGACAACAAAAGGGTCCCAAAAGTATTAGCCGCTGCATGTTGTGTAGAAATCATTTGGCTTGTTATGTACGTTAGTTCCAGTATGACAACCTTAAGTACAAGCGCCATACATCTCATACTTGGAGTAATCGTTCCCATCATTGGATTCTTCCTTGCCATAAAAGAAATCCGCCGCCACCCCATTTTTTCAGCCCTTGGGGTATTTATTAGCATGCTTGTTGGAGAACTTGCTTTTTTTGTAGTACTCATCTCGGCGATGTGAAGACAAAAGCGGAAGCGACTGCTTAGCGACGTTCAATCTGCTTGATGGGGTGCTTTTATATAAGGCTGTGTTAAAGTTTGGTGTTGATATAATTGAAATAGTATTATGTTCTTCTATATGAGTACCATTATGTTGAAGACTTGTATTCGAGATATATTAAGGGTGAGGTCCGATACTTTATGAGGGTTAGGGT
>NZ_AVBF01000039.1 GCF_000770635.1 Pontibacillus yanchengensis Y32
ATCTCGAATCCAAGTCTTCAACATAATGGTGCTTATATGGAAGAACATATCACAGCCTTTTACATAAGAGGCTCATTTGAATGAAAATCACTAAAAGCATGTGAGAATTACTTCATCCACATGCTTCCTAGTTAATCCCCTCTCCACTTCTCTAACTGTCTTAGACCTTTTTGACTTTGCAACTGTTCCTTTGCAATCGAAATCCCTTCTTCGATTGTCTCAACGTCTCCAAACAGATAATACCGAATGCCTGCATTGAATAGTACTTGATTATAGTAGTAGCGATACGATTCTGGCACTTCTCCACTTAATAAAGCGAGAATGATGTCTGCTTGTTCTTGAATCGTTAACTTATGATCTTTATCAAACTCTTTATCCAGTAAACCATAATCTTTTGGTTTTACAACCCAATCCTCATACGTTTCATTGGAAATCTTGAAAATAAAGCTATTTCTGTGTACTGGTAAGTCTTCAGATCCTTCTACACCTTGAACGATATATACATGTTGATATGTGAGTCCTTCAAATAATGGATAAATTTTATTAATAGCTGTACGATGATAAGCTCCCATCATTAATGAATGAGCATTTGATAAATTTAATAACTTTTCTGCTGTATTCAATAATGTTCTTACGTGCAATTGTTCGCGAATCGGCCTTAATCTTCCAAGTGAAGGGCAAAGAGATTCCGTTGAGGCAAACCCTATTCCCTTTTCCTCAATGGATTGTGTAATTTGCTGGTGCGTCTGTTCCACTTTTATTCCTAATGCAGTCAGAACGTCTTTCACTGTTGTTCCGTATTTAGGCGGCAAGGCATCACTACTGTGCAAGTAAGCAGGAATTCCATACTCTGATAAAAGGATAGAAACAGGTATCGTTGCTAGAAAGGATTTTCTACCATTATACGGACCCGCGAAGTCTACAAGGCTACGTTGAACGGATGATGGAACAGGAATGGTTTGGCTATGTTCTCGTAAACTGTGAACAAAAGCAAGCATCTCATCAGGAGATTCGGTTTTGATTCGTTCGGCAACGAGATACCCTGCGACTTGGGCATCTGTTGCTTCGCCATTTAGTATAGATGCAGCCGCTTCTCTTGTTTGATCGTAGGATAGGTCTGTTGAACCTCGTTTCCCCCTAGCTACTTCTTTGAGCCATTCTTGCATGTGTGGGCACCTCTCTTCTTCTGTGTAGGGTAGTTTTATTTATTCTTTCATACTTCCCTGAAAAATGTCTATAGAAAAACTAATAAAACACAGTGGTTTAATCGGTTTTTCAATATAAAATAAGAGCAGATTACTCTTAATAGTAACCAGCTCATCAGAAATCCATTACAAGTCCAACATGTACGAATCCGTTGTTATCTTACTTATGTAATCAACATCGACATCATAGCCAATTCCATCTCCGTCTGGGATGACTACATACCCATTAGGTAATTCTACTTCCGGTATAATAACATCCTTCTCCCAGTACCGCTTCGAGGCTGAAATATCACCTGGTATAGTGAAATTTGGTAAACTTGCGAGGGCAATGTTATGGGCTCTGGAGATACCCGTTTCTAGCATTCCTCCGCACCAAACTGGAATATTATACTGCGCACAAAGGTCGTGAATTCTTATAGCTTCGGTTAAGCCACCCACTCTTCCAATTTTAATATTTATCACTTTACAACTTTCCAACTGAATGGCTTGATAAGCATCATGATAGCTCGTAATACTTTCATCCAAGCAAATGGGTGTGTTCATGTGCTGCTGGAGTTGTTGATGTAGATAAAAATCGCCTGCTTGAAACGGTTGCTCGATCATCATTAAACCAAGGTCATCTAATGATTTTAAATGGTCCATGTCATCCTTGCTGTATGCACCATTCCCATCAAACATTAATAGATGAGCTGGCACATATGAGCGTGCAATGTCTATACGCTCTCGTTCCTCCCCTTTTTCAACCTTCAACTTAAACCTTCGATACCCCGCCTCTTTGTATTGTGGAAGTAGTGTATGTATATCATCTTGTAAACCAAGCACCACGCCTACCTCGATTTCGTTCTTACGACCACCTATCAAATGAGAGAGTGGCTTTTGCTTTGTTTTGGCATATACATCCCATACTGCTGTTTCGATAGCAGCTTTTGCCATTTGGTTATCTTGAAAGCCTGTTAAACGTTCAGAAACATCTTGTGGATGTTCAATAGAATGCTCCTTTAAAAAAGGAAGAAGCTGTTGAATCATGATATCCCAGGACGATTGGACTGTTTCACCAGTATAAAAAGGAGTGGAGAAAGCCACTCCTTCTCCCCATCCACTTATTCCTTGACCATCCTTCACCTCTACAAGTACCCCTTCTCTTTTGCTTACTTCACCAAGATGGGTTTTAAATGGAGATACGAGATTCATCTCATACCGGTATAATGTTACGTTCGTTAGGTTCATTCTGCATTTCCCCTTTTCTTCAACCAGTTCCCCAATTCTCTTCGAAGTAATTTGTTTGATGCATTCCGTGGAAGATAGTCCTCAAAATAAATCATTTTGGGGATTTTGTACTTAGCAAGAGCACGAACACAATGGGAATAAATCTCTTCGGTAGATAATGACACTCCCTCATGGAGAACCACAAATGCAACAGGCACTTCTCCCCAACGATCATCGTCTTGGCCAATCACGCCGACTTCTTTGATACTATCTACCCCTAATAGTACTTCCTCAATTTCAGCAGGATAGATATTTTCCCCACCTGAAATAATCATGTCTTTACGTCGATCAACAACATATAGAAAACCTTCCTCATCTACATAACCAAGATCTCCCGTAAAAAGCCATCCATCTTGAATGGTTTCTTCATTTGCTTCAGGGCGTTTATAGTAGCCGCTTGTCACCATCGGCCCTTTTACAACAATTTCTCCTATGGTTTGGGCTCCAGTTTTTTGGTGATTGTTTAAGATAGTCAGTTGGGCTGGAAATAAGGGTTTTCCTGCAGAACCAATTTTCCACAATGCATCCTGAGCACTTAAGGTAACAATTTGTGAGGACGTTTCCGTCATCCCATATGTTTGAATAACAGGAACTTGCTTAGAGGCTGCTTCTTCTAATAAAGGCTTCGGTGCAGGGCCTCCTCCTAAAAGCATACAGCGAAAGCTTGATGGATACGCTTCATCTACGTGTAATTGTGCTAACAGTCGCTTGAGCATAACAGAAACAACTGAAACGATTGTGACTCCTTTTTCCATGATTGCGTTATGTATTTCTTGTTCATCGAACGATGTTAAGAGAGTAATTGGCATACCATATATCACATTTTTAAATAAAAGCGATAAACCTCCTACATGAAATAAAGGAAGTGTAGCTAACCAATGATCTTCTTCACTTAAGCCAAGGTTTAAAGCAGAGCTTACAGCGCTCCACCAATGATTTCCATATGTCAACATAACCCCTTTAGGATTTCCTGTTGTCCCAGACGTATAGAGAATGGTATAAACCTCATCCATAGCCACCTCTAATTGTGGCTCATATGGTGACTCATTCTGTTTTGATATCTCTGCAAAAGAATGACTACGAATCGCTAATTCTTCTCCAAGGTCTTCAATGATAGAAGATATATCTTGATCATAGATAACCACATCACAGTCAGCATCTTTTAATTGAAAGCTAATTTCCCTTTTAGTAAGGCGCGTATTCAAAAAAACACCTACTGCTCCTATATAGGAGATGGCGTGGACAAAACGCACAAAATCTAGTGAATTGTTGGCGTAAATGGCCACGTGACTTCCTTTTTTGACACCTAGTGACGTTAGTTTCCCCGCCATACTCATCGCTTGGGTACGTAATTCTTCAAACGTAATCGAGCTTTCTTGAGTATGAATCGCCGGACGCTCCGGGGTTAAAGCAACACGCTTTTCTAACCAATTCGGAATGGTTTCAGTACTCATAGACACCCTCCCTTTTCTTGATACATTTATGTTAACCTTATATGTCTATCACAAACATGTTGAGTGAAATAGAAAACCCTTGCCCTAAATGGGGCAAGGGTTTGAGCATTAAGGAAATCTAGGGAATTGCTTAAAGTCAGGTTTGCGTTTTTCTTTAAATGCATCGCGACCTTCTTTTGCCTCATCCGTTGTGTAGTACAATAGCGTCGCATCTCCACCCATTTGTTGTAGACCTGCTAAACCATCCGTATCCGCATTAAAGGATGCTTTCAAGAAGCGTAGAGCCGTAGGTGATTTGTCGAGCATTTCTTGACACCATTGAACCGTTTCTGCCTCTAATTGATCAACAGGCACAACTGTATTGACTAAGCCCATATCTTCTGCTTCTTTAGCAGAATACTGACGGCACAGATACCAAATTTCACGAGCCTTTTTATGACCAACAATACGAGCAAGCAGTCCTGCACCATATCCTGCATCGAAGCTTCCTACCTTAGGACCTGTTTGTCCAAAGATTGCATTGTCTGCAGCGATGGTTAAGTCACATACGATATGTAAAACGTGTCCACCACCGATAGCATATCCTGACACCATAGCTACAACTGGCTTTGGTATAACGCGAATTAAGCGCTGTAGATCTAGAACATTCAAACGAGGGATTTCGTCTTCCCCTACATAACCACCATGGCCACGTACTTTCTGATCTCCTCCAGCACAGAAGGCATCGTCTCCTGCTCCTGCTAGAACAATGGCACCGATTTTTGAGTCATCGCGTGCAAATGCAAATGCATCTAATAATTCCTTTACGGTTGTTGGACGAAATGCATTTCGTACTTCTGGTCGGTTAATTGTGATTTTTGCAATGCCATCATACGTTTGATATAAAATATCTTCATAATGACGTTCGTTCACCCATTCTACTGTCATTTAAAATTCCTCCTATCCTACTTTTGCATGTTAAAACGCTTTCATTACTCCTCGCTTGGAAAAATGAATTCAGTTACTATTTTACCAAAAAATTTCGGTTGTTCCACATGTATTGCATGTCCAGTATTGGAAACTTTAACATGATGGGCTTTTTGGAATGCTTTCTCCATATTTTCAGCTATAGTTGTAAACTTTTCATCTAATTCGCCAGATAGAAGAAGCACATCTCCTGTAAAGGTTGAAAGTTTATCCCACCAAGAAGGCTGAATACCTGTCCCCATACCTCTAAGTGAAGCAGCCAGCCCCTCAGAAGTATGGGATAACCGTTCGTTACGAATGGTTTCCTTTACCTCTTCCGAAAGACCTTGCTGAGATGCGAACATCGGAAGCTCCTGCCAATGGTTAACAAATGCTTCTACCCCATACTGTTCAATTTCAGTAGCGAGACTTTCATCTTTGGTCTGTCTAGTAAGCTGTTCATGAGCTGTTTCCAAACCTGGACTTGCACTTTCAAGAATTAAACCCTTCACCCGCTCGGGATAAATCATCGCATATGATAAAGCCGTTCGCCCTCCCATGGAATAACCTAATACGTATAGGTTTTCCAACTCTAACTGCAGGAGTATGTCATCCATATCCTTACAAACAGACTCCATCGTAAATTCTGTACTACTTTTCGTTTTACCATGCCCTGGTAAGTCTATTGTAATAATCTTAAACTGATCTTTCCAGTCATTTACAAAATGTCCCCATGTATGATGAGTCCCGGTAAACCCGTGCAACAACAAGATTGGAGGACCTTCTCCATGCTGTTCAATCCAATAATGGGTATCATTGATTGTGATATACAATTCCTAAGTCCTCCTATACCTCTCTTAATGATGCTTCGATTTGTTTCCATTTATCCCGATGCCACTGTGCATTTTCATCCCGATTCGTCATGACTTCAATCACGTGTAAATCGTTGATGGAAAAACTAGTGGTCATAGCACCTCGAAATTGTTCCCATGTATCCACTCTAGTAAAGTTCCCATTATACATTTCAACTGCTTTTTGAAAGTCAAGCTGTAAAGGGGTTCCAAATAAAGGCTCGAAATGTCCTGGATGGTTTGCCTGAGGGAGGAAGGAGAATATGCCTCCACCTTGGTTGTTAATGACAACGATTCGTATATCTAATCCATATTGCTTCGCCATTAATAATCCATTTAAATCATGGTAAAAGGATAAATCACCTAAAACCAGCGTTACAGGCTCACCATATGCTGCAGCACCCAATGCGCTTGAAACCATCCCATCTATTCCATTTGCACCACGATTAGCTAACACTCTTATATGCTTTGGTGTCGTCATGAAAAACGTATCTAAGTCGCGAACTGGCATGCTATTCCCAATATAGATGGAACTTTCCTCTGGAAGTAACTCCGTTAACTCGGTTATGACATGCCCTTCGGATAGCGATCCAATGCCCTTATCATCTATCAAGCACTTCTTAGTAATACGGTTGGCATCTCGCCACTTATCAAGCCAAGATTTATCAAACATCCACGTACCAACTTCATGTAGCCATTGCTTACAAAATGTCGTACCTTCTGCATAAATCATTCTAGTATGATTATTCGTCGGCTCTCGATGGCCTTCATGATCTTCTACAACATATTGCACGATGTCTGGATGATTCTCAATCAATAATTTGTAAGGCTTTGAAACAGGCATAGCCCCAAATCGAATAATAAAATCAGGATTAAACCCTTCTCGCACTTCTTCACTTTTTAACATCGCATCATAGCATTCAATTACATGATCTTTCTCATGCTCTCCAGCTCTTACCTGCGATAACGGGTCTGCTAGAAGTGGGAGTTGTAGATGTTTCGCTAACGATGTGATGGCTTCAGCTAATTCCTTGTCCTCTTGGGGACCACATACTAGTAAACCTCTTTCAAGTGAGCCTATCTCATCCTTAATCTTCTCGATTTGGCTAGTTTCAAGCATTCGTTTTCCACTTGTTACAGGGTGATAGCCTTCATTGCGTTCCCCCCATACATTTTCAACGGAAAAGTCAGGTACAAGTGGCTCGCGGAAAGGGAAATTTAAATGTACAGGACCTGCATTTCCATCTAATGATTGATGTAATGCTCTCGCGCCAATACTCCTAACATAACGTAACATAGCGTCACTTTCTTCAGGCATTGCCATTTCTTGAAACCATTTCACATATCGACTAAACATATGAATTTGATCAATTGACTGTGGTGCACCTACATCACGAAGTTCATGAGGTCGATCGGCAGTTAAAATAACCAAAGGGACCCTACTATAATAGGCTTCCACAATGGCAGGATAATAGTTCGCTGCAGCGGTGCCTGAGGTGCACACAAGAGCTACAGGCTTTTGTTGTTGTTTCGCCATCCCCAATGCAAAAAAAGCTGCAGAACGTTCATCCATATGAACCCAATGTTTAATGCTTTCATGCTCTGCAATCATCATGGATAAAGGGGTTGAACGTGAACCAGGAGAGATGACTATATCTGTCATCCCTCCTTTAGCTAATTCATCTATAAAGTTCCCTACATATTTAGTTAATTGGGTCGTATGTGTCATTGAGATCCTCCTAGAGCATGAAGCATTGGTAGAAATTTTATCGCCGTTTCTTCATATTCCGCTTCAGGATGAGAATCTTCCACAATACCACACCCAGAAAAAAGAACTGCTTGATTGTGAGTAATAAGAGCAGATCGTATGGCTACAGCAAATTCTCCATTATCCCGAGCATCGAACCAACCAATAGGAGAAGCATACCAACCTCTGTGGAAGGGTTCTTTCTCACGTATGAATTCGATAGACTCTTTTATAGGATACCCACCTAAAGCTGGGGTTGGATGGAGCTGTTTGACGATATCTAATATGGTGTACCCATTATACAATTTTCCTCTTACAGGGGTGTATAAATGCTGCAAATTACGTAAGGGATATAAGACAGGATGATCTGGTACATCCACATCATGACAACACGTTTCCACTGCAGCCTTAATCATATTCACGACAAATTCGTGCTCTTGAAGGTTCTTATTATCTTGTAATAATTGGTTTCCCAAATAGCGATCTTCTTCAACTGTTTCTCCTCTAGCAATCGTACCAGCTAAACAAGTAGAGAGAAGTTCTCTTTCCTCAAGCTTCACCAGTCGTTCTGGAGTAGCTCCTACAAAGCAAGAATCCCCGCGTTCATATGCAAATACATAACTTTGATGCTGTTGCTCCTGTAACGTGTTTAACAATGACGCTATATATATATCAGAAGAAAAAGTTGCAATCATTTCTCTAGCTAACACAACTTTCCCTAGCTTCCCTGCTTTTATTTCCTCTGTTGTTTCTCTTACAATACGCTTCCACTCCTCAGGTGCCACTTCCTCTTGTTGAATTAATTGTGGTTCTGAGCTCTGCTCGAATTCCTTTTCAAGTAGTGTTGTACACTGATTTACTAGTTCCTGATAATAAAGGTCAGTAGAATCCTCAGGAGATAAAAGCGCATTAATTGTAATAAAATACTTTGTTCCAGATTTCGTTAACAAAAACCTAGGAACCACCGTGGAGCTGTTAGGAAAATCACTCCATGTAGCCGAAGCTTGTTTATAAGGGTCAAAAGCAAATCCTCCGAATGCAACAGGTCCTGTCCCTGAAGCATTTGTAACGTTATCAATTTCAGCATGGTTGAGTAACTCACCCCACTGTTTTTGCGTTAGTTGAAATCCTTCTTCATTGGATTCAATTTTGCAAGCTTCCCCTATACCTACCAGGGTAAATGAACGGTCAGCACTAGACCAATAAAACCTTTCTCCCTTAAATGTGTTACCTGCTTGATAAAATGCAAGAGGTTTTACTTCCTCTATCTCAGTTGTAACACTGACTAATTGACTTGACTGTGAAGAATCTATTGTAGCTATAGAACGGTATAGCTTTTCATATAATGTTGAAGTTGTTTGAATCAAAATATTGCCCTCCAATCAACCAGGGACTAGCATAGCTATTATGCAATATGATAATTATAATTATATCGAAAAATAAACGAAATTCCCAAAATCCCATCTTTAATTGTATTCTCTTTTTTTGTTTGACTCAAGAAATGCTTATATTTCCCTCTATTATTGAGTGAATAGGTAATTGACAGGGTCGTCCAGTTTGCCTAAACTTAATTAGGGGCAAATATAAACTAATTGTCCTATTCCTAAGGGAGAGAAACGTATGCAAAGCATGAAAAAACAAGATATACAAACTGCTTTAAATGAGCGAAAAGGGTGGCAAGTCTGGTGGAGACTCTTGAGGCCACATACCTTAACAGCAGCGTTCGTCCCAGTATTCATTGGAACAATGCTTGCTACTTTACAAGAACCCATTCACGTTGGCTTATTTCTAGCCATGCTATTCGCTTCTATTTTAATACAAGCAGCGACGAACATGTTCAATGAATACTATGACTATGTTCGCGGCTTAGATACCGAGCATTCAATCGGCATTGGTGGTGCAATCGTTCGTGACGGTATTCCACCCAAGAAAGTATTGGCATTAGCGGTAAGCTTTTTCGGTATTGCAATGCTTCTTGGTGTTTATATTTGTATCGCCACAAGTTGGTGGATTGCACTCATTGGACTTATTTCAATGGCATTCGGCTATCTGTACACTGGTGGACCTTATCCAATTGCTTATACTCCATTTGGTGAAGTGATATCAGGATTCTTTATGGGAACCGTTATTATTGGTATTAGCTATTATATCCAGACGTTATCTATTACTAGCGAGGTAATTATCATATCGATTCCTGTAGCCATCCTGATTGGCGCTATCCTTTTAGCCAACAACATCCGAGATCTTGAAGGCGATAAAGAAAACGGCCGTAAAACATTAGCCATTCTATTTGGACATAAAGGTGCTGTCACCTTTTTAGGCATGTTATTCGGTACAGCCTATTTACTAATTGTCCTTTATATTATAGCAGGTTTACTTCCTATTTGGTCATTAATCGTATTCTTAAGCATTCCAAAACCTAAGAAAGCCATTCAAGGCTTTGCAAACAACACATCACCACTAGAAATGCTTCCTGCCATGAAATTCACAGCTCAAACGAATACGATTTTTGGCATTTTACTCGGAATTTCCCTGTTATTACAATTATTAATACCCATTACCTTTTAAAGACAAGCCTACTGTGCTTGTCTTTTTTAGATTGAGCTTTGCTGTGGGGCTCGGCTCTGGAGCGACTTTTGAAAATTTGGAGCGACCGCTCAATCCGAGCATACCTATAATGTGACAAACAGCGTTCTGTGTCTATCGCTGTCGCTTAACGACCGTTTGCGCTATTCTCATAAATTACTGGAAGGATTTTTCTTATAGCAACTTGAATACATAACCATTACTAATGTTTTGTATTGCTTTAAAAAGGAAATATTCTAGAAAGGAAGATGAACTAATGGAAATGGATTATAAAAATTCAATGCTAGGAGCTCTTGGAATAGAAGAGGTAACTCTGACAAAGGAACGTGTGGTTCTTTCTATGCCTGTTGATCATCGAACCCATCAACCACTCGGTTTTTTACATGGTGGTGCTAGTGTTGCACTTGCTGAAACGGCAGCTAGTATTGGTTCGATTCTTCACGTGGATATGGAGAAGTATAATGTATTTGGCATCGAAATAAATGCCAACCACATCAAAAGCAAACGCAATGGCCTTGTATATGGAGTTGCCACACCTACACATATTGGGAAAAGTACAATGGTTTGGGAAATCAACATTGTTGATGAAGATGATGCATTAATTTGTGTTTCCCGTTGTACAGTAGGTGTCGTTCCAAAATAGAAGCTCCGTTTTGTGAAAGGAGCCTAGGCATGTTAACAAATGAACAAATACAAGATCTTAAAAACAGATTATACGAAATGAAGACAGAAGCTGAAAAAGAACTCGATAACCATAAAGGATACGAGAGCTCAGAGGGTGGTCCAGAAGATTCTGTAGGTGAACTATCAGAGCTCGATAACCACCCCGGTGAAGTAGGAACAGAAAACTTTGAACAAAGCAAAGATTATACCCTTAACATTCATGCACGTGAGCAGCTAGAGGAAATTAATGCTGCGTTAGATCGTATTGAAAATGGAAAATACGGCTATTCTGAGAAATCTGGTAAACCAATACCTTACGAACGTCTTCAAGCAATGCCAACAGCACGCTACCTTGTAGAAGAACAAGAAAACGCGTAATAAAGCATAAGCATGTACAACGTAACAGAACCAAAGCATGGTGATAACATTTTTTTATCCCCATGCTTTTTTAGTGTCCTCTTATATGTTTATATACTTTATAGGATTCTGTTATCTCACAACCATTCGAGACAAAAGTATTCACCATAGGCTTATTATGAACACTAGTGGATCCAATATAGTACCTGGCTTTAAAGTCTCGTTGGAGCATGCTCAATGCTGATTGATGAAGTTTCCTACTCTTGCCTATTCCTCTTTCTGAAGGCACAAGTCCAAAATAAAACAGTCTCCCTTCATTTGTGGTTCCTGGCTCAATATGAGGCATCACAACCCCTATTGTATTTCCATTTTCAGATGCTATAAGACATGATTGCTTATACGCCTCCCCTAACTCCTTTTTAACGGCCATCATCTGCTCATTCATGTGTAACGTAGAAGGTGCATTCAGAGAGCCAGACATCACTTCTCCCCAAGCTTCTTTAAAAATATCTGTTGATACATGGTGTAATGATGAGAAAGTTAGATTTGAATCACCGATTAATTCTTCTTGTTGCAAATCCTTGTGTACAAAGAGCGTTTCATCATGTAGATAGAAGCCTCTTTGTCTTAAAATTTTCTCTACTTGTTCTGGGAACTTGCTATGTACGAGAATGGTTATATTGTCATAATGGTTAAGAAGTTGTTCTGATATTTCAAAATTGACCAACTCCAACATTTCCTCTGTCGACAAAACATGTGTATTCTCTAGCGTTATGTATGTATCAGTTTCTATGACTTTAAGTTTATCCATTGCCCTCATGTCATCACGTCCTTCTTGTTAGGTCTTATAGAGGATAACTGCAGGGAGATCTCTCCCCTGTTTCACATGCTCATCAAATGTATGCATCTGACGAATAAGACGTGATCGATTAAAAGGAAATTCCTCCACTTGATCTAATTGTTGCATCAATTTAGTAAATAACTTTTCATAACCAGTCCACTTTTCTTTCTCAGCCTGCTCCATTACAGCCGACAATGTAGCCAGACATTTCGCCACATCTCGATGACTTCCTTCTAATAACATATCCCTGCTAATGTGGTGGCACTGTATGTAATCCTTTTTTTGATTAAACATTTCAGCATAGGTATCGATTTGTTCTTCAAAAGACATGAACACTCCCTCCCTCACTTATTCTGGTTTTCTTTTCATTCTTTATATTTTCAAAGATTCCTTCTTGTTTAATCGATATATTCAAAAGAAAAGCGCTTCTCCACTTGACGAGAGGCTTAAGTTAAATCTTTTCGTAGCACATAGAGAAAATTCAATTTTTATCTCTCTTTTTTATTTTGTGTTGTAGATAACTTTGAATTAAAACTAACACTAGTATAAGGAGATATAATAAAGATACGTATTTTACCTCAAAATTTAATGCCATCACTAAAACCGCTATAAAACAAATGGAATATAACACTTTTATTAAAACTAAGATTTTTTCAAGATTAATAAATTCCGCCCCTAACAAATATTGGTTATTACTGTTAGTTTATCAAATACAAACATGCTTCAATAGAGAAATTCCCCTTCAAAAAACTTTTCAAAAGAACAAAAGCGCAAGCGCCCGTTTAGCGACGTACAAACTGCGGCCACAGGATGTGGGTTGGTTCGATGTTGCTGCACGATGCAGCGAACTTAATCGAACTTCCTCTTAATCCTTTTGAGATAAAGGAAACACGAAGAGCGTAAGCGATTCGATGTTGACTTATCGTAAGGAGGTGCAGGAAGTTTGCTAGTCGCTGGGCGCTGGAGCTGGACGTGGCCACTTCACTTTTTTAGTTATACACAAGCATTGAATTTTATAATTTCCTATACAGTAAAAAAAGCCTGCGGCACAATAGCCACAAGCTCTCTTATAATTTATTAAGTGATTCATTACGTTACATTTACTCGCTTTTGTTCAAACCAAGGCTTTAGCTTTACAAACAGTGGTACAAATAATATTCCGACGAGAATTCCTTTCACCACGTTAAACGGAATAATCCCTGCTGTGATGTAGCCTAGTTTCGTTCCTTCCAGTTCAAAGCCCATCATCCATGTGTAAGCAGGTAGAATAACAAAGTAATTTAATACAGACATTCCAACTGCCATTACGATTGTTCCTGTCACTAGACCAGATACAACACTTTTAACACTTTTGTATCTGTGATAAATCATAGATACTGGTAAAACTAGCATAAGCCCTGCAAAGAAGTTTGCAGATGCCCCTATAGGATCGCCGCTACCCAGTATGAAGTGTAGTAGATTCTTAATTGCCTCTACAATCACACCAGCGATTGGAGAGAATAATAGTGCAGCAAATAGTGCTGGCACATCACTTAAATCTACCTTAAGAAATCCAGGTAATAGTGGTAATGGAAAATCTAGTAGCATTAGTAACAGTGAAATGGTGCTCATTAGTGATAATGTAATGAGCTTCAAAAGCTTTGATGAGCGCCCTTTGCTTGGTTGCATCATCGATCTCCTCCTTCATCTCTTTCTATCGATTCACATCCCAGATGAAGGTGAGCGAATGTTACCTATTTTATTTACGTCCATCTAAAAAAACCCTCAAGCCACATTACGTTGACTTCAGGGATTCGTTAAAAAAGACCATAGGCAAATAAAGGTATAAACATACCTATTTTTCGCTCTACATCTTCTCCCATCCAGACTGTAACTGTCGGTCCCGGATTCTCACCAGGTCCACCGCTTGGCCAAAAATGGCCTCCCGGGTCACGGACTTAGAACACCAAGTGGGTTCTTCACCGTCGGTCGGGAATTTCACCCTGCCCCGAAGATGGAATCGTTTTATAGTTGAATACAACTCTCATTATAATCAAAAAGAATCAATTTGAACAGCAAAATGTTTTAATTCCTTTGAATAATGCTCTCTAATCCTCCAAAGGATTTAAACTTTCCTTCCCAGTCATATCACTTATCATTTTTACCATTAATTCTATTTCCTCTTCTATATCTTGAACACTAGCTGTTTCTACTGGAGAGTGCATATAACGTAAAGGCAGAGATACTAAACTAACAGGAACGCCACGTCCAGTTAAGCGCATTTTGTCTGCGTCTGTCCCTGTCATCCGTGGCGTTAATTCATATTGTACGTTCATATCCAGGGAATGTGCAGCTTTTTCTAATAATCGATTGATTTTAATATTAATTGGTGCTCCTTTAGCTAATACAGGTCCATGCTCTAAACGGACATCCCCATATTTATTCTTATTCACATGTGGATAATCCGTCGCAAAAGTAACATCCACAGCTATTGCCATAGAAGGTTCTAATCCAGCGGCCGCAAAATAGGCGCCACCCATATTCGTTTCTTCATTCACTGTACTAGCCGCATAAACACCAACATTAATATTTTTTTCAGATAGGCGGCGTAGGACTTCGGCAACGATAAACGCTCCAGTTCGATTATCTAATCCTCTACCAGAAATATATCGATCCATTAATAGTTCAGGCTCGCGTTTATAAACAGCCAAGTCTCCGATTTGAACAAATTTTTCTGCTTCTTCTTTTGACTTTGCTCCACAATCAATAAATAAATCATCTAAATCAAAGTCACCTTTTAGACCACCATGGTGTTGAGCATTCACTCCAACTACACCAGTAATCGTGCCCCCTTGTCCAAGCACAGTAACTTTCATACCTACTGCAGCTTTAGGATTGATTCCACCCATTTTATCAAAGTGAAGAAAACCATGGTCATCAATGCGGTTAATAACTAGAGCTATCTCATCACAATGGCCAGCCAATAATATCTTAAAGTCGGCTTCTGGATTAAGTACACCAATAACATTACCAGCATTATCCGTACGAATTTCGTCAGCAAACGGTTTGATGTATTCCATCCATTTCTTCTGAATCCCCATCTCCATACTTGATGGAGATGCTGTTGTTAGTAATTCAAATAAGAAATCTTTTTGTGTGTTTTCCATGAAAGGTGTTCCTCCTTAGTATGTATCTTCTTATAATCTTACCAATTTCTATTATAAATCACCAAGGCACATGATTATTGTTAATGTTTGGAAAATGTGTCAGAAGGGAAGAAAATTAAACTAGAACGGAAGATTGTAACTATTTGAAAAGGAGCGTTATGATACATTACATTTATCTAATATTTGAATATATCGCTGGGCTTACAATCTTCAATTGGCTGCATGGGTATCGAAGAGGAGCAATCCTTATTGATTTTGAGGAAAGGTACAACGACCATCAGAAACAAATAGCGGCCATTATTACCGAGCTTGCAAGTCAAGGAAGAGAAGTTGACTATGTAGGCTATCGTCAATTCGAAATTGATGGAAAGTTATATATAGAAATAAAACAAGCATGCAACCCACTATCTCAGGTTACATGCTTGTTTTATTCTCTGCTTGGTTCAATATAATCCTTCGGCAACCAGCCTTCTTCGTTAGATGAAATCAAGCGACCTCTTATCCATCCATTCAATTCTTCTATTAATTGAAACTTATCTCCGACCTTCACATCTAATTCCTTCGCAACATAATCTCTCATTAGTACGCCTTGGTTTTCTTTAAATTTATATATGATTTGCTCTGGCACCCAGCCCTCGAGCTTAGTCTCATCACTATAGCAATATATCCATCGTTCCCAACCTTCAGGCCCACTTAGGCGATCAGTAAACGAAACATGATCCCCTACCTTGAGCTGTATAGGTTCTTGTTGGCTGCTTTGGTGTTCTTTTATAACCTCAAAAATCATGTTTGATACCCCTTTTCCATTACAAGCTAATTCATTTCCTGATTTGTAACGGCAAACCTATTCTACCTAATTGTAACTGGTAGGTGTAGCATTAAACACAAAAACTAATATATCTTTAGAAAACTATAACAATATAAACATAAATGTAACAAATTAACAAAAAGAAAGAAAATTATTTTACCAATCAAAAAAATTTCCTTTGTAGATACATAAAAAAATCGCATGTGATTCACTTTATGAACCAACATGCGAATTAATGAAATATTATCATACATATTTTTTCAGATACTAAGATGCAACCTCTTGAGTGGTGTGACTCGTTTTTTTCCTAACCTTATTAGGAAGTTCATTCAAAAACACATTCAAGATAATTGCCATAAAGCTTCCCGCTACAATACCGTTATCAGTTAGGATTTGGATTTGTTCAGGGAACTTGGCGAATAAATCTGGAGCAACCGTAACTCCAAGACCCATGCCAACTGAACAAGCGATAATCAATAAGTTTTCCTGTTGCTTAAGATCTACATTCCCAAGCATTTTAATACCATACGCTACAACCATTCCGAACATCGGTACCATGGCGCCTCCTAATACTGGTTCAGGGATGAGGGTGGTGATTGCACCTATTTTAGGGATTAGACCGATAGCGACAAGTAATCCACCTGCAATAAAAATAACGTTCCTTGTTTTCACACCTGAAAGTTGAACAAGGCCTACGTTCTGAGAATAGGTTGTGTAAGGAAAAGCATTCATAAATCCGCCTAAGAAAATGGCTAACCCTTCAGCACGGTAGCCTTTCGTAATTTCTTTTTCCGTAAGCTTACGATCGCAAATATCACTTAGCGCGAAATATACCCCTGTTGATTCTACAATACTAACAATTGCAACTAGCATCATTGTAATAATAGGTGCTATTTCAAATGTAGGTGCTCCAAAATAAAAAGGTTTGGGAACATGTATCCAAGCGGAGTCCATCAATGGTGAAAAGTCGACTTTTCCCATAAAGGCAGCAACAATCGTTCCAACCACTAATCCAATTAATATAGAAACAGCTCGAATAAATCCTGTGAACGCTCGTTGCAATATGATAATAAACACTAACACACCAAACGCTAGCATAAGGTTTGAAATAGCTCCATAATTTTCGCTGTCTGCTCCACCAGCCATATTATCCATTGCTACTGGGATTAGTGTAATTCCAATGATTGTGACAACAGAACCTGTAACAACCGGAGGAAAATACTGCACAAGCTTACCGAATATAGGTGCACAAAGGAGAACAAATAGACCGGTAAAGATAATAGAACCATAGATAGCTGTTATACCAAAATCGCTTCCTATTGAAATCATAGGAGCAACTGCAGTAAATGTACAACCTAACACGACAGGTAATCCAATGCCAAAGAACCGATTGCTCATCGCCTGTAAAATGGTCGCGACGCCACACATCAATAAATCAATGCTAACTAAGTATGTTAACTTTTCGCCACTAAGCCCTAATTGAGCTCCCACTATCAATGGAACAATTACCGCTCCGGCATACATAGCCAAAACGTGTTGTAGACCGATAGCTGTTGCTTTCATTTGCTTCATCATATGTGAACCTCCTCATCGGTAAAGATTACTTTCCCTTTTTCTAACCTTTCAATTTGCGCTAATGCATCGACACGAACACCTTTATTACGAAGATTCTTTCCACCATGTTGAAATTGCTTTTCGATGATGACGCCAATCCCCTCAATGGTAGCTTTTGTTTGCTCTACTAAGTTCATTAAACCTAAGGCAGCTTGTCCATTAGCTAGGAAGTCATCAATTATGAGGACACAATCAGTGTCATGAATAAACTCAGAGGAAATGCAAATTGTACTCTTTTCCTGTTTCGTAAATGAATACACCTCTGCACTCAGCAATCCTTCTTGTAACGTTAGAGATTTACGCTTACGAGCAACCACAACCTCTACACCAAGCTCCATGCCTGTCATTAGAGAAGGTGCTATCCCTGAAGATTCTAATGTTACTATTTTAGTTATTCCTGCATCGCGATATCGTTCAGCAAATTCCTCACCTATCTGCTTCATCAATACTGGATCAATTTGATGGTTTAAGAAGGCATCTACTTTTAACACTTCTTCGTTCAGCGCCTTACCTTCTGTAATAATCTTCTTCTTTAGTTCTTCCAAGAAAAGCCCTCCTTCTGTTACATAAAACGAGTACATTATGGGCAAAATAAAAGAGCATACTACTTAAGTTATTCATAATGTTCGTAAAAAAAAGCTCCATAAACAGTACGAGTATCGCACTGTTCATGGAGCTTTCTTAAATAAAAGAAGTCAAACTAAATACTCAACGCTTATACACTGAGTACACGAACATTAGCAATACCCATAGTCGGAAAATTTACGGTAATCCGGTAGAAACTCGTGAGCCATATCCTCACTATTATATGAGTACATCCGTTTTATGAAATTATGTTCCATTATATCAACTGATTATTAATTTTCAACAGAGAATTAAAAAACGAATTATATTTTCATAAATCTTTTTAATGTTCGACTTTATAAACACCATTTTTATCATGTTTTATCTAACTTAAAGCGGGAATTTAATAAATACCGTAATCATCATACGAAGACACACTATATACTTACACACAATTCTTTCTATACATTAAAGGAGGCAACTGGTTTATGGACATGAGAATTTGCGTGATTAATATCTATGTAAGCGACTTGGATTTTGCAATTGAATGGTACAGGGAAGTTCTCAACTTAAATGTATCGGATGATCACAATAATTATCCGATAGCGGTAGACTTAGAGACTGACAATGACTTGAGACTCTTATTGCATAAAGCTGAAAAAGATACACAAGTGGATGTTTGGAGAGAATCCTCAACTATTCTAACATTTGAAGTTCCGAATATACGCGAGAAGATGAAAGATTTAACGGAAAAAGGTGTGAAACTAATGAACGAAGAGCCGCAATGGTATCCTGATGGAGGCGAAAGAATTGCCTTCAAAGATCCATTTGGCAATGTTCACGAATTAGCTGAATTACGTTCTAGAGCTGCGCCAAAAGACAGGATGTAAGAACAATTAATTAATATAGACGAAAGCCTCGATTCCAATTACAGGGTCGAGGTTTTTTAATGGCAAACTTTGACTATACTAAAAGTAAAAAATGCTGGAGGAACAGTTATGAGCATCCATACGTTTTTTCAATGGTATTTTCGAACTCCTGTTTTTCTCCGACTTTTGCTAACCGTATCCTTTTTCATGATTTTATTTGGAATGATCATTCATTGGATAGAGCCGGAAGTCTTCCCAACAATTTTTGATGGAATCTGGTGGGCTATTATAACAGGTTCAACGGTTGGGTATGGAGACTTTGTTCCCGTTACCATTATCGGAAGAATATTTGGCATCTTACTCATCATTGCTGGAGGAGGCCTTGTAACGTTTTACATGGCAACGGTTTCGGCATCTACTGTAAAATATGAGAATGACCTTTCAGAAGGTAAAGTAGAATATCGAGGTACAGGACACGTTATTTTTATTGGATGGAATGAACGCACGAAGCAGTTAATTGACATGATTCGTGAGTTTGCACCTGATGAAAAGGTTGTATTGGTGGACAGTACGTTAGAAAACATCCCTTATAAAGAGTATTCAATTCATTACGTGCAAGGAAATGGATCGGAAGACGAAACACTAAAGAGAGCGAATATTAATCAAGCAAGAGCAGCAATCATCACCTCTGATCCTTCCATGAAAGAAAGACAGGCTGACCAAGCAAGCATTCTTGCCACGGTGGCAATACGAGGAATGAATGCTGATATATTTATCATTACAGAGATTCTCACAAAAGAACAAATTACCAATGCAAAAAGAGCTGGAGCGAATTCAATTATACGTTCCAATGACTTTATGAGCACCTTATTTTTTCATGAGCTATATCGAAAAGGACATATCAAACCATTTGATACACTTGTTAGCCAGTTATCCACACAACAATACAAGCAAATAGAAGTGCCTGATGAATTGGTTGGAGAAACATTTCAATCCTGTTCGTTTAAATTTATGGAGCAAGAAGAATTATTGTTAGGAATAGAAAAAGCCGGAGAGATTAAAATCAATCCTCCAGCTAAGTTAACACTAGATAAATCAGACCATTTACTTGTGTTGTCTGCATTAAGACAATAACGTTCGCTCTAACTCTTGAACCAATTCTTTACCTGTATCCACGTATTCAGAGGGGAATTCTGCATCCGGGTCTACCGGCTCGGAAAATTGATCAAAAGAGGCTGTTTTGTTCCCAACATGCACATTGTCATCTAGTCCTCTTTGATATTTGTGAGAGAGTAAAAAAGGTTCTCCAAGTTGAACGGTGGCCTCTTTATCATCCAATTGTCCATTCACCACACTAAAGGGTACCCGAAGGAATTGGTAACCGACTCGATCATCGATTTCATAATCGAATGAACCATGATCATAATCCCAGTTCCCCCCAATCACATAGCCAATTGGTTTTAATCGCTGCTCCAAATCGTATAAAGAAAAAACTTGCCCTTCAACCTTCGATGGAACGGGTATCATACAATCCCTACCTTTCGTTTTTCTTAGCATATCCTTTTCATCTTTAATTACTCTATTTAGACTGAGAAATTGTGAACATGCGACCGATGAGCTTGCGGGCAAATTCTCCCGTTTCGGAGCATTATTTCGGATTTGGGAGCAACTTTTTCGATTTCCGAGCAAAATTTAAAATTTGCGGCCCACAGGACCTGTGTTGGTTCGATGTTGCTGCGTGACGTAGCGATTTTATCGAACTTCCCCTAAATCCGTAGAAGTTAAATTTCCTGGTGGAAGATAGAACAAAAGCGCAAGCGCCCGTTAAGCGACGTACAAACTGCGGCCCACAGGATGTGGGTTGGTTCGATGTTGCTGCACGATGCAGCGAACTTAATCGAACTTCTTCTTAATCCTTTTGAGATAAAGGAAACACGAAGAGCGATAGCGATTCGATGTTGACTTATCGTAAGGAGGTGCAGGAAGTTTGCTAGTCGCTGGGCGCTGGAGCTGGATGTGGCCGCATCACTTTTTTAGTTATACACAAGCATTGAATTTTATAATAGTACGCTAGACGATAAAAAAGGCTATCCCAAATGGATAGCCTTCGTTACGTTTATTTATTCAATCGTTTTTCTAATTCAGCTTTTTGATCCTCAAATCCTGGTTTACCTAATAGTGCGAACATGTTTTTCTTATAGGCTTCTACTCCAGGTTGATCAAATGGATTTACGCCTAGTAAATAGCCACTAATAGCACATGCTTTTTCAAAGAAATACACCATGTAGCCGAAGGTATATGCATCCAAAGAAGGTACATGTACGACAAGGTTTGGTACCTCTCCATCTGTATGGGCAAGTAACGTTCCTTCGTACGCTTTTTCATTGACGTAATCTACTGTTTCTCCAGCTAAATAGTTGAGACCATCAAGATTTTGCTCATCTTCTTCAATGGTAATATCACTTTTTGGTTGCTCTACATGAATGACGGTTTCAAATAGATCACGACGTCCATCCTGCACGTATTGACCCATTGAGTGTAAATCCGTTGAGAAGTTCGCAGATGCCGGGAAGATACCTTTTTGATCTTTTCCTTCACTCTCTCCAAATAACTGTTTCCACCATTCGGAGAAGTATTGAAGCGATGGTTCGTAGTTTACAAGCATCTCAATAGACTTTCCTTTGTTATAGAGGACATTACGAACAGCTGCATATTGATAAGCAGGGTTATTTTCAAGTTCTGATTCACTTAGTTGTTTTTCAGCTTCTTGTGCACCACTCATCATTTGCTGGATATCGATGCCACTAGCTGCAATTGGCAACAGTCCCACTGCTGTTAACACAGAAAAGCGTCCGCCTACATCATCAGGGATAACAAAGCTTTCATAACCTTCTTCATTTGCTAACGTCTTTAATGCACCTTTTTGTCGATCTGTTGTTGCATAAATACGTCTTCTCGCTTCTTCCTTGCCATACTTCTTCTCTAAGAAGTCGCGGAAAACACGGAATGCAATCGCCGGTTCAGTGGTAGTCCCACTTTTTGAGATGACATTAATGGATACATCCTTACCTTCAAGAAGGTCGTATAAATCATTCATGTAAGGAGCACTAATGCTATTCCCTACAAAAATAACTTGAGGAGTTTGACGTTGTTCTTTCGAAAGTTGGTTATAGAATGAATGATTTAACATCTCTAAAGCAGCGCGTGCGCCTAGATATGAGCCACCAATTCCAATGACTAACAATACGTCACTATCTGCTTTAATCTTCTCTGCTGATTTTTGAATGCATGTAAATTCTTCTTTATCGTATTCACTTGGTAGGTTTAACCAACCTAAAAAGTCATTACCTGTTCCAGTTTTTTCGTGTAAAGCATGGTGCGCTAATTTCACGTAGTCTTTCATGTAGCGAACTTCATGCTCCCCAAAAAAGGATAAAGCTTTTTCATAATCAAAACGAATATGAGTCATATATGTATCCCTCCATGTTTTTGGCTCTAGATTCACTTTATCGAAACGGTTCCTCCAAATCAAGCACCATCCTTAATGTAAGCGAATACAAACAGAAATATTTCAATCAAATGCTTCTTTATGCTTATACTACCAAAATAGGAGATGTTTTTATTAAGAGAGATGCTTTGTTTACGTTTGTGTTGATTCTGGAATTAACCTAGCCTTGTTCAAGATAAAAAGCATACCTTGAATAAGGAGTGTTTTGGTGCTGAGTGGTTGATTCGGTGGGAATTCACTCGCTTTCCGCGGACAATCGGTGAAGCCTCCTCGCATGTTCCTCCGCGGAAAGCGAACCATTTCACCGCAGCCTCTTCCTCACAAAAGTAACGGATTCAGCTTCACCAGTTATTCAAAATTATGGAGCTTATATGGAAGAACAATAACTAATTAACAACAAACTTAAACACAAAAAAAGAGCAGATTGTCTTGCAATCTGCTCTCCTTCCTTATTTCGATAAAGCTAATATTTTCTCAACATCTTCGTCATGTAGCTGCTTGAAGTTTCCAAAAGGTCCACGCTTCATAGCACGATCTACAATCAAGTCAAATTGGTCATCACCTATATCGTAATCAGCTAGTGTTTCTGGTGCTCCAATCGAAGTCCAGAATTCACGAAGACGATCAATTCCTTCTAAAGCTACTTCACGGTCGTCTTTTCCAACAGGATCTACTTCAAACACACGAACTGCCATCTGTTTGAAACGCTCTATATTATGATCCACATTATGCTTCATCCAATTAGGGAATAAAATGGCAAGCCCACCAGCATGAGGGATATCGTAAACAGCAGAAACAGCGTGTTCAATGTTGTGTGAAGCCCAATCTCCACGATATCCCATTTGAAGCATACCATTTAACGCGATTGTTCCAGCATACATAATCGTTTCACGATGCTCATAAGAATCTAGATTTTCCATAAGCTTTGGAGCTGTTTCTATAACGGTTTTAAGTACTCCCTCTACCATTCGGTCTTGAACTGGAGCATTCGTTGGCTGGTGAAAATACTGTTCAAATAGATGGCTCATCATATCCACAATTCCATAAACGGTTTGATCTCTTGGAACCGACAACGTATTTGTAGGATCAAGAATGGAGAAACGAGGGTTTGTAAATGGTGGCGCACCCCAACCATATTTCTCATTTGTTTCCCAATTTGTAATAACAGAACCAGCATTCATCTCTGATCCAGTCGCAGCTATCGTTAAGACAGTGCCAAATGGAATTGCATCTTTAGGGGTTGCTTTACGAGTAACAAGATCCCATGCATCTCCATCGTATTTGGCTCCTGTTGCAATTGTTTTAGAAGCGTCAATAACACTTCCTCCACCTACTGCAAGGATAAAATCGATATTTTCATTTTTACAAATTTCTACGCCTTTTTTCACTGTTGCCAAACGAGGATTTGGTTCAACTCCAGATAATTCACTAATATTTACGTTTAACTCATTCAATTTATTGGTAACCTGATCATAAAGACCGTTACGTTTGATACTTCCTCCACCATAAACAAGAAGGACGTTTTGAACATGAGAAGGTATTTCTTCAGTAAGCTTTTCTAACTGTTCTTTTCCAAAGATTAATTTCGTTGGATTATAAAATACAAATGGTTCCATATTTAGTCCCCTTTCTTCTTCACAAATTCTATTATGCGCATTTTGAACATGTATTTCAAAAGAAATGCAACAACCTCCATTATTTACCATTTGACTGTCATGTTTTCATGCATACTTTTCTCAAAATAAGTCAAGCTAGTAAAGAATCAACTCTATGATGTAAGGAGGAATAGGAACATGAGTACTATTCAACGAATCGCTTTACTTTTAGTGATTATTGGTGCTGTGAACTGGGGACTTATCGGTTTGTTTCAATTTGACTTAGTTGCTGCTCTATTTGGCGGAGGAGAACAAAGTGGTGCTTTTGCTCGTGTTATCTATACACTTGTTGGTATTAGTGGTCTAATTAACCTTGGGTTACTATTCAAACCAAGTGAAGAAATGGCAGACCAGCCTGAACCAGAAGCAAAATAACATAGATAAAGAGCAAGGAATGTATAAAAAAATTCCGGTCACCATGACCGGAATTTTTTATTTACGATACGTATTTTCACGTTCTTTTGATTGGTCAATCCACTCATCAAGCTTATCTTTCAACGTGTTGAAGCCAGCTGGTGCATCATCTTGTGATTGTACTTGATGATTTTGTTGCTGCTGTTGAGGCTTCTGTTTACGTTGCTTAGGCTGTTGCTGAGGAGCATCTTGTGTTGCACGAATGGATAAGGAATATTTCCCTTTTTGTTCATCGATGTTTAAGATTTTAACTTTCACTTCATCTCCAACTGTAAGATGTTCATTAATATCTTTTACATATCCATGAGTAACCTCAGAAATATGAACTAATCCTTGTACTTCTTCATCTAGTGCAACGAACGCACCATATGGTTGAATACCTGTTACTTTACCGTCTATTACTTGACCTTCTTCAAACTTTGCCATGCTGAAACAACTCCCGATTTTTATATATTCTCGTTTTGATTAACGCAATTTATAATTTTATCATACTATTGTCAATCAAGCAAAAGGGGTTTAAATCAAACCCTACTACTATTTTTAACATTGATTTTTTATTATTATCAAATTCAGGTTTAATTCCATCCAAAAGTGGAAATTATATTAAATGTAAGACTTTCTCGTATTCCCCCTGTGAGGCAAAGCGTACATACCGCTTTGCTTTTTTTTTGTTTAAAAATCTCCAATTCCTCACATGAATGATAACCCTATGAACAGTAAAACCTAAACAAGAATCCTCCCTCTTTTCAGTGAAAAGTACCTTGATTTTCTAAAGCAAACCCATTAAAGTGTTTAACTTTAACAAAAATGGTTTATGAACAGTATAGGGGAACCTTTATCATTTCTGTTCTATACTATTTTGGAATAAATTGAAAAAAGCATAACGGAGGCGGAGTAACAGTGAATCAGTTTCACAAAGAACAAAAATGGTTAGCTCACAATGGGATTAATATCTCGTATCAATATTATTCCTCCTCTCCTGCACCAAAGCCTGCAATCGTATTTGTCCATGGATTATTTTCCTCTAAGTTTTGCTATCGCTTTATGATACCTGAGTTATTGGAACACTTTGATATATTCACGTTCGACTACCCTCCTTTTGGTGATTCGGACAAAACCTGTACCTATCACTTCACGTATCAAAATTTCGCAAACATAATAGTGGAATTATTGGACAAACACAACATACCAAAAGCAACCATAGCAGGTCATTCTATGGGAGGACAGATTGCTCTTTTATGTGCTCATTTGTTTCCGGAAAGGGTTGAAAAACTTATTTTATTCGCTCCATCTACTTATATAAAGAAAGCAAATAAAATGATGCACACCGTTACAATGCTTCCTTTCTTCCCTTTTTTCTTGAAGCGATTTTTATATAAAAAAGGGGCCTATGAAGCATTACTCGAATGTGTGTATGACCCTCAAATGATTAACAAAGAGATGATACAAGAATATATGCGTCCATTTTTAAAGGAAGAAATGTTTCAGTGCTTATCAAAAATGATACGAGATCGAGAAGGGGATTTAACTTCCGAATATCTGCAAAAAATTAATTCAGAATGTCTTGTTTTTTGGGGAAAAGAGGATCGAGTACTCCCAGTTTCATTGGGATATCAACTTGTTCAAGATCTTCCAGCTGCGTCGCTTGAGACATTTGAGAAAATTGGTCACTTATTACCAGAAGAGATACCATATATTTTGACGGATAAAATCAAACAATTTTGCACCCCGCAAAAAAGAGCGACCTCCTAGGGTCGCTTCTATTTTGTTCTTTCTTTAAGTTCTTCTGCTTTTGTATCTACGTGTAGTTTCGGTATGATGATACTAGGTATAGCACTAATTAGAGGAGGTTATTATACATGTCACGTTTTAATCAAGTTATTGATCGTATGAACACACGCTCAGTGAAATGGGATCTTACAGAAAGTTTATTCAAAAATGATCAGGTCCTACCTATGTGGGTAGCAGATATGGACTTTCAAACACCTAAAGCTGTAACAGATGCTATAGCTGAACGTGCAGCTCATGGAATTTTTGGATACACCATTACAGATGAAAAAATTCATCAATCCATCCAAAATTGGCTCTCCACTCAACATGATTGGGATATTGATACAAAATGGTTATCCTTTAGTCCAGGTGTAGTACCTTCTTTACATACGATGATTGAGGCTCTTACAGATAAAGAAGATCCAATACTAATTCAAACACCTGTTTATCCACCATTTTATGATGTAATAAAAAAGCACGAACGAACTATTGTAAAAAATCCATTACAACAACAAGATGGTAAATATGAAATTGATTTTAATGATTTCGAAGAAAAACTAAAGCAGGGTGTTAAAGCATTTATTCTATGCAATCCTCATAACCCAGTGGGGCGAGTGTGGACAAAAGAAGAACTTCAAAAAATGGCGGATCTTTGCCTGAAGCATGATGTATTGATTTTTTCCGATGAAATTCACGCAGATTTAGTTTTTCCTGGCCATAAACACATTCCTATTGCTTCCCTATCAGATGACATTGCAGAAGCGACTATTACATGTTTATCACCAACCAAAACATTCAACCTAGCTGGGCTACAAGTGTCCTATATTGTTACACCTAATGCTGGCTATAGAAAGAAAATTAATGACCAATTCGGACTACAAGGTATTAAGATGCTTAACACCCTTGGTATCACGGCATTAGAAGCCGCCTATGACCACGGTGATGAATGGCTTGAGGAGTTAATCGGAGTATTAGATGATCATAAGAAATATCTAATAGATACCATTCATTCTCATACAGACAAAGTCCAAGTCGTAGAACCAGAAGGAACGTACTTAGTATGGCTTGATTGTAGAGGCTTGGGATTATCTCATGAAGAACTAAAGACATTTATGCAGGAAAAAGCTAAGGTCGGGCTTAATGATGGTGCTTCTTTCGGTGAAGAAGGAGAAGGCTTCATGCGTATAAACATCGCCTGTCCACGCCCTATTTTAGAAGACGGCGTTCATCGTATTTTGGAAGCGATTGATAGTAAAGAGTAAATAAGAAAAGCGCAAGCGCCCTGCTAGCGACGTATATGCTGCGGCCCACACGACGTGGGTTGGTTCGATGTTGCTGCGTGATGCAGCGATCTTAATCGAACTTCCCCTGATTCCGCAGGAGATAAAGGAAACACGAAGAACGAAGTGATTCGATGTTGACTTATCGGACGGAGGTGAGGGAAGCACACTAGTCGCTGGGCGCTGGAGCTAGACACGTATGCGCCAGTAATTTATGCTTTCTTTACTTCGAAACAAAAGCTCAGGGCGCCCGGTTAGCGACAAGACGTAGGTTGGTTTGATACTGACCTAATTAAAAAGTTTACTGGGTCCATGTGCACGTCGCAGATCTACCAACATTTTAGTTTTCTTTACAACAAGTTAAATCACATGCATTCTGACAACTCCTTCTCTTTATATATAGAGGAGGAGTGATTTTTTGACAAAAGGAGTTCTGTGAAATGATTACAAGAAAAAGCAAGCGAGAAATTGAGCTGATGAAAGAAGCAGGAAGGATAGTCGCCTCTTGTCATCAGGAAGTTGCAAAAATGATTAAGCCAGGTATTTCTACATCTGAAATAGATCAATTTGTGGAAGAGTATTTAGCAAAACATGGTGCGACCCCTGAACAAAAAGGCTTTAGAGGCTATCAATTTGCAACATGTGCCTCCATAAACGATGAAATTTGTCACGGTTTCCCGAGAGAAGAGCCCTTACAGGATGGCGATATCGTCACGATTGATATGGTTGCCAACTTAAATGGAGCCCTCGCTGACTCGGCATGGAGTTATCCGGTTGGAAATGTAGATTCGGAATCACAAAGGCTACTGTCTGTTACAGAAAAAGCGCTTTGGAAAGGGATAGAACAAGCTGTTATTGGCAATCGGACAGGGGACATTGGCCATGCTATTCAAACGTATGTAGAAGAGGAAGATTATTCCGTTGTACGTGATTTTACGGGTCATGGGCTTGGGCCGACTATTCATGAGGAACCTTCTATCTTCCACTTTGGATCTCCACATACCGGTAAGAGACTGAAAGAAGGTATGGTCATTACTATTGAACCTATGGTAAACATTGGTAAGTGGCATGCTGTCAAAGATGACAATGGATGGACCGCGCGTACATTGGATGAAAGCCTCTCAGCACAATATGAACATACGATTGCCATTACCAAAGATGGCCCTGTCATCCTTACTCAATTGTAAGGAAGGGATAAAATTGAGTTCAACCATAGTAGAATCCTAGCAACTGAAATCAGTGCTAGGATTCCTAATTAACTTTCTTCTTTCTTCTTTTCATCACCATCTTGACTAGGGTCAGAAGGAGTATCTTGTTTCTGAGCTTCAGCCACTTGAATCTTTCCACAAGCCACTCGTTCTCCTGCATCTCCAGCAGGCTGAGTCAAACCATCGTCTACTCCCTCGTGAATAATCAACGAAGTGCCATCATTGCGTAGTAACGATTTCTTACCATCTTTTAATGTAGCACCTTTTACACTAACCTCTGCCTTAACCGTTCCGTCCTCATCTGCTTCTATATTGGGCATGTCTCCCAGGTGAGCGCCTTTAGGGTCCATCAACCCATGTTCTTTACCATCTGGATTAAGATGACCCCCAGCTGATTTAAAATCAGGACTTTCACATTTAGGAAACTCATGGACATGAATGCCGTGTAGACCTGGTGTTAAGCCAGTTAAAGAAAGCTTTATGTTCACCCCATCCGGTCCTTCTGTTAGTGTAGCTGTCCCCAATGAATCGTCTGAGTTATTATACATCTCAATCTCAAGCGCAGATCGATTTTGAGTATTACAACCAGCTATCAATAACAGCCCTGCAGCCAAACCGAAGAGTGATAATGTTTTTCTCATATTACGTTGCTCCTCCCTTCGCTTTATTCAGTCATTTATTGCTTCATATGTACTTTCTTTAGTATCACCAAATTATTCACGAAATATCCCTACTTCTAAGTAATGAGAACAAAAGCTCGGGGCGCCCGTATAGCGACGTACAAACTGCGGCCCACAGGACGTGGGTTGGTTCGATGTTGCTGCGTGACGCAGCGATTTTAATCGAACTTCCTCTTATTATTTGAGGTAAAGGAAACACGAAAAAAGTAGCTCCCTTTTTAGTTGGGAGCTACTTTGTATTGGAATCCTGATTTGATTTTTGTTCCTGATTAGGAGTCATATAATCACCAAATTGTTCATTCGCTTTTTGTTCCTCTTTTTTGGAAGCTTTCAGTATTACTTTCATAGTAATAAATGCTCCAATTGCAAAAACAAGTAACGTTAAAACGGCTGGGATGTACTCTGTTTTATCTTCAGGAAAATATAAAAACTCCATCATGGTGGATCACGCCTTTCCTACGTACGTGTTGCATATTCTCAGTATATCAAATCATACCTTTACTTCCCACATTCGTCACAGTTTGTTCACACCTTAATACTTCATCTTATTTCCCTATTGCATCTAGATTTTGTTACGATACGTATATAATCGTATCTGTAGGAGGAGTAAATACTATGGAATCATTACAATCAGGTGATCTTGTAACAGCTCATTATAAAACAGGTAAATATATTGGTGAGATTGTAGAAGATAGAGGGCAGGCTTTTCTAGTCAAAATATTAGCTGTGGCCAAGCACCCTCAACAAGGAGACTTACACAACCCGGGACAAACGGAAAATGTCTTTTTCCATCAACGGAAAGCGTTAAGTTACAACGAAAAAGCGAATGTATCCAAATCAGCTATAAAAGCTTTTGAGGGTGAGGTCCCTTCTTATAATGAATCGCTTAAACAATCTGTTGAAAAATTAAAAGAAAAGCTAAAAGAAGACAATACATTCAATCAACAAGCGAAAGAGCAACTTGAAGATCTGGAAAAACAGTATTTTCAGTAATATAGCATATTATTTGATTATAGCCTCATTATCTTGAAAACTTTGGGGCGAGATAAATTCCTGTTTAGTCTGGAAAAGAAGGATGTTTCCGTAGCTTTTGTGAGAATAAAGGGTTTCAGTCGACCTTCTCCTTCATCAACAGAGGGGGACTAAGGTCCTTGTTCCACGGCCATTCTTCACGGACATATAATCCCTTATTTACTGAAAAAACGCTATTTATAGAAGGGTAACGGACATAGGATACCTTATTTAGCTAAATCCCTCTTCCTAAAGGGTGTTTTGCTTCAAATAAGGTATCCTATCTCCTTTGAGTACCGAAAATCATTTTGATTGAAGATAATAACGCATCCTATGTCCGCTTTCACATTAAATTGTTCGGTAAGCTCTCCAAATAAGATATTCGTCAAATTCAAGATAAATACAGCAACAAGTATTCCGTAGGTTCGATAGCACTACCTGGCCAAAGGGAAAGCGAGACTCCCGCGGGAGAAAGAGATTAGTGATTCCCCGCAGTACCATATTTTGGTCCAAGGAGTATTACCAGCTTGGCCGCCTGAAAGTGAATTGCCCCCCCTACTATTTTACGCAGGGTCACTCCCATTATCCCAATTTTTCAAGATTATGCCTCTTATTTGAATAAAAGGATGTTATCCAATTACACAAATCATCAACTTCCCGGTACTTTTAAGTTCTTCTTCTTTTTTTGTGGTTTGCCATAAATGAGGTTTGTTAATTGTGGTGCTCGTTCAAATAGTACCATGCCTATAAATGCGGCTATAACGATGTAGATTCCACTAAAGACTTTGATTACCCCAGTAGCTAATGCAGCTATTACTACCGAGAATTCGCCTCTAGCACAAATGGAGAGGCCTGCTCTGAAGGCAACTCTTTTCGATAAGCCATACATCCTTCCGCCAATCATACCGACAAGAACTTTTGCAACTAGGGACCAACCAATTAAAGTAATTAATAATCCTACTTTAGGTACACCATCTCCAAATTCTATGGTTGTACCAAAATACACGAAGAATAAAGGTAGCATTAAATCTTTCACAGGAAGTACTGTTTGCTCAACACGTTCAATTTTTCCAATTTCCGAAAGCATAATACCGGCTAAGAAAGCACCTAATACTTCGGATAAACCTAAGTATAAGGCAAGTCCACCATAGGCTAGAGAAATACCAATTAATAATGCAATTTTAAAATCCTCATCTTCAATTCTAATTAGCAATTCTTCAAATCGCTTAAATAATGTTTTACCAAGAAGGACAGCACCAGCGGCTAGTCCAATAATTTTACCAAACAAAATGGCTAAATCCATAACCTGAAAATTTTCTCCGCTACTCATCCCCATAATAATCGCTACAACAATAGGAGCAACCAAGTCTTCAAAAATCAACAAAGCCAGGATAAATTCTGTTTCCGAGTTAGCCATTCGACTGGTATCATCTAATAATTTAGCTGTGATGGACGAACTGGTCGCATACGTCACTCCACCAATTAGAAAGGAAGTAAATAAATCTAACCCAAATACAAGACATAATAGCATAGCAACCCCTAAGCTAAGAGCTACATCCAGAAATCCTGCTGGCCAGATCTTCGTGGCTATTCCACCAAGCCTTTTAATATTGAACTCTAATCCTAAAAGGAAAAAAAGTAATACAATCCCAATTTCACTTGCAAAATGTAAAAGTTCATTATGGTGTAATGCATCTGCCAAAACAATTCCCAATAGAATATACAAGATTACGGTAGGAAACTTTATTTTCAAACTTAATAAACCAAGCCAAAATATAAGAATTAATACGATTCCCGCACCAAGTAAAGTTGGCATATCAAAATGCACTCTGCATCATTCCTCTCCTTTACAAAGAGATGTCAGCGTTGCGATTTGATCCTTTTTTCCAATTCCCATTAACACATCTCCTGGTTGAAGTTTTGTGTAAGCTTCTGGAATCGCAATAATGTCATCACCTTTGACTATCCCAATGATGGTGGCTCCTGTTTGATTACGAATTTCTGATTCCTCAATCGTTTTATGCACAATTGGTGAAGATGGCTTTAATTCAATCCAGTCCATCACAATTTGGCTATTGAACATTTTAAGCTTATCGGCATCAACTGGTTGATAGGTAGCACCTAACAACTGCGCCCCAAGTTCCCTTGTTTCATCAGCTGTCAAGTCCATTCCGAAATCAGCCTCATCACTATCTGCTTCATCAAAGAAATATAATTCCCGTTTACCTGAGTGATGAACAATTAATACTAACTGACTATCTTCAGCTGTTGTTAACGATATTTTCTGGCCAATACCTGGTAATTTTGAAACCGAGATATCCATACTTCTATAGCCCCTTTCCTCTAACACTTTCTGGGTTTTATTTTATAGTATATACATTTCGATCTTTCTTGTATCGTTCTTTAGTAGCTTCTTCATTATATAACTACAGTCTATACGTTGTGTATCGTTTCATTCATATGTTATTACTTTTTCGTTAGTAAGCTTGTTCTTATTTTAACAAAGTTTGATTGGGAAAACCTAGTAATACTGTTGTTTTTTATCATCCCATACATATTTGAGTTCTTCATTCTATTGTGGTAATTTTAAATTGTATGAAGACACAAGGAGGTAAATAGATATGACAGTACATATTGGCGCCAATAAAGGTGATATTGCAGATAAAATTTTACTACCTGGAGACCCATTACGAGCAAAGTATATTGCAGAAAATTTCTTAGAAGATGCGACTTGTTACAACGAGGTACGTGGAATGTATGGCTATACAGGTACATATAAAGGTCAACGTATTTCCGTTCAAGGTACAGGAATGGGTGTGCCTTCGATTTCCATTTATGTTAACGAGTTAATCGAAAGCTATGATGTTCAAAAATTAATTCGCGTTGGATCTTGCGGAGCTTTACAGAAAGATGTTCAGGTTCGTGATGTAATCTTAGCTTCAACATCTTCTACTGACTCTCAAATGAATCGCATGACATTTGGCGGCATTGATTTTGCCCCGACAGCTGATTTTGGCTTATTAAAAGCCGCTTATGATGCTGGGGAACAAAAAGGTCTTTCATTACGAGTTGGAAACGTCTTCACAAGTGATAGCTTCTACCGTGATAATGCTATGGATTTGTTCAATCAGCTAGCGCATTACAATGTACTAGCCGTAGAAATGGAAACTACAGCATTATATACTTTAGCTTCTAAATTTAACCGTCAAGCACTATCCGTTCTAACGGTAAGTGACCATATCATTACGGGTGAGGAAACAACATCTGAAGAACGTCAAACAACGTTCAATGAAATGATTGAAATTGCACTAGAAGCTGCCATTCAAGAATAATCCCCCGCAAGCCCTAGTAAAGGTGATTTTTGCGACAGTGAGAATTCGCTTAAGACCATGGTAGGCGGTGGAGCTAGACATAATTGAATAGGTAAGCTAAATTAATTACCCAACACTCCATCATAGTGTTGGGTTTTTTATGAAATTATTAGGCCTCAATATACTCGCAGGTCAAGCACGAAACGCCCCTCTTCACATATAGTGTACGTGAAAAGGAGGCTGGAGATTGTGTATCCCTACTATCCAAACCCGGTATATTTCATCCCCTATACACCATATGAACCTATTAGAAACGTTTATCAACCTCAAATCCGCCCCACATACCCTGAAGTAAATACAGATCAACTCACCGAATCTGCGAAATCGTTTCAAGAATTGATGAAAGATGCGCAATTGGTATTACAAAAGTTTGCATCCTCCCATCAGTTCTCTTTTGACGTAATAGATGCTGCTCAGAAATCTAAGGATGAAAAAGTAAAACAATTAATTAAGAGCACTGGAATAAAGCACCCTGTAGACATATACTACAACCCTGATAGTCTGCGTCTAACCTTTCGTGCTAAGCAAGACGATATAGAATGTTGTAAATTAACTATGGCGCTCCATTGGTAGTAGCTAGTGTAGGAGTCATCTATTAAAAAACTGTCTCTAACCCTAGGCTAGAGACAGTCCTTCTTTTCATTATAAGCTTAAAATATAAGTCGCTAACGTATTAACCATTACGCCTGTTGGACCTTTTGGACCGAGATCATATTCCGCTTCTGCACTTGATGTACCTGCTATGTCTAAGTGAACCCATGGGGTTTGCTCTGCGAATTCAGCCAAGAAGGATCCAGCCATGATAGCATGTGCTTTTCGTCCAGGGGAATTATTTAAGTCTGCAATAGGTGTGGCGCGAACTTTGTTCTTATAAATGTCATTGTAAGGTAGCTGCCATATTGGTTCATCGGCTACTTTAGAAGAAGCTTCTACTTCTGAAAAGAATCCTTGATTATTCGTCATCGCTCCAGTAACGCAATCCCCTAACGCTACTACGACACCGCCAGTTAATGTGGCTACATCAATTAGCTTTTCAGCTTTATGATGCTTCGCATAAGTTAGTGCGTCGGCTAAAGCTAAACGACCTTCTGCATCGGTATTTAACACTTCAATCGTTTTACCGCTTAGTGATGTAATAACATCATCGGGCTTAAAGGCAGATCCACTTATCATATTATCCGTTGAAGGAATAACGGCTACTACGTTTTGCTTTGGTTTTAAACGACCAATGATGTCCATCGCACCAAGCACAGCAGCAGCTCCTCCCATATCTCCCTTCATACCAACAATTCCATCTTTTGGCTTCAAGGAGTAGCCACCTGTGTCGAAAGTGATTCCTTTCCCAACCAGGCCAACTACATCTTCCCACTCATCTTTACCTTGATACTTCATAACAATCATTTTAGGAGGTTCTGTTGAGCCTTGGTTAACTGCTAAAAGAGCACCCATTCCTAGCTCTTCCATCTCCTCTTTGTCTAAAATTTCGCATTCAAATCCATAATCAGTGGCCATTGTTTTAGAATATTCAGCGAGATCAGTAGCAGTTAGAAGATTGCCTGGCATTTGTACTAGATGACGTGCAGTGTTTACACCATGGCCAATGGCATAGCCTTTATCAACTGCTTTTTCCAATGCACCCTTATTTTCATCTGATAATAAGCTAACACTTTCAATTTTCACTCCTGGTTTTTCATTGCTTGTTTTAAAGTGTTCAAATTGAAACGGTGCTATAACCATCGCTTCTGACAATGCTTCTGTAGCTTGCACACTTGACACTGCATCTGTTTGAAAGCTATTAAGAATAAAGGAAACTTCCTTAACTTGATCTTTCTGAAGTTGCTTAAATAGTGGGCCGAACGCCGTTTTAAGTCGTTGAGGAGTTAGGTCTTTCTTCTTCCCTAAACCTACAATATATATCCGCTTTGCAGAAGTTTGATTTAAGGTATATACCTTTGAGATCTGCTTAAAATCATTGGATATATCCCCATCTTGTATGTATTGATCCAGCGCACCATCTAACGCATCATTAAACTGTTCGTAAACAGGTTGATGGTTCTTATTCTCATGATAAAGTCCAAATACAATTGCTTCTGTTTCAGAAAACATCTCTGTAGTTGGTAGTATATTAAACATAAATCTGTCCACCTCCAACTCCTATTATACATGAGAAAATCATCACTTATCACTTAAAAAGGTCAACGAATCTGTCATTCTTGAATAAAAGAGCAAGAACAAAAGCTCAGGGCGCTGGAGCTGGAGCTGGACGTGGCTACATCACTCTTTTCAGTTATACACAAGCATTGGATTTTAGTACGCTATACAACAAAAAATGAGGAGGTTACAGTTATAGCTTTGAGAGGACGAGACTTTTATCCTATGGTATAATATAGGAATATAAATATACATATTTGGTGCAAGATGAAAGTGTTAGGTTGAACTGTGTCATAAACTTACATAGGATTTACATACCATTCACAGTATTTTTACGTTTTGACACTTTAGAAACTCTCCGCTTTATTCTCTGTCATGTTAAAATAGGAAGAATAGCGGGTAAAATCGCAAAGGAAGCTATTGACCGTAGAAAGGATGAACAGCACGCATGGAACTCTTCTCCAACTTTCCTCTCTGGGCAGCATTAACTGCCATAGTATTTGCTCAGGTTGTAAAAATCCCCATTCAATTTATAGCATCAAGACATTTTAACCCAGGGCTGGCTTTTTCCACAGGAGGAATGCCAAGTAGCCACTCAGCTGCCGTTACAGCTCTTGCTACAGCTGTTGGTTTACAAGAAGGTCTTAACTCCAATATGTTTGCTATTGCTTGTGTATTAGCTATTATAGTTATGTTTGATGCAACTGGGGTAAGAAGACAAGCAGGAGAGCAAGCAATCTTATTAAATAAGCTAGCGAAGGATTTCACTCATATGGTAGAAGAAGCCAGAGTGTGGAGTAAAAAAGCGGAATATGAAAAAAGGGAAGAATTAAAAGAATTATTAGGTCACCAACCTATTGAGGTATTTTTTGGAGGAGTAACAGGTGTTCTAATTAGTATCATTTTATTTAGTTTTATTTAATAACCACCATTTTCTTATCGATCATGCTCGAGGTTCTTGCTTACGACAATAGCAGAGACTCGGCATCTTTGCTGCAGATTGGTTAAATAATAAACACCATACAAAAGCACGGAAAGCTCTCAAAGCCTTCCGTGCTTTTACATATGATTAACTCGTACTATACTGTTGACGAAACACTTGTAATGATTCCGTTTCATTCAAGCGATGAAGCTCTTCTTCTGTAAGTTTACCATTCCCTCTTTTTACAACATATACAGGTAATGTCCTCTTGCCCCACTGTTCATACACATCTTCAACGGTATTATAATACAAATCAATCTTATTTCCTGTAATTGCTGAACCTTTATCTGCAACAACTCCATACCCATAATCAGGAATATAGAGTATGGTCCCAATTGGATACACACTAAGATCTGCTGCAATAGTAGAGTACAGATCTCGTTTCACTTTAACACCAGAGTACGTTATACCATACATCGGATGATCAGGGGTCTTACCAGTCGATTCCACACCAGCTGTATATCCAGTGGCAATAACGGTTTCTGTAGGATATTCAGAGAAATCAATTGCCTCTTCCAAACTTCTAGGTCTATTCACAGATTGGCTTGAAATGTATAGAGTGTTTGCAGCTATATAGTTTAATCCTTTTTTCTGTAAGCTTACTTTTTTGTAACTTTGCTCCCCGAACGTAGATTGAAAATCATATAGAGACTTGGTCTTGCTTTGAAGCCACTCTGTTACCTCAGCTGCTGATACATTTGATATAGATGTAAAGGTAGAAGCCAGCGCTCCAATCAACAATAACGTCATCACTACTCTTTTTACATAATTTTTTGATTTTTTCAATGAAAACACCTCTCTGAGTGTCATCATTTCCAATCTTTCATTTGTTTATACGTTTTTTATTTGAATAGACTCTGTTAAAGTTGCCGTTAATTTTGGAATCAACTAATCAAAATAGCCTCATTCAAGATAAGAAGCATAATCTGGAAGACTTGGATTCGAGATATTTTACAGAATCAACGTGTCGCAAAAGAGGGATGTTTCCGTTGCTTTTGTGAGAA
>NZ_AVBF01000040.1 GCF_000770635.1 Pontibacillus yanchengensis Y32
TATTTTACATAAAAGGGTTATATTTGAAGTCATGCAAGGCTAGTGTGCCAGACCCCCATGACACTACCGCGTTACCACTTTACAGTGATGGGGGTCTGGCACCGAAAAGGCACGAAAGGGCGGCACCGCAAAAGACAGACAACACAAAAAAAAAGCACCTCTCCCACTCGGGAAAGGTGCTAATTATTTATTCGTCTAAGTCAAAATCGGTTACTGCTCCTTTTGCGGAGGAGGAAACGAGTTTGGCGTATTTGGCTAGTGCGCCTGTTTTGTATTTCATAGCTGGTTTCTTCCATTCTCTCTTACGTCTCTCATATTCTTCTTCAGATACTTCAAAGTTAATTTGCTGGGTTTCACTATCAATGACGACAGTATCGCCATTTGCCAGATAGGCAATTGGTCCACCTGCTTGTGCTTCAGGTGCTACGTGTCCAATTACGAAACCGTGAGATCCACCTGAGAAGCGTCCGTCTGTAATAAGGGCAACTTTTCCGCCTAGTCCTTTTCCTACAATCATCGCTGTAATGGAAAGCATTTCTGGCATGCCAGGTCCACCTTTTGGCCCAACATGACGAATGACTAGTACATCGCCCTCTTTGATTTCATTGTCCATGATGGCCTGTGTCGCATCTGCTTCACTATCATATACCTTAGCTGTACCTTCAAAGCGACTGATCGTTTGACCTGACATCTTAGCTATAGCCCCTTCAGGCGCTAGATTACCTTTTAACAACACTAGTGGTCCGGAATCCTTGATTGGTTGATCTAACGGACGAATAACTTCTTGATCTTCATGCAGGGAAGGCACTACTTGTAAATTCTCAGCAATGGTTTTACCCGTAACGGTTAAACAATCCCCGTGTAATAAGTCATTCTCTAATAGAAGCTTCATGACACCAGGTACGCCACCTATTTCATACAGGTCTTGCATAACATATTTACCGCTTGGCTTTAAGTTTGCGATATGTGGTACACGCTTACGTACTTCCTCAAAATCATCCACTGTAAAATCAACACCTGCTGAATGAGCCATCGCTGTTAGGTGAAGTAATGCGTTGGTAGAGCCACCTAGCGCCATCACTACTGTAACGGCGTTTTCGAACGCTTCTTTCGTCATAATGTCGCGCGGATAAATTTCTTTTTCCAATAGGTTTAGAACCATTTCGCCCGCCTGACGACATTCTGTTTCTTTATAATTATTAACAGCTGGAGTTGATGACGAACCAGGAATACTCATACCTAGGGCCTCAACGGCTGCTGCCATTGTGTTTGCTGTGTACATTCCACCACAAGCACCTGCGCCTGGACAGGCATTACATTCTACCTGATGCAACTCTTCCTCATTGATGGTTCCTTGATGGTATTGACCAACCGCTTCAAAAGAGGAAACGATATCAATATCTTTTCCATTTAATTTACCAGGCTGAATCGTGCCACCATATACATATACAGAAGGAATATTCATTCGTGCTAATGACATAACACAACCAGGTGTTGTTTTGTCACAGCCACCAATCGCAACAACACCATCTAAACGTTCCGCATTGGAAACTGTTTCAATGGAGTCAGCAATAATTTCACGACTTGGCAACGAATAGTGCATTCCTTCATGCCCCATCGCAATTCCATCTGAAACGGTAATCGTATTAAAAATCATAGGAGCTCCGCCGCTGTTGCCTGCTCCTTCTTTTGCTTCTCTAGCAAGTCCGTCGATATGGATGTTACATGGCGTTACCTCACTCCATGTGCTTGCAATGCCAATCATTGGTTTCTTAAAATCTTCATCTTCAAATCCAACCGCTCTCAACATGGAACGATTTGGAACCCGGTTAGCACCTTCGCTGATCACTTTACTGCGGATGCGTAGGTCTTTGTTATTTTCCATATGCTTCATCCTTCCTTACTAGATACATATCCTATACGATTCCATATCTATTAAAAATTTTAGATTATTTACTATAATACTAATGTCTATCCTGATTATCAACAGAATTCTCTGAATATATTTGTTATTCAGACATTCCTATCTATTCTTCGCGATTCAGATCTCATTCAACTGGTTTTTGTAGGATTCAAATCGTTCTAACGCTTCGTGAAGTTGATCTTCTGAATTAACCAATCCAATCCGCACGAAGCCTTCCCCGTATTCACCAAATCCTATTCCAGGTGCAACAACCATTCGTGCTTTTTCTATTAAATCATCCGCAAATGATTCACTCGTAAATCCTTCAGGCACCCGCATCCACATAAAAAACGACCCTTTTGGCGGGGCAACATGCCATCCCTGCTTCTGCAAACCTTCAACTAGAATATCCCTGCGCTTTTGATACATGGAGACCAGATCCTCTACACTCTGTTGAGAATCCAACAGAGCCGTCGCTGTTGCTTCTTGAACCGCTCCAAACAGACTAACAAATTGATGGTCTTGAATAAGCTCCAACGCTTGAATCACACTAGGATTTCCAACAGCAAAAGCTACACGCCATCCTGCCATATTAAACGTTTTAGACATCGTGTACATCTCCACTCCAACATCTTTTGCGCCAGGTACTTGCATAAAGCTGAGCGGTTTTTCGCCATCAAATCCAATCGCACCATAGGCAAAATCATGTACAACACAAATATCATTCGCTTCCGCTAACTCCACCGTTTTATCAAAAAAGGCTCGATCAGCAACAGCCGACGTCGGATTATTGGGATAGTTTAAGAACATTAATTTGGCACGATCTAGCGTTTCTTGATCAAGTTGCGTATAGTCAGGGAGAAAATTATTCTCTTCTAATAAAGGCATTGTTTTCATCTCCGCATTGGCAAGGGCCACTCCTGACCAATAATCCGGATAACCTGGGTCAGGCATAAGCGCCAGGTCGCCTTCGTTTAGAAAACACTGACTCACTTCTACGAGGCCGGTTTTACTACCAAACATAATTGCCACTTCATTCTCCGGATCAAGATCGACGTCATATTCCCTCTTATAAAAGCTCGCCACCGCTTCTTTTAAAAACGAAAATCCTTGGAAGGGAGAGTATTTATGATACTCCGGTTTTTCAGCAGCTTGCTGAAGAGATTGGACGATATGCTCGGGAGTTGGCTGATCTGGGTTTCCTTGCCCTAAGTTAATCATTTCTGGTCCTTCTAATTGCTTCGCTTCATTCACTTTCTTTACAAGCTTGGCAAAAAATTGCTCTGGTAACCTCTGCATTGCATCTGACTGTTTAAATTCTTTCAAAGTTGAAGTCCCTCCCTCATTAAGTATAGTAATATTTTTTGATGTTTTTGAAAAGTCTAATAATTGATGTTATACCTAGTTCTTGCTTTTGTAAAGGGATAAAGGATGGATGACTTGAGAAATTCACACAAAGCTATCTATGTACGATGCCGTTCTTTTATAATAAATAACACTACCACTATCACATCAATGTAACGCAAAGGGATGAGATCAGCCTAATTTTCTAAAAACTCTTAACATAATACTGGTTGAATTTTCTATAATTTTCTATAAAGTAAAGGATGAGGGATTGTTATACTACTTACATCCTATCCATCTATTTAAAGGGGAGTATTAACTATGAAGCAACAAGCTACACCGTATTTAACGTTTAACGGAAACGCACGGGAAGCACTAGAATTTTATAAAGGAGTGTTTGAAGGGGAAATCCTAGACGTTCAAACATTCGGAGAAGCTGATTACCCAACGCCTCAAGAGATTGATAACCACATTATGCACGCACGATTTCAAAAAGAGAATCTTCTACTTATGTTCTCCGATTCCTTCCTAGACCACAACGTAACAGCTGGAAACAATATTTCCTTAGCGCTTGAATTAGAAACAGAAGATGAAATCAAAACGTACTACGACCGCCTAAAGGAAAACGGCACAGTACATATGGAACTTCAGGATACTTTCTGGGGTGCAACCTTTGCAAAAGTACAAGATTCATTCGGCGTTATTTGGGATTTGAATTTTCAAAAGAGTGAAGGTTAAATCGTAAGGATGTAACAGACTTGCTTATGCGAGTCTGTTTTTTAATTGTATAGCGTATAAAATTCAATGCTTGTGTATAACTAAAAAAGTGAAGTTGCCACGTCCAGCTCCAGCGCCCAGCGACTAGTATGCTTCCCTCGCCTCCGTACGATAAGTTAACATTGAATCACTCATGTTTTCGTGTTGCCTTTATCTCCTATGGTATCAGGTGAAGTTCGATTAAGATCGCTGCATCGTGCAGCAACATCGAACCAACCTACGTCTTGTAGGCCGCAGCATATACGTCGCTATCAGGGCGCTTGCGCTTTTGTCCTTACATAAATTGGTCTTCATAAGATCTCCGTTAGTAGATAAATCTACCATGTTATAACACCGTAATTATTAGTGAATTTATCTCAAAAAGTTAACAGATTCTCATTTTTTAAGATTTTATATACAATTTGTATCTCTTTCCAAACCAAAAATATTCCAATCAATACAGATAAGATGTGATGTACAGATAGAAGATAAAAATTCCAATGTAAGCTTGTATTCAGTTGAAATACTTTTATAAAAAGGGCGTACAACAAGATGAATATTGTGCCTGTTACCATAACAAAATAAATAAATTTCGAAGCTCTATTTTTAACCCTTATATTTTGTAATCTTTCACAAAAGAAAACAATTAATATTATTAAACTATTTAAAAATGTTATCACCAATGGGCTCATCCCCAGCAGCGCTCCTAAACCTGGCTCCATGCTGGAAAATTCCTCGTTTAAGTAAGAAGTAAAATATGCACTACTTACTCTTTCTCTAGCTCCTATATATCCCATAATCAACCAAATTGAAAACAAAGTTACCGTTTGCTTTCTCGCATTTATATAGTTTAACAACTTTACCTCCCCCCTTTTTTGGTAAAATTCTTGAGGGTAGTATATCATTCAAAAAATTTCTTACATAAAACCAGGAACCATTTTCGAAAACATGCGTCAAACTTATGCATAGAGGAGAGTGATGAGACATGGAGTTAAGTTCCCAGCAGCTAAACAAGATTATACAAGATGAGAGAGCTAAAGAAACCTTTATAGAACAATTGATTAAAGAATATCACCAATCCATCACGCGATTAGCGTTTACGTATGTTAAAGATCAACCACTTGCTGAAGAAGTAACGCAAGATGTGTTTTTAACATGCTTTCACAAGATTGAATCGTTTCGAAATGATTCTTCTATTAAAACATGGTTGTATCGAATTACGATTAATAAATCTAAAGATCAATTGCGTAAACAGAAATTCATCGATCTTCTCCCATTTCAACCTGACGAAACAATCAAGAAGTAGTAGAAAAACATCACCCTGAATCGATCTTAACCGCTAAGTTCGAATACAAAGTCCTATCAGAAAGTGTATTATCGCTTCCGACTAAATTCAAAGAAGTTATCTACATGCACTATTATGAAGAAATGAAAATACAAGAAATTAGTCAGGTATTATCCATTAAGATAAATACGGTAAAAACACGATTAAATCGTGGTCGAAACATACTAAAAGAAACGTATGAGGAGGCAACCAAATGAACATAGATGAAAAGTTAGCCCATTTAAGAGAAGCTATGGACAAGTCCTCCCTAAAAAATGTCACATCAGATGAACAAAAAATCTCTGATTATGTCTTTTCCAAAAAACATAAACGTTCCTCCATATTCAGTAACTCTAAAAGGACTCTACAAATAACAACTAGCATTATTGGGGTCCTAGCATTATGTATATTAATGATTTACACGAGCATGGGAGATAACAATTATTTCAATCCTTCTGACCCTGGCGAACAACCTTTCGTCGATCCCTTCGTAGCAAAAGAGAAGGAAAAGTACCAAGTTGTCGTTGTTCACTCAACCTCAACTGAGGAGTCAGAATGGAATCACCTTTACAAGAAACAACCAATTGAACAATATGTATCTAATACACGTGTTTTGAATAAAGAGTCAAAAAAAGCTCAGTCCTTAATTTCAAGATACTCAAATGAAGAGGAAAAAACTAGATATCCAGTCGCTTTTGTTTTTAATTCAGAGCAAATGGTTTTCAAAACATCAGAAAAAGAGCAATTAAAAACCTATTTAACAAGCTTACATACTCCCCCTGCTGAAAAATCACCACTCGGAGAGTATATGCTTGCAGGAATCACGCTTGGTCAACCCTTTCAAAAAGTAACCGATACACTTGGAAGAACGGCAGACGTCTTCAAAGCAAGGGAAGATCAAAACCAAGGACCAGTTATGCTATTTAGAGAGGAAGGCTCCTTCGCCATTAATGTGACGTTGGACAACAACCAACACACGGTAAATGGAATTAATGTATATGTTGATCAATTGAAAAACGAAGAATGGAAGAAGAAGGTACCTAGTACTAAACAGGAAAGCATTGAAACGTTTGGAAATCCTAAAGACATCAAAACGTACAAATGCCAGGACAATAGCACGTGCACCATTCACACATATAACGATATGTATGTGAGATTTAAAGCTAACAGCAACGACATTGCTAACATTGAGTACCTTTCTCCAGAAAGACAAAGACAATACAAACAACGATTTTTATCAAAAGAAAAAGGCAAGTATTACGTCGTACTCATACAAGGAGAAGCTTCCAATGCAGGCGGGAGCGAATGGGATGATGTAATAAGGGAACAGTTGAGTACGAAAATGACAGGGTACACATCTTCTCCGGGGCTAGTTGGAGACTTTGATTTTTGGTTTATTAATCGGTACAACGTAAAAGAAGCACCTGTGGCTGTGGTGACGGATACAGAAGGAATGGTATTCAAAGCTCATACAGTTGAGGAGTTGAAGGAATTTTTTGAAGAGAAATAGGGTAATGAAGTGCAGGGATTGTCCTGCACTTTTTTATGGTTACTGTTATTTCTTTGAGAACCTCGTATGGAATGTGTGTTATTTAAAAAAATCAGCCTAATCTCTTGGACCTTTCATCAATCTAGTAACATTTAGTTTTCACGTTGGTAATAATCCTTCCTCATTAATCCCATTAAAATGGAGTCGTGGTACTCCCCATTGTAGTACAAATCTTCTTTAATTCGACCTTCTTCCTTAAAGCCTAATTTTTCGTACGCTTTTATTCCCCTTGTATTGAAAGCAAATACATCTAGTCCAATTCGATTCAAGTTTAAAATATCGAATCCAAATGCAATTAATAATGACAATGCTTCTGTCCCGTAACCATTTCCCCAATAAGCATGATCGAAAATAGAAATCCGTACGACAGATTTACGGTTTTGGTGATCAATATCTAACATTGCTAACTCGCCAATTGGTTGATCTGTTCCCTGTAAACAAATAATCAAGTCAATTCGAGAATCATCTGTTGATATGCGTTCATACCAAGTTTGCACACCTTTACGACTGAATACCGCTTGAGTCCCAGTTAATTTTCTGCCTTCCTTATCCCATAGTGCTTTTTTATAGAACAGATCTAAATCTTCTTCTTCAATCGGTCGTAGGTACACTCTATTTCCTTCTAAAAATTTAATATTATTTTCCAACACGAAAGCGCCCTCCTTTATGATGTCTGCATATAATAGTAACGTAAGTTGAGATAAATACTAGAAAAAAACCAACTAGTGATTGTAACTTCCTCCATCAAGGTATAAAATCCACTTATAGATTGAATTGAAATAGGCCACCATTATAAATGAGGAGACTTAGTATGGCGCAAACTCGCATCAGTAAATTCAATAATTTCTTAAACCGATTAAGCCCTTTTCAAGTAATTATTTTATTTTATCTTTCTGCTGTTGTTATCGCTTCCTTTTTAATCGGTCTTCCGTTTCTCCATAAAGAAGGAGTTCATCTTTCTCTTATAGATATCGTCTTTACAGCGGTAAGTGCTGTTAGCGTAACGGGGTTGACTGTCGTTTCCACCCCTGATGTTTTCAATACGCCGGGGTATTTCGTATTGATGTTCATCCTTCAATTCGGAGGGATTGGGGTAATGACGCTAGGGACTTTCATTTGGCTAATGCTCGGACAAAAAATCGGCCTAAAAAGGAGACAACTTATAAAAACAGATCAAAACCGTAATACATTCTCAGGTATGGTCTCCCTCATCAAACAAATCCTCCTCATTATTATTTTAATTGAAGCTATAGGTGCATTAATTCTTGGCATCTATTTCCTTCAATATTTCCCTACGGCTGGGGAGGCTTTCATACAAGGGATGTTTGCTTCCGTAAGTGCGACCACCAACGCTGGCTTTGATATTACTGGCTCTTCCCTCGTGATGTTTGAACATGATTATTTTGTTCAAATGATTAATATGACCCTCTTGATACTAGGAGCTATAGGATTCCCAGTATTGATTGAAGTCAAGGATTACCTTACAAACCCAAAACAGGAGTTATTCAAGTTTTCTTTATTTAGTAAGCTAACCTCTGTGACGTTCGGTGCGCTGGTCGTCGCCGGAGCAATATTAATCTATTTGTTCGATCGCACTCATTTCTTTCAAGGGAAATCCTGGCATGAATCGATTTTTTATGCACTATTCCAATCTGTAACCACAAGAAATGGCGGTTTGGCTACCATGGATGTCAGCGAATTTACCATCCCTACTTTACTTGTCATATGTATTTTGATGTTCATTGGCGCATCTCCAAGTAGTGTAGGTGGGGGGATTCGAACGACAACCTTTGCGATTACGCTTTTGAGTGTTATTTCCTATGCTCGAGGAAAAAGAGACGTTCGGGTGTTTAGAAGAGAAATCGATCCAGAAGATATTTTCCGTTCTTTTATCGTGGTGAATACTGCAGTCACGATCACTGGATTAGCTATTATATTGTTAAACGTGTTTGAGCCAGAATTCACTCTGATTCAATTAATGTTTGAAGCTTGTTCAGCATTTGGAACGACAGGCTTATCTACAGGAATCACACCAGATTTACACGGGCCGGGCAAAATCATCATTATATGCTTAATGTTCATAGGTAGAATCGGAATTTTTTCCTTCCTATTCATTTTAAGAGGAAAAACACCTAGAACAAAGTATCACTATCCTAAGGAACCTATGATTATTGGGTAAAATATGCTCTTATTAGAATTAGAAGTTTATTAAAAATGTCCTTGTGGATGATTTAATTTGGGAAGATCTCACGGATAAGAGGAAAAAATTGAAGATTCGAATAGCTGTTATTTTTGGAACTGCGTAATTTGTTTGTGGATTTTTGAGTTTTTCAAGTTTTACTTTTGAGGAGTTGTGATTTGAATCATTTATGAAGTAATACTCATTAAGAAGTGAGTATGCAGTAGTACCAGGGGATGTAAAGAAGCATTTAAAACAAAGTAACGGAAAGTACCTATGTGATCTGTTTGGAATAAAAGCTTTTTACTCATTACGCAAATCAGGTACTTTCCCATTTCATGTCATATTAATAAACTCGTGCTCCTTTTATTTTTTAAATGGATTTCTTCTTAGTTTATTTTGAGATTTAGTAGCTTTTGTTTTTCCACCTTGCATGGAAGCATTGTAGTGATTAACCTCTTGGCTAGTTTGATAATCCTTCTCAAAAAGTTCACGTGCTTTGATAAACATGTTCATTTTGTAACCCTCCTTGAAATTTCTTATTAATAGGTTTCCCTTTGTATTTGAGAGTAAAACTAAGGAATTTGATTTCTATTCTAGTTATCTTCCGTTGTTTGCGACTCACGAATATCTAAGGGCTTATTTAGAAATATACCACGCTTAATCGGTTCTTCACACTAGTTTTTTCGAATTTATTTAAAAAAGTTTATAAACTATATGCTGTATAAAATGGCTTTTCTAGATGAATTGTTTAAATAGTAAATCCAGTACATAAACCACCAATTCTAGTGACCTTAAACACTGTCATAATAGGATTTTCGTCATCACCTCTTCCATTACATCTATCTTGAAATAATCCTTTCTTTTATAAAAAACACCTTTGCATCTGTACAACTTTTAGTAAGTGTACCTCTGCAAAGGTGTTACATGTCTAGTAGAGTAGTTTGACGTTCGTTATTCTATCTGGTATGGATCGGTAGCGGGGCATTAGATGAGATAAATCCTTTTTTGACTAATTCATGCCAGAAGTCATTCGGAATATTTCTTTGTATCATTTCTAGATCTTCTTTGATTCGATCTGGACGAGTTGACCCAGGAATCACTGATTTAACAGCAGGATGGGAAGTTGAAAACTGAAGCGCTGCAGCTTTCAGAGGAACATTGTATTTTTTCCCTATTTCGTTCATTTGGTTTACTCGTTCTATAATATCAGAGCCAGCTTTCGCATAATTAAAATGATCCCCACCTAGTAATACGCCGGAGTTATAAGGGCTTCCTACTACGATATCTACATCTTTTTCTTCAGCCGTTGTCATCATTCGCTGTAGCGCTCTTTCATGTTGTAATAGCGTATATTGAGTAGCAGACAAGCATACATCTGGTTTCGTTTCCTCTAGCTCCATCGCTAATTCAATCGGTTCAGTTGTATTAACACCTAGTCCCCAGGATCCAATGACTCCTTCCTCCTTCAGGCGTGATAACACGCGAAATGCTCCTTTTCTAGCTTCATCAAATTTCGCTATCCACTCATCACCATGAAAATCAGGGGAAACATCGTGCACAAATACCATATCCAAGCGATCCGTCTTCAACCGCTCCAGGCTTTGTTCAATAGACTTTAGCGTAGCATCCTCTGTGTAATCTGTAATGACTTTATTGTCACGAGCATACTGGAATAAGCCTTCTTTATCTTCCTTTTCATTTGTTACATAACGCCCTACTTTTGTACTTAACACATAATTATCACGATTATAATTCGATAATACTTCCCCAACACGCATTTCTGCTAGACCAGCTCCATAAAAAGGGGCTGTATCAAAATAACGTACTCCCTGATCCCAGGCAGTTTGAATCGTCGTCTGCGCTTCCTCTTCCGGAACTTCCCTAAACATATTTCCTAAAGGAGCTGTACCAAGACCTACTTTATGCTTTAATGCATCTTCTAGTGATTTCATCGTTCTTTCCCTCCTGTATAAATAAATTCATACAGGTGTATATCCAACTAAGGTAGAAATAAAACTTGGTGACTATTTAGTTATGCTTCAGGGAAAAAGCATTGTATGAGAACAATTAGGAGGACAAATTCATGAAAAAGGTTATACTAACGACTCTTATAATCGTAGTGTTAACAAGCTGCTCAAATAATACGTATGACAATCATGAAACGTCCACCATGACTGGAGAGGTAACGAACATACATCGAGATTTTATATTTGCAGATGTTCTTTATGTTGATGAAAAACCCTTCCATGTTAAAAACATATCTGATTTTGAAGTTGGGCAAAGGGTGAAAGTAACATATATAACCACAACAAAAACGGAAGCATGGGTTGCAGAAGATATTATTGTGGAAGATGTAGAAATACTAGAATGAAAACTCTTCATTGACTTATAAAGTTCACTATGAGAATTATTTTGTATGGATGACAACAATAACATTTACTATTTCTTCTAAGTTTATTTTGCTAGTGTTGAATAGTGCTTGTAAGAGTTATTTTGAATTCCCGTTCCTAAGCACTCTACAATAAAGTCAAAGGTCCTCGATATATCATTCAGGAAAAATTTTGAACCTGTCTATTTTTCGTATTATAATAAAGGAGATTATATAAAGGAGGAGTATAATGGCCAAACATAAGATCTACACAATGAGTTTCGCAAGTGTTTATCCACATTATATTACGAAGGCGGAGAAAAAAGGACGCTCCAAAAACGAAGTGGATGAAATAATCCGTTGGTTGACAGGGTATAGCCAGGAAGAGTTAGAAGCACAACTGGAAAAACAGACAGACTTTGAGAACTTCTTTGCGGAAGCACCCAAACTGAATCCTTCCAGGTCTTTGATCAAAGGGGTTGTCTGCGGCGTTCGTGTGGAAAACATCGAAGAGCCAACTATGCAAGAAATTCGTTATTTGGACAAACTGATTGATGAGTTAGCAAAAGGAAAATCGCTTGAAAAGATCTTGCGGAAGTAATATTTAATGAGAAGACACTGAATACCTTATAAAGGTCCGTTTCTTGGTAAACTTGTCAAACTAACACATTCCCAAAATCATAGGATGGCTCTTCGCCCTTAGGAAAATGACTTAGATTCGGAATAAATACTAATTCTTTGTTAAACTATTGCTTTTAGTTTAATATTTGACATCTAACTATCTCTTTTAAAAACATTTATTATAAATAAGAATGAAATCCGGCTAAAATTATACAATATCGTCCCTTGGTGAGATATTACTCCCTACTGACAATTCACTGCTTTCACTATAACTAGCACTAAGTATAATCCACCAGAAATCAATCTTCTCTGTTTTTAAGTAGTAAATGATTTAGAATTGGAAATCCCCATCCTTCATTAACTCGACTTCCGTTCCACCTTCTTTAATACCCACTACTCTCATATCTTCGGTACCAAAGGTCACATTGACTAACAAAAGTGAAGTATTCAAACCCGCTGCCTTCAACTCTTCCTCAGATTGGTGAATGCCATTTTGAATATTAGAGGGAGATGCATTTCCAATTCCAATATGACAGGACGTATTTTCATCAAACAAGGTATTATGAAAAAGAGTATCTGCCTGAGCAAGAGGAGATGTATTAGAGACCAAGGCAATTTCACCTAGGTAATGTGAACCTTCGTCTGTTTCGATGAGATTTTGTAACACTTCCTGTCCCTTCGCGGCATAATAGTCTGTAATCCGTCCATCTTTAAAAATTAGATAAAATTCATCGATGACACTTCCCCCATAGATAAGAGGTTTAGTACCTACCAATTTGCCATTCACCTTATTTTTATGGGGAGCAGTAAATATTTCTTCCGTAGGAATGTTCGGAAAGAAAGGTATACCATTTTTATCTTTGACACCCCCACCGATATAGTGATGATGTTTAGGTAGACCAACTACTAAATCAGTTCCGCTGCTATTTGTAAAATGCAGGGCTTCAAATTGGCTCTCGTTTAGGAATTTTTTTCGAGACTCGAAGGCTCTATTGTGCCGCTCCCAATCTTTTGTAGGATTTTCCCCATCTGCCCGAGATCCTTTTAAAATTAATTTCCATAATGATTGTAAAGCTTCTTCTGTACTTAGGTTTGGAAATACTTTATTTGCCCATACAACGTTTGGCACAGCTAGGAGACACCAGCGTACCTCGTGGGATCTAATTTTCGCATAATGATCCCTCAATTTAGTACGAGAAGCTTTTTGGTAACGATTGATCCTTTGTGTAGCAACCTCTGTAAAGACATCTAAGTTCTCAGAAATAATATGGATGTAAGCAGCGCCTGCATCCTCCCACTCCTTAAAACGGGCAGCCTGCCAATCAGGAAAGTGGTCAATGACACTATCTGCTGCATTTATGTAGAATTCTTTGGTGGACTGTTCATCTGTCCAATCTATATATACATTTGATGCTCCTGCCTCGTACGCTACCGTTTGGATTAGACGTGCAAACGTAGCATTTTGTATATCACTATGAATAATTAATAATTGATTTTTTTGCAGATTCACCCCAGCTCGTACAGCAAGTTCTGCATACTTTTTTAACTGTGCTTCACTTATAAATTGATATATATCTTTAATCATTTACTATCTCCCCTATGATGTTCTTGTAAAACTTCACTGCAAAACCTTGCCCTACTTTAACTAACCTGGATAGTTAGATTAAATAGATTTTTTCACAATTCAAAATCCAATTAAAATTTTAGCATAATTCACCAATTAATAACCCGCAAATACTTAATCAAGACAAAAATAAAGCGCTAACCTTTTTTCAGGTTTGCGCGCTAACATTGATAATTTGAATTTGTGATAGTTTTTCATCCATACATTACTAACTTTATTGATCAAAGTCCCTTTCAGCATGCATAATTCTAACAACTTCTAGAACTTCTCACATGTCTCTATAAATAATTCTATAAGTACCGAGAATTTTTTCCCTAATAAAGAGATTTTTTAGCTCAGGTACAATTTTTCCTGAAAGCGGGAATATAGATACTTGCTCAATGGCTTCAGGTATTATTCGCCCATATTTTTCAAATCATGTGATATATAAATGCAGATTTTATCTAAATCATATCCATCTTCTCTTTTACTTCAGTATGAGTAAAAGATTGACAGTTTGCGCATTATATCTTCTGTGGTTGCTGTTTCAGGTAACTCATTAATAAGTTTGATAACATCTTCTTTATCACCCATATGAAGAACCACCTCTAAGTACCTTTACATCCATTATAAAAGTTCTGGTGTCCCCATTACTAATACGGAGGGGGAATAAAAAATATTAGATTCTACACATTTTAAAAGTTCCCTTCATTTATCTCGAAATCTTTATATTACGCAATAAAGCAAAAAGTTTCCTAATATAAAATAAAGCATAAGCTTCCCAACCGGAAAACTTATGCTTTATTTAACATAAAAAAATCCACCAACTTATGTATTGGTGGAGACGGTGGGAATCGAACCCACGTCCAGAGATATCGCCACTAAAGCTTCTACGAGCGTAGTCGATATATTGTCATTCGCTGTCAATTCGGCCTACCGACAGGCTTCCTTGCAGCTAGTCTTATTGTGTTCTTCGTTCATCCTAAGACGGCGAATGAACGTATAGCCCGCTTCAGTTTGAGACCCTTCAATCTACCACACGGGCGATGGCAGGAAGGATCCTCTAGGCAACTGCTTATGCAGCTGCTAGAGAGTAATTGTTTTCTTCGCCAGTTATATTTAGGCAATGGCTTTTTACGAGTAGCCGCTCGACTCGCAACTAAAGCTCGATCTATCCCTGTCGAATCCGTAACGTCCCCATGAATGAGAACTGAACGGAGATGAGCTGTTGCACTCACTATTCAGTTGAAAATGTTCGTTTTTGCTTCAACGACATATACAAGTATAACACATAGCCAGCTGATTTCAAAGGATAACGACTGGTATCTGCTGGAAACCTACTCCTAGTATCCACTATTCTTAATAGCGCGGTCTATATCACGCTTCGCTTGTTTACGCTTCAAGTCTTCCCGTTTATCATATTTCTTCTTACCTTTACCTAACCCAATTAGTACCTTTGCTACACCATTTTTAATGTACATTTTTAGTGGTACCAAGGAATATCCTTGCTGTTGGGTTTCGCCGATTAAGCGGTCAATCTCCTTACGGTGGAGGAGTAATTTACGCATTCGGGTAGGTTCATGGTTGAATTGGTTTCCTTGTTCATAAGCAGAGATGTGCATGTTATGAATGAATACTTCGCCTTTATCCACTCTGGCAAAGGCTTCTTTCATATTGACACGCCCTGCACGAATCGACTTGATTTCAGTACCTTTCAAAACGATTCCTGCTTCAAATGTATCTTCTATATAAAAATCATGATTGGCTTTACGATTTTGTGCGACTACTTTTCCTTGACCTTTTGGCATGACCAGTTCCTCCTCGTATTGCGTAAGCTATATTGTATCAAATTTGAGGAATGTTTTCCAGTTCCTATACTTCAACCTTTCCCATCTCACTTTTTACAAAACCTTAAAGCTTTTACATAGACAAAATAGCTTGGCATGTGAGAATATATGATTTGGAAAAATGGCTCGAACTTATGAAATAAACTTAATAGTAGCCATCATTCATAGACATTAAAGGGGGTATAACCGTGATGAACGGAGTACTACAAGTGAGACGGTTAGACGTTCAGGATCATGAGGCCGTAAGTAATATGGAAACAGGTATTGAAGACGATTATGTTGTTCGCATCTTCCCTGACTTAATTAGTCGTCGTAACAATGTTGTCTATGGATTATTCGATGGTGATCAAATTATCGCCGTTGCAGGCTATACAACGTTCTACGATCAATATGCCATGCTAGGACGTTTGCGTAGTGATCGGCGTTATCACGGTAAAGGTCATGCAACGTATTTATTAAAGCAAATTATTAATGAAGTTCATCAACACCCTAGCATCAAGTGGATTGGTGCGAACACCCAGATCTCTAACTCACCAGCCAGAAAGGTATTAGAAAAGCTTTCTATTCCACAGATGACTTCCTTTTATCCTGCCAAGGTGACCCATCCCCACCTCCTCGAAGGAATAGATGGCCCTTTATGGGATAAAATCACAGATAGAGATAGGAAGAGAGAGTTATTGCAGTCCCTCTCCATTGATGTGTTTCCTTATGAAGCATATTATCCGTTACCGTTTGATGAGATTTATCTCACAGATGATTATCTGGACGCAAGCGCATGTTACTTGAGCCCCACCGGCGATCGCTTCATGATGATTAGAGAAGATCAAAAGAAATACCTTTATGCCAATGTAAAATACTTCTGGAACGACGCATTCAAGCAGCCTGGTTTTTGGAAAACGGTACTCCATGAGTCAGAGCAACACACTGATATTGATGGGGTCTGGATGGATCTTACACAGGATGCATATGCACAAATCCCTGATACAGATGTCATGGAAGTGGGAGAACCTTGGATGCTTCATGGCTTATTTGTTTAAAATAATTAATTAATACAGAAGAAGCCTTGCCAACTTAATGGCAAGGCTTCTTTTTTATTATTTCTTCTTTTTCTTTCCTTTAGGAACGCCACTGTTTTGATAGAATGGCTTATTACTTTTTCCCTTTTTATTGCTTTTCGCATTATTCTTCTTATAAGAAGACTTATCTTTTTCTTTTTTCGTGTTGATTACTTTCGGACGACTAGGACGGGAGCTTGGTTGATTTTTCTTAGGCGGTTCCATACCGACGATTTCAAAATCAACAACACGTTCCTCCGTGTTTACATTAATACATTTAACCGTCAGTTCATCTCCGATACGGAACACATTGCCCGTACGTTCACCAATCATAGCGTATTGACGTTCTTCAAAGTGGTAGTAATCATCTGTCAGGTAGCTTACGTGCACGAGACCTTCAATTGTGTTAGGTAGCTCTACGAATAGACCAAAATTGGTTACAGAACTGATAACACCTTCGAATTCTTCGCCAACCTTATCCTGCATATACTCCGCTTTCTTTAGATCATCTGTTTCACGCTCAGCATCAACTGCTGCTCGCTCACGCTCAGAAGAATGACGAGCAATATCAGGAATCTCTTCCTTCCAGTGTTCAGTCGTTTTGTCATCTACTTTTCCTTCTATTATATACGTGCGAATTAAGCGATGCACGATTAAGTCAGGATAACGACGAATTGGTGACGTGAAATGCGTGTAGTAATCAGAAGCCAATCCAAAGTGACCAAGGTTATTGGCATCATAACGAGCTTGTTGCATAGAACGAAGCATCAATTTGGAAATAACCATATCCTCTTGGGTACCTTTAACAGCCTCTAGCACTTCTTGCAGTGCTTTTGGATGGATATCTTTTGCTGTACCTTTCACCACATAACCGAAGTTCGTAATGAATTCGAAGAAGTGTTGAAGCTTAGCAGCATCCGGTTCTTCGTGAACACGGTGAATAAACGGTACGTTCATCCAATGGAAATGCTCATCAACAGTTTCGTTAGCCGCTAGCATAAACTCTTCAATTAATCGTTCGCCAACAGAACGTTCACGAAGTTTTACATCTTCTGCTTTACCTTCTTCATCGACAAGCACCTGCGCTTCTTTAAAATCAAAGTCAATCGCTCCTCGCTCTAAACGCTTTTGGCGAAGGATACTAGCTAGTGCTTCCATATTTTTGAACATTGGAACTAGACTTTCATATTGACTTTTTGTTTCCTCGTCATCTTCTACGAGGATCTTATTTACTGCGTCATACGTCATTCGTTCATTTGTCTTGATGACACTTTGGAAGATGTCGTGATTGACAACCTCACCACTTTCGTTAATTTCCATTTCACAAGATAACGTTAGACGGTTTACTTGTGGATTCAAGGAACAAATGCCGTTCGATAAACGGTGTGGAATCATTGGAATCACACGGTCCACTAGGTAAGAACTTGTACCTCTTTCATTTGCTTCTTTATCAATAGGCGAACCTTCTTCTACATAGTAGCTTACATCTGCGATATGAACTCCAAGATGATAGTTACCATTCTCCAGCTTACGTACAGCAACCGCATCATCTAAGTCTTTGGCGTCTGCACCATCAATTGTAACGATTTGTTGATCTCTTAAATCACGACGGTTTTTGATTTCGACTTCCGAAATCTCATCTGGTGTATTGTGCGCCTGTTCCATCACTTCATCCGGGAATTCGGATTTGATGCCATGTTTGTGAATGATTGCCAGAATATCAATACCTGGGTCATTTTTATGGCCGAGAATTTGAACGACTTCCCCTTCTGCACTCATACGTGCTTCCGGATATTTCGTGATTTTTACAATCACTTTGTGACCATCTACCGCTCCATTGGTAGCATTCTTCGGAATAAAAATATCATTAGGAATCCGTTTATCGTCTGCTATAACGAATCCAAAGTATCCATTGTCATCATACGTACCGACAATTTCATTTGTATTTCGTTCTAGAATACGAATAACAGTACCTTCTGGTCGCTTGTCATCTTCTCTATTTGTTTCCGTACGAACCAACACTCGATCATTGTTCATTGCTGAATGCAGGTCAGAGTGATGGATGTAAATATCATCTTTATCTTCATCATCAGGGATGAGAAAGGCGAATCCTTTTTGGTGCATTTGGATTCTACCTCTAGTTAAATTCATTTTTTCTGGAAGACCGTAGCGATTTTTTCGAGTACGTACAAGCTCGCCTTCTTCTTCCAATTCATTTAGTGTCTTCATTAAACTTGAAAAATCCTGGTCTTCATCATACTGAGCCATCTCTTCTATTTCCTGAACAGAAAGAGGCTTCGACGTATTTTCATGTATGAAGTCCATGATTTGTTGCTTTAATTCTTGACTCATACTATTCACCTTCCTTTTATTACCGTATATTGTCTTCTTATTATTCCACAGACCAATCAAGCGATTCTAAGAATTGATAAATATCTTCATGTAATGCCTCTTTTTCCTTGTCGAGGGTAATGATATGTTCCGAATCCTCGTACCATTTGATTTCTTTATGATCCGCTTCTACATGGTTATAAATGTACGTTGCACTATCTGTATTGATCATTTTATCCTTTTGGGCTTGTACAACAAACGTAGGAGCATAAATCATATCAACATTGTCATGTACTTCTTTAATTAATTTTCCTAATTCAGTAAAGGTTTCTGTGGAATCAGCTAGAATGTCATCTAGCTCTTGCTGAATCGTTTCTTCTGATTTCTTCTCTAATTGTTTGTATTCTTTTCCGAATTGCCTGAACCCTTGCTTTAACTCTTCTTCATTATCATAAAAAACAGGAGCACACATAGGGATCATAGCTTTGACTGGTTTACTGTAAGCCAATTTAAGTCCAAGCGCGCCTCCTAAAGAAAGCCCCGCGACAGCAATCTCTTCATAGCCTAAGTCTTGAAGATGTTGAAACGCATCTTGAACATCCTGCCACCAATCCTTTGGTGTATATTTAACTACTTCCTCAGGTTCTTGCCCATGACCACTAAAAATAGGTGCATGACATGTGTACCCTTGTTTTTGTAAGTATCGTCCTAGCATTCTTACGTCAGCAGAATGACCAGTAAAACCATGTAATAATAATACCGCACGATTACCTGCTTCAAACGTAAAAGGTTGAGGTTGTTTTATTTTCATATAATGTTCAACTCCTTTTTCATAGATGAATGGTTTGTCTAAAATCGCTTAAACTAGTTGGGAATGAATATAAATTTTACGCGTCAGTTTAATTTAGAAGATAAGGAATAATATGAGAATGATTCCATATTACCATACCTTATTCTAGCGAGGCGACTTTTCCAGATTCGCTACTATACTTCACGATAGAGGGAGTTTCTAAACATGGAGAAGAAAAGCTCAGGGCGCCCGCTTGGCGTTCCGGTGTTGGCGGTTGCCCCTATTTTTCGATTCTCGCTCCGAAATCGAAAAAAGTCGCTCCAGAAACGTGCAATACAGAACTGATCTACGTGGCTCCACGCAATAAATATGGATTAATTTACAAAATGATAGTTAATGGAAAAAATGCTCTTAATCTTGAGGTTAATACTTGAAGAGGATTAAGCTGGGGGAATTTAATAAAAAAACAACGAGCTAAAGAAAACTCGTTGTTCTATAGTACATATCCAATTAAGAATGTAAGCACGAAGAAAAGAACAGCTGTGACAATTGTAGCCTTGTGCATTACAGCATCCATTCCACGGGCTTTTTGTTTACCAAAAACCTGTTCAGCTCCACCTGAAATAGCTCCAGCTAATCCAGCGCTCTTACCTGATTGTAGAAGAACAAGTGTAATAAGTGCAATTGCATCAATAACGAGTAATGTAACGCTTAAACCATACATACGATCCACCTCCTAAGACGGACAATACCTAATGATAATGTAGCATAAAATAGACAACTCAGCAAGAAAGTATTCAATAATTTGGATTTGCTTTCTTACAACGCTCTCCACTATGTTCAAATCACTATCTTTTACCTTTCTTTTTTCTATATGAATATAATGATCATAGCCTTACATTTTCCATTGCGGAATTTTTTAAATAGTATTTTATTTTAATTTCTGAGCATTTATGATTGATTGCCTGTGTATTGTTTGATACTTTTTGGATGGTTTTGATTGTTTTTGATTGATTTGTGAAAGGGCTTCCTTTATGATGAGATTAAGGTACTTATAGGAGGAATGAATCATGCTGACTCCTCAGCGACAACAACTAATACTTGACTTACTACATGATCAACAAACAGTCAAATTACATGAATTCGTGCAGGCAACAAATGCTTCTGAATCCACTATTCGTCGGGATTTGCAGCAACTTGAAGAAAAAAACTTGCTCAAACGCGTCCATGGCGGAGCTTCCATACTCCATCAAAAACGGGAAGAATTAAGCATCCCTGAGAAATCAACCAAAAACCTTCAACAAAAAAAGCAAATTGCTATGCTTGCTGCTTCCTTCATTCGTGATGGTGATTGTGTATTTTTAGATGCAGGCACAACAACGTATGAGATGATCCCTTATATGAAAGATAAACATCTCACTGTTGTGACGAACGGCCTTAGCCTCATCGATGCATTAATTGATCATAATATTGAGGCGTATGTTACTGGAGGGTTTGTAAAACATAAAACTAGGGCATTGATTGGTAGCGGCGCCACTTCAGGGCTTACCAATTATAGATTTGATAAATCTTTTCTAGGTGTAAATGGTATCCATCCCTTTTACGGCTATACAACACCTGACCCTGAAGAGGCTGTAGTAAAAAGCACTGCCTTGGCATATTCGCAAGAAGCCTTTATTTTAGGAGATTCTTCAAAATTAAATGAAGTAACCTTTTCCAAAGTAGCTGACTTAGATATGGCTCAACTCATTACGAATGAAGAGAACGAAGATAGAATTAGTCTTTATAAAGAGAAAACTACAGTAAAGGTTGTGTCACCATGATTTATACGGTTACGTTAAATCCTTCTATTGACTACATTATGCATGTAGATGCATTCGAAGAGGGAGGCTTAAACAGAGCTACAAAGACGTATTACTACCCAGGTGGTAAAGGGATTAACGTCTCAAGAGTGTTAAGCAAACTTGATATTTCTACTACTGCACTTGGATTTATTGGAGGATTCACCGGTCAATTTATACAAGAAGCTTTAGAAGAAGCACACGTGAATCATAACTTTATAAATACAGGACAAAAGACGCGCATTAATGTCAAATTAAAATCTTCTGATGAATCGGAAATAAATGGTCCAGGTCCTGAGATAACAAATGATCAGCAGCACGAGTTACTTCAACAAGTTGACCAATTAAGTAAAGGCGATTTTCTAGTCGTTGCGGGAAGTATTCCGAAAACGATGCCTCCTTCCTTTTACAAGGAAATGGCTAAGCGGTGTGAGGAAAACGAAGCACGCTTTGTGGCTGATACATCTGGTGAAGCGCTTGAGGACCTTATCGGTACGAAAACATTTTTGTTAAAACCAAATCACCATGAACTAGGAGAACTCTTTCAAACTACAATTGAAACAAAAGAAGATGCCATCTATCACGCCAAGAAATTAATGGATAAAAGCGCTGATAACGTCATTGTAAGCATGGGCGGAGATGGAGCTATCCTGGTTAATCATGAATACACTCTTTTTGCAAATGTCCCTAAAGGGGAAGTGAAAAACTCCGTTGGCGCTGGGGATTCTGTAGTATCTGGTTTTCTTGCAGGTTATGAGAAGACGCAAGATGTGAAGGAAGCTTTTGCGTACGGTGTGGCTGCTGGAAGTGCTACTGCTTTTAGTGACGATTTGGCTGAAGCTGAATACATTCATGAGCTTAGAGAGCAAGTGAATGTGGAAGTACTATCATAACGAGGAGGGGAATAAAGTGAAAATCACTGACTTATTAAAGCAGGACACAATGATTTTGGAATTAGAAGCAGAGAAAAAACCTGAAATTATTGATGAACTTGCTGACAAATTAGACGAAGCTGGGCGTTTACATGACAAAGAGGAATTTAAGAAAGCTATCTTAGCTAGAGAAGAACAAGGGACAACTGGTATTGGTGAAGGTGTAGCTATCCCACACGCTAAAACGGCAGCTGTTAAAGAGCCTGCTATTGCGTTTGCGCGTAAAAAAGATGGTGCCGATTATGAGTCATTAGACGGACAACCAACGTATCTTTTCTTCATGATTGCAGCATCGGAAGGCGCGGACCAAGCTCACCTTGAAACATTATCTAGCTTATCTACATTACTAATGGACGAAAGCTTCCGCGAAAAATTACTTCAAGCAAACTCCCGAGAGGAAATTGCAAAGCTAATTGATGAGAAGGAATCGGACAATAAAGAAGACCAAGAAGAAGAGGAAGCACAACAAGCTTCTCAACAAGAATCAAATGAAGGCGACTTCGTTGTTGCTGTTACTGCTTGTGCTACCGGAATCGCTCATACGTACATGGCAGCCGATAAATTAAAAGAAACTGCTAAAGAAATGGGCGTCAACATCAAGGTAGAAACAAATGGTTCCAGTGGTGTGAAGAATAAATTAACCCAAGATGATATCGATCGTGCGAAAGGTGTTATTGTAGCATCTGATATCTCAGTTGAAACAAATCGTTTTAAAGGAAAGCACGTTATTCAAACACCAGTAGCTAAAGGTATCCATGAACCGAAGAAGCTAATTGAACAAGCTGTTAATCAAGATGCTCCTGTTTTTGAAGGAGAAGATGACAGCGAAGGTGAAGGCAGTTCTATGGGTGGAGGAGAAAAGACCGGCTTCTACAAACACCTAATGAATGGTGTTTCCAACATGCTACCATTCGTTGTTGGTGGTGGAATCCTAATCGCTCTATCCTTCTTATGGGGAATTGAATCTGAAAATCAACTTGCTCAATGGTTAAGTACAATTGGCGGAGGTAAAGCCTTCTTCCTAATGGTTCCAGTACTTGCCGGCTTTATCGCCCAAAGTATTGCAGGTCGTCCAGGACTCGCACCAGGAATGGTCGGTGGTTTAATTGCAACGACGACAGCCACGGAAAATGCTAGTGGTGGTTCAGGATTTCTTGGTGGTTTGATTGCAGGTTTCTTAGCTGGTTATGTTGTACTTCTTATTCAACAAGCTCTGAAGAACTTACCTGACTCAATCGATGGCTTAAAGCCCGTGTTATTCTATCCTGTATTCGGCCTACTGATTACCGGATTAATTATGATTACTATTAATCCAGTTCTTGTTTCTGTTTATACCTTCATCCAAGATTGGCTTGAAGGATTAGGTTCCGCCGGTATTATTGTTGGATTAATCATAGGTGGTATGATGGCTGTTGACATGGGTGGACCAGTGAACAAAGCCGCATACACATTTGGTCTCGCTACACTTGACGCTGGTAACTATGCCCCAATCGCAGCTGCCATGGCAGGCGGTATGGTGCCTCCATTAGGTATGGCACTTGCTACTTCTATTTTCAAAAATAAATTTACTAATCAAGAAAAAGAAACAGGAAAAACAGCTTACGCTATGGGTGCTTCCTTTATTACAGAAGGTGCTATCCCATTCGCAGCTGCAGACCCTGGTCGTGTTATTCCAGCATCCGTTATTGGTTCTGCCATAACAGGTGGTTTAGTTTACCTATTTGGCCTTGAGTTATTAGCTCCACACGGTGGAATTTTCGTAATTGGAACGGTACAAAGTGAAATGATAGCTAAACCTCTTGCTATTCTATTCTACGCTCTTGCTGTTATTGTTGGCGCAATTATTACAGCAATTATTGCAGGTTTCTTGAAAAAACCTATCGAAAACAGGTAAAGTATATAGTTGAATGAACTAAAATTTATTTTAACTTTTGAGGAGGTACTCTGTATGGTAGAACAAACAATGAAAATCACATCCGAAGACGGCGTACACGCACGTCCCGCTACAGTACTAGTACAAACTGCTGGTGCTTATAAAGCTGAAGTATCACTAGAATATAACGAAAAATCCGTTAACCTAAAATCCATCATGGGTATTATGTCGCTTGGTATTCCTTCCGGTGCAGATGTTAAACTAAAAGCTGAAGGCTCAGACGAAGAAGAAGCACTACAAGCCATCGTCGACACAGTGAAAAAAGAAAATCTGGGGGAATAATTGATGAGTAGCATTAAAGGTATTGCGGCTTCCAACGGTATTGCCATCGCTAAGGCATACCGTATGGAAGTCCCAGATCTTTCTTATGACAAGAAAGATGTAGATAATCCGGACAAAGAAGTAGAACGTTTCCACGAAGCGCTTGATACTTCTAAGCAAGAGCTTGAAAAGATTAAAAATCACGCATTGGAATCACTTGGGGAAGAAAAAGCAGAAATTTTCTCTGCCCACCTTCTTGTATTAAGTGATCCAGAGCTAATTCAACCTATCACAGATAAAATTAAAAACGAAAACGTGAATGCTGAATCTGCTCTAGATGAAACAGCAAACATGTTCATCGATATGTTCAAAAACATGGACAACGAATACATGCGTGAACGCGCAGCTGACATTCAGGACGTTACAAAACGTGTTATGGCTCACCTTCTTGGTGTAACCTTCCCTGATCCAGCTTTAATTGATGAAGAAGTTGTCATTGTTGCAGAAGACCTAACGCCTTCTGATACAGCACAGCTGAACAAAGACTTCGTTAAAGGATTTACAACGGACATTGGCGGCCGCACATCCCACTCCGCTATCATGGCCCGTTCTCTTGAAATCCCTGCAGTTGTAGGTACAAAAGAAGTAACAGACACCATCAATAAAGGCGACATGGTAATCGTAGACGGAATTGATGGCGAAGTGATTGTACACCCTACTGATGAACAAATTGAAACATTCAAGCAAAAACAAGCTCGCTTTGAAGAAAAGAAAGAAGAATGGGCGAAGCTTAAAGACGAGGCTACTGTAACATCTGATAACCAACACGTAGAACTTGTTTCTAACATCGGTACTCCTGATGATGTTGCTGGTGTCTTAAACAATGGTGGCGAAGGTGTTGGCCTGTACCGTACAGAGTTCCTATACATGGGTAAAAGTCAGCTACCAACCGAAGAAGAACAGTTTGAAGCATATAAGTCTGTTCTTAGCCAAATGAAAGACAAGCCTGTAGTTGTTCGTACACTGGATATTGGTGGCGACAAAGAGCTAGACTACTTAGATCTACCAGACGAAATGAACCCATTCCTAGGATTCCGTGCCATTCGTCTATGTCTAGAACGTGATGATATTTTCCGTACACAGCTACGCGCGCTACTACGTGCAAGCGTATATGGTAACCTAAAAATCATGTTCCCGATGATTGCTACACTAGATGAATTCCGTCAGGCAAAATCCATCCTTGATGAAGAAAAGCAAAACCTTCAAAACGAGGGTACGGACGTATCTGACAAAATTGAAGTGGGCATCATGGTTGAAATCCCTGCAACAGCAGTAATGGCTAAACAATTTGCTAAAGAAGTGGATTTCTTCAGTATCGGAACAAACGACTTGATTCAATATACAATGGCTGCAGACCGTATGAACGAGCGCGTGTCTTATCTTTACCAGCCATATAACCCAGCTATCTTAAACCTAATCAACAATGTGATTGAAGCATCCCACGCAGAAGGCAAATGGACTGGCATGTGTGGCGAAATGGCTGGAGACGAGATTGCAATCCCAATTCTATTAGGACTAGGATTAGATGAATTCAGCATGAGTTCCACATCCATCCTACCAGCAAGAACACAAATCCTAAGCCTATCAAAAGAAGAGATGGCTTCCTACAAAGATGAAATCCTATCCATGGGAACATCTGAAGAGGTTGTTGAATTTGTGAAATCAAAAGCAGCATTGCAATAAATCCTAAAAAAGGTGAAGCTCTCAATCGAGAGCTTCACCTTTTTCATGTTCATCATAGTACCAATTTAGATACTCATTCTGGCTACGTTTCCACTGAATCGCACCCATAAGGATTCCGCCGAGTACACCTGCGACAGCATTTCCAACAAAAGATCCTATTGTGTACTCATTTTCTAAAAAGAATGAAATAGCTATAAAGGGGACGGAATACAAAAGTGTGTTTTCAGTAATATATCGGACTTTTCCTTTCTCCCGAGTGTACTCCCACTTTCTCATTTCCCTGTCTTTTACATCTTCTTGTGGTTTACGAATATCTTTTAATACTATTGGTATTGTCACAAACAATAGAGTGGCTAATATATATGCTTCAAACGGGGCAAACATAGTATCTGTTAAACCAAACCAAATACACAAGATGGCTACCACAAACATAACACCTGCAAATAGAATCTCTGATTTATGCTCCCGCCATGCTGTCCTCATTGTCTCCCCCTATCTTTATTTAAATCTTCCGTAAATGTATCTCATCAATTAAGTGATCCCCGTCCTTATGCAAAATCAAGTCAGCGCGAGATTTGGTAGGCAAAATATTTTCGTAAAGATTTTTCAAGTTGATACGTCCCCAAATATCTTTAGCTGTATCAGAAGCTTCGTCATTAGATAAATCCGCATACTTATGAAAATAGGACCGTTCATCCTGGAAGGCTGTATCACGTAATTTCATAAATCGATTCACATACCATTTTTCTAACGCATCCTCATCTGCATCAATATAGATGCTAAAATCAAAGAAATCCGAAACGAAGGTTTGTGGTGTTTTCTTCTTACGTTTAGGCGTCTGTAGTACATTAACTCCTTCTACGATAACGATATCCGGATCATGAAACACCTGCTCCTCATCCTGCAACACATCATACGTTAAGTGGGAATACAATGGCGCTCTTACTTCTGATTTACCAGATTTCAAGTCCCCTAGCACCTTCATCAGTTTTTTGATGTCATAGCTCTCCGGAAACCCTTTTCGATTCATAATCCCTCTTTGTTCCAAAACCTCATTAGGGTAAAGAAACCCGTCCGTTGTTAAAATATCTACATTCGGATGGCTATTCCATTGTGACAATAGCGCCTTGATAATTCTAGATATCGTACTTTTCCCTACAGCGACACTACCAGCAATGCCAATGATAAACGGAACTTTCTTTGTTTGCTGACCAATAAATGTATCCGTGACAGTATGTAATTGTTGATAAGCTGTGGTATATAAATTGATCAATCGGCTTAACGGTAAGTATATATCTGATGCTTCATCTAATGTAATGTGATCTTGAACCCCCATTAAGGAGTGAAGCTGATGTTCTGTTAACGTCATCGGAACGTTGTTTCGTAACTCTGACCATTCTTCCTTATTGAATGTAATGTATGGCGAATATGTATTATTCTTCATAATGTACCTCTTTTTCGGGATTGTTTATTATTGTCTTACTATCGTGAACCAGCTCTTCTCCTACAACAACTGCATAAGCTACAGTTGATTGCATTAAATGGAGGTGCTAGTTTCATGCATTATAATCCAATGTACCAACAATATCCAAACTATTCAACACATCGTAACCAACTATTGAAGAATAAAAGCGTAAGGCGTTTATGACACAAGGTGATGCTATGCTAACGGAAATATAGTCTCTTATTCTTCGATTTGAAGGCTATTTTGCATTCGTAACGGACATTCAGTTCGCTATTCAGCCAAAAACACCTTTATGTAGTGTGTTTTTTCACAAATAAGGTACTATATGTCCCTTAGGCTCTCCAAAAGAGGGTTTTTTCTTAAAATAAGAGATTATATGTCCGTCAAAAAAGTTGTCCTACGTATTGCGGATACCGGTAACAACATCTCAGGGTTACCCTAACCAATAATTATCTCGAATCCAAGTCTCCAAAATTTTGCTCCTTATCTTGATATGAAGCTATTTTAATCCCTAAATCAACAGCAAACTTTAACACCCTGAACAAAAGCGCAAGCGCCAGGTTAGCTACGTATATGCTGAGGCCCGCACGACGTGGGTTGGTTCGATGTTGCTGCGTGATGCTGCGATCTTAATCGAACTTCCCCTGATTCCGTAGGAGATAAAGGCAACACGAAGAACGTAGTGATTCGATGTTAACTTATCGTACGGAGGCGAGGGAAGCATACTAGTCGCTGGGCACTGGATCTAGACACGTATGCGCCAGTAATTTATTCTTTCTTTACCTTTAAATAAAAAAAGAATCCTGCTCACAAACACTATGTGACAGGATTCTTTCTTTTCTTCTATGTAACTTTAAGAACGAGACAAGATCTCAGAAATTGCATTTTCTAATTGAGGATATAAAAACGTAAATCCGTTTTTCCTAGCTTTATCAGGCAGAACATATTGTCCTTCAATAATGAATTCACTCATTTCTCCGAACATAAGACGCAACATCCACTTATTTGCAGGAAACCAATAAGGGCGATGAAGCTTTTGGGCAACCTTTCTCCCGAACTCATCCATTTTTACTGGATTCGGTGCTGTGATATTAACAGGGCCGGAGATAGAGGGCGTGTCGATGATATGGTGGAACATTCTCACGAGATCGTATAAATGGATCCAGGATAACCATTGTTCCCCCGAAGCTACGCGTCCTCCTACAAAATATTGATAAGGGGTCAGCATTTTTTGGAGAGCTCCACCATGGTGGTCCAATACTATTCCGATTCTAGCGGTTACCTTTCGAATCGAAGGCTCATTTAACATTAGAAATGTATTTTCCCAAATTTCACATACTTCACTTGGGAAACTATTAAGCAAAGGCAAGCTTTCATCTGTAAAGGTGCTCTGTTTAGAATACCCATAATAACCAATAGCTGATCCTTGTATGAAGATCTCCGGCTTATGTTTCATCCCTTGAATGATTTTGATCATCCGTCTTGTCGCTTCAATCCGACTTGTCAGGATACGCTCTTTCTTTTCCGGTGTCCATCTTCCTTCGTGAATCGGGTCACCAGCTAGATTGATGCATGCATCTAACGGCACATTTCGAAAATATGCAATCTCGCCAGCACTCTCCTTCATCCACTGTACGTATTGTACCCCAGCTTCTTTCCTTGTCTCTCCCCTTGTTAACACAAATACGGTATGACCTTGCTGAACAAAATAACGTACGACTGCCTTTCCTATAAATCCCGTTCCACCACTAATTAATATGTTCACAAATGTCACCTCTGTTCTTTCTCTCCAAACCATTTTCCTTTAAGATGGAAAATGAGGTGAAAACCATGTCAGAAAAACGGCTTACGATATTTGGAATGTGTAGTTTTATTAGTTTTGTCATCTTAAAAATAACTTTAGATACCATGGATAGCTTGCAATATGTACAGATGCTGCTTGTTTTTGCATACGGAGTGTTGATTCCTCTTGGCTTACGCTTTGCCCATACGAGAAGGACGAAACTTTACCACGTATTGCTGAATCTCCACCCTGCGGCCCTCTTGTTCGCGATGGGAAGCTTTTTCGTTACACCCGGTATCCTATCTACTATCCTATCACTTCCATGGTTCCTTTTCACAGCACTTATTTCTTTATATGGCTTATGGTCTTTCCTTTATCATAAAATATGGACCCGCTTATACGAAACGGTTATCCATGCGGGAATGATATATATCGTGATTGGTGGAGGTTGGCTCGTATTACATAGAACCGGGATACCCATCTTACATTTTGACGATATTATCGTCCTGCTTACATCGATTCACTTTCATTATGCAGCTTTTGTTACACTCATAGCATTTGGGGTTATCGGCAGAGAGATGAACTTTCCGAATATTGAAATAAGCATTCTCTTTCAAGTCTTATCTATGTTTCTATTAGTAGGGCCTATATTTGTTGCCGTGGGAATTACCTTTGGAGCCGATTATCCATGGATAGAATTTATTGCCGTCACGGAATTCGTTGTCCCAATAGCCATCCTTTCCCTGTTATGCTTACTGTTTTTTGTACCAAAACTATCAAACATGCTTGCCAAAACCTTCATAACATTGGCTTGTCTGTCATTATTCGTATCTATGACATTTGCTTTCTTATATGGCTACGAAGGAATCGGGGATCTCCAATTCCTGCTTAATATTCCTTTAATGGTGTTCGTTCACGGTATGGTTAATGCATTTGGATTTTCTTTGTGTATGTTCTCCGGGCTTTATCTTTATTTATATAGGGAATGACTTCACGGTTGGTGGAGCGACCGCGGGTTTGGGCCGTCCCAGCCCGGATTGCCGCGCCTTGCGAGCGAGTTTTGTGATTCTGGAGCGAGTTTGTGAATTTAGGAGCAACTTTTCGATTTTTGGAGCGACTTCGGCCATTTTCCGAGCGACTTTTCCAAAATTGGAGCGACCCGCGGTTTCGGAGCCTGGCTCAGCACGCTTTCCGAACAGGTAATGTGTAAAAAAAGCATTAAATGACCCTAAGCCATTTAATGCTCATACCTACTCTAAACACCTCGTCTATTCCCCCACAGCAATGCATGGACCTGAGGAAGAACGCGAACATGATTTAGTTCACGGGAGTGCATAACTCTATCAATCAACCACTCATACTGATTCAGTAGATGAAGGGCTAGGTTTTGATCATCCGACTCATCTAATGCTTCATTTCCTACTTGCACGAAGAATGCTAGATTAGGGTAACGCTTGTGGACGTATTTGGCGTATTCTAAATCCTCCTCATTAAAAATAACGACCTTCAGACTTGTATGCGAAGTTCGTCCAGCTCCCTCTAACTTAGCGATGATACCATCCAGCACTTCCCAGTTTGTACTCATCCCAGAACTAGGTGGTTTTGGAGAGATGGTTAAGTCATCAATCGTGAGGAACCACTCCTGCCATTTACTTCCCTGCGTTTCAAGCGCAACTTCACAGCCCTTGTCATGCAAGCGGTCAATCAACTCATTCAAATGCTTTAATAAAGCAGGATTACCTCCAGAAATCGTAACGTGGTCAAAACAATCTCCACCATTCTTTTCTAATGCGTTGATTATCTCAGGTGCAGTGAGTTTTTGAATCTCATCCTTCGCACTTCCATCCCAAGTAAAGGCAGAATCGCACCAGGCGCAACTATAATCACATCCTGCCGTACGGACAAACATTGTTTTCCGTCCAACGACCATCCCTTCTCCCTGGATGGTGGGTCCGAAGATTTCAAGTACAGGAAACTTATTCACTTTCCATCCACTCCCGTCTCACTTCCGCAAAACTCGTTGGCGTTTCGTACAGTTTCACAAATTCAACTCTAGTTCCTTGGTAATCTTCATGACTAAGTGCCTCAGCCATTTTTTCATAAATCCAGACCACCATATTCTCAGCAGTTGTATTCATTGGTGGTAAGGTTTCATTCACATATTTATGATCGAGATGAATCTCAATTTGTTCTTTCCATATTTGTTTGATATCCCCAAAATCCATGACAATCCCGATGTCATTTACATAGCCACTTATACCAAACACAACGGTATAAGTGTGTCCATGAAGGTTTTTACATTTCCCATCGTACAAATGAAGGTGGTGAGCTGCATCAAACGTAAACTCTTTACTTACCATTACACGTTTATTGTGGTATTTCAGTTGAGAGCGATCGATGTCTTTATCGATTTTTTGTAAATCTTCTACAATGCGGAAACCATACTGATCCATTGCCATTATGCATTCGCTCCTTCACGTTGAGCTAGATACGTATTCAGGCCATTTTTTCGTAAAATACAAGATGGGCACTCCCCACATCCATCTCCACGGACACCATGATAGCAAGTTAGCGTTTTCTCTCTTACATAATCAAATGCACCTAGATCATCCGCTAGCTCCCAAGTCTGAGCTTTGTCCAACCACATCAATGGAGTATGAATCACAAACTCTGAATCCATTGATAAATTTAATGTCACATTCAACGACTTCACAAACATATCACGACAATCAGGATAACCACTAAAGTCGGTTTCGCACACACCTGTTATGATATGCTTCGCATCGATTTGATACCCTAAGATCGTTGCAAAGGATAGGAATAGCAGGTTACGTCCCGGAACAAACGTAGACGGCAACCCACCTTCTTCCCCATCATTCACTTCAATATCATCCCTGGTTAAGGCATTTGGAGCTAATTGACTTAATAAAGACATATCTAAATTTGTATGCTTTATGTTTAAGTCATCCACTATCTCCTTCGCCACTTCAACTTCTTCTGAATGACGTTGGTTATAATGAAACGTCACCGCTTCCACTTCATCAAAGTGCTTCATAGCCCAAAATAGACAAGTTGTACTATCTTGACCTCCACTAAACACGACAATGGCTTTATTGTTTTTCTGCATAAAAAAATTCCCCTTCCATCATTGAAAAAGAGAATTCTATCCACCCAAAACTATGTTGACCAAAAAAAAACTATACCTAAGGTACGGTATAGTGTCATATCCTTAGTTTTTTATAGAGGGTGTGAGCTAGAACCTCTCCTACGCTTTTGCGTAGACTTTTATTAGATTATATACTGTATCATATCATACTTCTCCATCATACTCATCCTCTTTATTGTTTCAGGATATTTTAAAAATTTTCTTAATTCGAGTCGTTTATTTCATTTAAAATTGATTTCGTGTTAACCTATTGTATTAGGATGAATGATGCATAGAGAAAAGGGTATTGTAGTAAGGAACCCTGGTTAGAAATCTTTGATGCTCATACTACGTACTAATTGCAAAAATAGGAAGGGGAATTTCCACATGTCTGAAGAAAACGAAAACATGAATAAAGATAGTATCATTGATGCAGCTTTTGTTAAAAAAGAGGAAAATGAAAGCGAAGAACCAAAAGTTAGCGAAGAAAATAAAGCTACCGTTGGAGACATCGTTTCTTTCCTAAAGGATGGCAAGGAAGTTGATGGCATCGTAACATCAGCTAAACTTGAAAATTCCGTTGTAGTCGATATGACAATCATGGAGAACTTCAAAGACCTAGGCATCGAACACGAAAAAACAGTTGTAGGTCATGGTAATTACACGCTTAAAGAACGCGGAAATCAATAATTAATAAGCATATACAAAAGGACTTGGATTCTCCTCCAAGTCTTTTTTTATACAGTTTAACAAACGATATTATTACCGGAACATTTGATTCCTACTAGATTTTTTCATCACTATCTTGTAATGTTCAATACCGGATGATAATATAATGATGTAGTAGTTACGCACTAATATTTTTTTACACCACTATTAAACATTAATCAGTACTGGTGGACATCGAGGTGATGGAATGAATCCACAATTTAAGAAAGGTATCTTAGAGCTTTGTGTGTTGGTCATTGTGAAGCAAAAGGATCAATATGGTTACGAGCTTGCCCAGAATTTAACGGAGAAAATAGCCATTGCAGAAGGGAGCCTCTACCCATTACTACGCAGACTTACAAAAGAGGACTATTTGCAAACATATATGGCTAAATCCACAGAAGGGCCTCCTAGAAAATACTATCGTTTAACCGATGAGGGCGAGCGATACATGGAGACTTTAATTCATGACTGGAATATCTTCCAGGAGAGCGTTAACCACTTAATTAAGGAGGTGTATGAGTCTTGACACATACGGAATATCTTAACCATTTAGAAAAACATTTACACCAATTACCCGAGCAAGAAAAGCAAGAGGTGCTAGCGGATTACCAAGAGCATTTTGAAATGGGGATGCTTGAAGGTAGAGAAGCCAGTGAAATTGCCAAGGATCTAGGTCACCCTAGGGACATTGCCAAAGAGGTGTACCTACAATTTCGCATTGAGAACGCAGAAACGAACAAGTCGATTACGAACCTTAGCCAAGCAATCTTATCAACGATGAGTCTCGGACTATTTAATTTAATTATTGTGTTAGGACCTGCGATTGCTTTGTTAGGAATCTATATCAGTTTGTGGGCAGCAGTATTTAGTCTTTATGTTGGAGCAATTGGTGTATTTTTTGTTACATCTTCATCAGGTGTACAGTTAATCCTCTTACAACTATTTTCAGCTATGGTTCTAGCTGGTCTAGGCATCATGTTAACTATTGGGCTAATAAAATTAGGCAACATGCTCTACCAATTATTTATGAAATACGTTAAATGGAATGTCAAAATCGTGAAAGGAGAAAATTACGTATGAAGAAACTCTTCTTAAGCGGGTTAATTATCTTTATGGTAGGGATTGGAGGCGTCATGTTAACGACAGTTCAAGGGAAGGTCTAAGCTTCTCCACAATATTTGGAGAACGACTATCTTTCGAAGACGAAAAGGTATTCGACAAAGATCAGGTTAAGCATATCAACATTAATGTGGCATCATCAGATGTGAACATTCTCCCTTCTGACAAGGATGAGATTTCCGTTCGCTATTATGGAAAAGCAGATAAAAACTCCATAGAAAATCGCTCCTTACAAGCAGACCTCTCTCAAGGCACGTTAGACATTCGCATTCATAACAAGAGAACTTTTTCCATCGGATTCACCTATGTAGATCAGCAAATGGATGTAATGATCCCTCAAGAAACCATAGAATCCTTAAACATTAATGGTGCTAGTAGCGATATTTTATTAAAATCTGTTCAAAGCGAAGAAGTGACATTCGACCTTGCCTCTGGGGATGTCCAATTAAATAATGTGGAGAGCAATCTATTCAACATTAATACGAGCTCTGGTTCCGTTGAAGGGGAAAATATTACCGGGGAAATGAGAGTAGAAACGAGTTCTGGCGACACTAATCTACACCTTGATACCATCCAATCCCCTTTAGATATATCTTCTTCTAGTGGAGATGTGCGCATTGAAGTCGCATCGGAACCAACGAATATGAAGCTTACTTATAGTAGTTCTTCAGGTGAAGCGGAAATCAACTTCCCTCTTCAATATGACTCATTAGATCGATCCAATATTCAAGCCACCATTGGCTCCGGAGATCCAGAGGTCACTATCCGAACAAGTTCTGGTGATTTAACTTTCAACCTGATAAATTAATACAACCTTGTTAAGAGCCTTTAGATAGGCTCTTTTTTTACTTTTATTGTATATATGCCTGATACTCGTCTATACACTTTCATCCTAATATCCATACAGTAACTATAAGTAAACTGTGGAAAAAGGAGATAAACGTGATGAAAAAATATGATTATGAATTGTGGACAGCATTACCTTATGCTGGCGAAGATCACCCACCCCGCAATCCAGAAACTCCTTTCTCTGGATCGTGGAACACTTATTATATAAGGCATAATGACGAAGGTGGGTTCTCCACTCCAAATGGTGAACCAATCACATTAGATATACGTCACCCAAACAAAATTAATTGGGATGCTCAATTAGAAAAAGTGAAACGAACGTTAGCTCATCTAACCCCTAAAGAAAAAGAAATAGCTTACTATTGGTCTAGAGGTCCTGCAACGAAACAATGGACACCTATAGCTGACATCCTTATTGATACGTATGGTGTAGAGGCTCCTCGGGCTGGAAGAATCTTAGCCGCGCTGCAAGCAGGAATCAATGACTCATTCGTAGTAGCATGGTATTTAAAATACAAGTGGCTTGTGGCACGGCCAAATCAATTGGATGATGAACTCGTTACAGTTATATGTACACCTAGACATCCATCCTACCCATCAGGTCATGCTGCGGTAGCCGGAACTGCTGAAGTAATCCTTAGCTACTTCTTCCCAGCCGAAAGACGTCGCCTCCATGAACTAGCAGAAGAATGCGCAAAATCAAGACTATATGCAGGCGTTCATTTCCCAATTGATAACGATGAAGGCTTAAGACTTGGAAGACAAATTGGCCATTTAGTAATAGAACAACTGCAAGATGACTACGACTCAGAAGGTAATCCTGTGGATGTTCATTATCGTGAAAATAGAAATGCCAACCTCCTCCCACCACCTTATAAACAAGCGATTCCTTATGATTTCAGTACCTCTTGTGACTCTTTAGTGGAAAATCAACAGTCAACTTACAATAAATCGAATAGCACTTCCCCTAAACCAAAATTATTTTTTTAATAGAGCAGTCCATTAAGGCTGCTTCTTTTTTTATTTAGGCTCTGTTAAAGTTTGGTGTTGATTTTGGAATCAACTATTCAAAATAGCCTCATTCAAGATAAGAAGCATAATCTGGAAGAATTGGATTCGAGATAATTTATATAATTACCATTACTAACTGGTCTAAAAAGATGGATGTTTCCGTTGCTTTCGTGAGAATAAAGGTGGCCGTGGAACAACTCGCGTCCTGCCGGCGAGCTGGCAAGCCTCCTCGAGCCCAAAAGGCGGGGCTCTGCGGGGTCTCGCCTACCTCTTTCTCCGGCGGGAGTCTCCTTGTTCCACGGCCACCTTTGCTGTTTTGGGAGGGACGGAAACATGGCCAAAAAAAGGAGTTTTAGGTTGTCGCTCCTAATTTTCAAAAGTCGCTCCTATATCTTAAATCTCGATCCTAAATTTCGAAAGTTGCTCCTGTTTTCCGATTCTCGCTCCGAAAGCAGAAAAGTCGCTCCAGAGCCCATATTTATGGCAAAAGGTCGCTACTACGCATAGCAAACTCGATCAATTTTATG
>NZ_AVBF01000042.1 GCF_000770635.1 Pontibacillus yanchengensis Y32
CCCACCTTAATAATTCAAAATCTGTGTCTTGACTATTGGGTCCACCTTAATGATAGGGGTGGGTGCAGCAGCGCTGGTATTTATAGCGTACCAGATGGAAAATTATCTTGAGCGAGATAAATAAGGATTACTTGTGATTTAGGAAATTATAAAATTCAATGCTATTGTATAACTAAAAAAAGTGATGCGGCCACGTCCAGCTCCAGCGCCCAGCGACTAGCAAACTTCCGGCACCTCCTTACGATAAGTCAACATCGAATCGCTAGCGCTCTTCGTGTTTCCTTTATCTCAAAATACACAGAGGAAGTTCGATTAAAATCGCTACCTCAGGTAGCAACATCGAACCAACCCACGTCGTGTGGGCCGCAGTTTGTACGTCGCTACCCGGGCGCTTGCGCTTTTGTTCTGAGTAAGAAAATGAGTATGATGATAATTCCATTTGAAACTTTCATAGTGAGAAATTCGTATGTAGTATGAAATGAAAATAAAAGAGGGTTGAGTGAAATCGATGTTTTTGTCTCGGTGGACTTATTTGCAAATTATTATATTAATACTATTAGGAATTCTACCATTTCTGTCCGAAACTTTTAATCAAGGTATTTCTGTTCCAATAGGGGGGTCACCTGTTGCTACCTTGGGCCCTATGTTTATGACTATACTCTTTCTAGTTTTAGTACTGGGAGGATTTAATTTATTTCTATTTCTTCAACTAAGGAAGAGTACTACATTTCTAAGTCATCCAGCATGGGATAAGATGCATATTTTGTTGATTTTTATAATGGTTATATCTCTAGTAGTATTTATTAGTGCGTTTTTTATGACTCCTTTAAGTGAACTCTTACAAAATGTTCGTTGGGGAATCTATCTGATTCTATATTATTTCCTTTTTCTATTTAATCTTATTGTTTTGAGTTTAATTCATAGAGTTAAAAAAAAACAGTATTACTAATGAAAGAAAAATTTTGCTCTCATTTATAGGGAGTTTACTGTTTCTAGTCTTAACAATCTTTATCATTTAATAAGAATAAATGCTTTATGAATTCAGCATTCTAATTGCTGGATTCCTATTTTTTTGGTGGTAGTCAAGTTTAATTTGATTGCTGCACATACATACGAATATAAGCCTTAACTATTGAATTAAACGATTTTATCTAGAATTCAAGACTTCCGTTTTAAGGTGAATATAAATTTAATGCCAAATACAAAGCAGTATCTTCGAATAAGTACAAAGGGGGATTACCAAATGCAGATAAGAAAGATGATATTCATTCTTGCAACTTTAGCTTTTGCATTGATAGGTTGTAATCAGGTTGAAGAAGGGACTTTTATTCAAGGGAACATAACAAATATTAATGATGAAAGTGGAGATATGGAAATTGAAATCATTTCATGGACAACAGTTTCCGAGCAAGGATCCTCTACAGAGTCATATGCATTTGAAGAGAAGCCCTCATCACAAACAATTCGAGTTTCCAATCCGAAAAACTTTGATGAAGGGCAAAAAGTAAAGATGAAAGTGCTTAAGAATTATGATGAAGAAGTCTGGAATTTAGAGGAATTGAACATTGAATTAGAAAAGGTGACTTAGATAATTAAGCTGTATTATCGGTGGGATTTTGTTAATCTGACTAATAGTGACAGATTAAATAAAGACCGTGAAATATAAAATATATTTCACGGTCTTTTTACTATGCTTTAAGCTCCTTTTTCATCCTTGTAATACTATAAGAGGGGATTCTTAAACTCAAAGTTAGAGGACATAAGAGGGGACAGAAATCCGTCTTAAGTAATTAGATAAATTCTAAAAATATAGACACCAACCCATAGACTCCTTGCGATTACTAAAGCGAAGAAAACTAATTCGTTATAGTATAGGAGTCGATAGAAATGAATTATGTGAGTTTAGCAATTAAACATCAACCATTTCAAAACAAGGAAGAAATGAATCAAGCCATTAAGTTTCATATTTCAGAGCATGGATATCAATTATCCGATACAGAGGTCGAGGTAATTCATCTTTTGTCCCGGTATGCGTGTAAGTATCCAGGCGTGGCTTTTCTTAAAAATGACACGATTGCCTCATTAATTGGCAAGAGCAGAAGAACGGTGATTCGAGTATTGAATAAGCTAGTCAAGTATTCCATCATTACACGCCTAGAAAATATGCGCCTACAACGTGGGGGAAATGGCGCGAATTTGTATATTATTAATCCCTCTGTCACTCGGAATGTGTCACGTAGCGAGGAAGCTAAAAACGCAGAGGTATCAACGGATTCAGCTCCAGAAATGCCGGACGAACCATTATCTTTTAAAAACATAAATAATAAAGAATTTAAAGAATCGTTACAGGTGGAAGGATCTCATCTTAAAAACTCCTATCGAGAATTTAAAAAATTGGTGTACTGTTTTATTCCAGAAAAGAATTTTTTCTACCGTTTGTACCGTTCCTATAAAGCGCAAATTAAGTCGTTAGAAAATATTTATGCTGAAGAAACGCTTCATGATGTGGGTATTCATGCTTTAAAAGCGATGTTTTCTGCCATGAAAGGGAAAGACATACATAATCCTGTTGGCTATTTCAGTCGAATCGTCAAACAAAAGTTAGATGATCTATATGTAGAGTGTTTGAGGGAATTGGAGGAAGAGTATGGGTACGGAATTTAGAGAAAAGTAGATGCCTGTAGTAATGAATGAAGAATCAGTAGTTAATATAAAAGAGTTAAATAATGATCCATCAAAAGACCGTAAAATAGTATAGAAAAGCTTAAATTTCACGATCTTTTTACTCTATCATTTCTGAAGATGGACATTAATAACTTGAAGAACAATCTTGATGTATAATTTTTTAACCACGACCTCAAAGTACACTACAATAGTGAGCAAAAAGCTTATGCAAATAGAACCAACCATACTTGCAATAAATCTAATTGCCGCACCTCCTAGACCATAATTAATATAATGGCCATCAGGAAAGAACACGAATCTTATGATGGCATCAGATACAAATAGCGATATGACGGCATGCATAATTAACCCTAACCAAATATACCTTCCTCTTTGTTGGCGATATACAATGAGAGTCAAAATGGAGGTAACAAACAACAAAAGTAGATATAGAGTGCAATACGCTAAACCTCCACCATTGATTTCCGTGAAGACCTTTGACAGTGTAATGGGAACCACCACCCTTTCACTAGCAAGCTATACATGGGTTGAGAAGTAACTCTTTTTTATGAAGCTACTTCTTCGCTTGCTTTTAATCTAGTATCTTGAATAGACCAATAGAATCCTAGCATTCCAAATGCACCTATCAATAGAAACAAACCAGTCATCATTCCGTTAGATAGTAAGGCACTGAGCATGAGGCCTATACTTCCTAAAACTTGCCCTGCGTCCATAGATAAACCACTGATTGCCTTATAGGACCCTCGCGCCTCTTTCGTGGCTAACTGGGCCACATAAGTAGAACGAATCGGTTGGAAAAGTAGTTCTCCAACTGTGGCAATGGCCATTGCAAGCACTAACACTACCATAATGTTGTTCCAGGCTAAAAAACTATAACCTACTACGTACATGAGCAAGCCCATAAATAAAGCAGTTGTTAAGTTGAGTTTACGTGCTGTTTTTCCAATAATAGAAGAGGCGAAAATGACAATCGTTGTGTTGATGATAATAAGGATGCTTAACATTCTGGCCCCATCAATGGTAAAGCCTAATAGAGACGTCTGGATCTCTTCATTTAATCGAACGGCTATAAAACCGTATAGCTGAAATTCCAAAGAAAGTACGAGTAATGTTGCTAGACACAGAACCATGAAACGGGAATCTTTTAGTACATTTGTATAGTTGGAGAGTAGGCCTGAAAGAACTCCTTTTTTCTTTTCATCTCTAGTATTGTTGGGTTCATAGTGATCTTGAATCCATCCTAGCGTAAATGTAAGCGTGAATATAGATAAAATAGCAAAGCCTAAAAATAGCTCAAATGTATGCGTCTTAAAGAATAAACCTCCAAGAACGATTCCAATTGCGAAGGCCACGTTGGTAGACCAATAGATGAATTGATACATCGTGGGTTGCTCTTCCTCTGAACTAACATCAATTAAGAGGGCTTCTGAAGCGGGATCTATAAATCGGCTCGAGATACTTAACAGGAAGAACATGATAAACGTTAGCCATACTGATTCAAACCATGGTGAATTAGCCAAGGCTATGATGAAAAAGGAAGCGGTTTGAAATATGTAACCTGCGACCATCACTTTTTTCCTGCCAAACTGATCTGCCCAAAACCCTCCATACATACTGAAGAAAATAGATATGATCGTAGTGAACGTTAAAATTCCCCCAGCCCAAGCCACCCCTAGCTTGTTGGAAAAATAAATAGCCATAAAAGGGAAAATACTCATCTCGGCTATATCCGTAACAAACGAAGCGATCATCCGGATTTTTATATTGAGATGAAATTGCTTAAATTCTGAAAATGTCATTGTTTTCCTTCTCCTTCCTTAACGTTTATTGTAAATTAGAATATACAAATATCAATAAAAACTTAAGTAGGGGTCAAGTAACTCTTAGCCTATGAACGGAGGATCATATGAAAATAACGCAACAGTGGAACGAAGAAGATAGTGATTATATTAAGCAAAAGGTGATTGAGCATAATCTAGCTAATCTACCTGAGGAAGTGAAACATCCAGTACAACATACTAGTTTTATAATACGAGATGAAAATGGTGAGATTTTGGGTGGAATTACTGGAAAGATTTTTTGGTATCACTTACATATTCATAATCTGTGGGTAGATCAGTCCATAAGAGGAGATGGGTACGGAGAGAAGTTATTACATCATATAGAGGAAGTTGCAAAAGAAAACCAATGCTCTCTAATTCAATTAGATTCATTTAGCTTCCAGGCACCGGACTTCTATCAAAAATATGGGTATGAAGTTGTTGGTATAATAGATGAATTTCCAACCAAGGAACATAGTCAGTATTATTTGGTAAAGCGATTAGTTTAGTAAACCTCATTATCCCATAGGAGGAGGAAGTGAATAATGGTTAAGAAGATTACTATAGGTATTGTCATTTTGATAGTAGTTTTTTTCATACTTGCAGTAATAGGCGTGAATCTTAGTGTGTTCCTTCCAATTGCGATTCAATGGGCAACAAAATTTGTGCTGCCTTGGATTTTTCTTTATTGGTTCATCCGATATGTGAAAGCAAAAGAAGTAGACAATAGAGGATAGGGAGATTTTGTGGAAGTATGTAAAAACGTAATGAAAAAGCCGAAACGCTTTTATTCTAGCGCTTCGGCTTTTTGTAGTAGATGAAGCAAATCTGTCTTTTTGATGCTGTATCTAATTTAATCCCTTATTCCACACTTTCTAACAACTGATACGCCTCATCTTTACTCTTAGCGTTTAACAATTGCTCGCGATAGTCATCGTCCATCAGTTTGCGGGATAGCATCTGTAGGATTTTTAAGTGCTGGTCACCTTGACCGTCTTTTGGAACGGTTATCATAAAGATGAGCTTGGCTGGTGTGCCGTCAAAGCTGTTCCAATCTACTCCGTCTTGCTTGATGCCGAAAACGACTCTAGGTTTCGTGACAGCATTTGATTTAGCGTGTGGGATGGCGATGTTCATGCCAATTCCTGTTGTGCTTTCTGCTTCACGAGCCAGGATCGCTTCTTTTACATCAGCTTTTGATTGGACAACACCTTCTTCATGTAACCGTTCAATCATTTCATCAATGACTTCATCTTGGTTTGTTCCTTGCAGTTCTGTTTCAATTAAGTTTTTACTAGTAATATCAACTAGCTTCGTTACTTCTTCTGTTTCCTTTTCATTATTCGTAGGGGTAGCTTCCTCAGCTTCCTGCTCTATTGTGTTATCTTCCACTGGTGTTGACGTTTGTTCTTCTCCGCTCGTTGTAGTGGCTTCTCTTTTTGTAACATCTTTTTTCAATAAGATTGCAGTAAAGGCTGTAACTAGAGAACCGACGGCAATAGCGACGAAGAACATGAAGACGTTATCTACTGCGCCAAGTACCCCAACGATTGGCCCGCCGTGAGCAACGCGGTCTCCAACGCCTCCGAGCATGGCTATGACTGCACCTACCATAGCTCCGACCATGTTACTTGGAATGACACGGAATGGATCTTGTGCGGCAAATGGTATTGCGCCTTCGGTAATTCCGAACAGCCCCATTGTGAAGGATGCTTTTCCTGTTTCAATTTCCGTTGATGCAAACTTTTTCTTATTGATGAATGTGGCTAGTCCCATTCCAATAGGAGGGATAGCGATAGCTGCTGCGATTGGGCCCATGATTTCATAGTTACCCTCGCCAATCATCGCTGAGCCAAATAGGAATGCTACCTTGTTGACTGGTCCACCCATATCAAAGGCAATCATTCCACCAAGGATTAAAGCGAGCAATACAGAACTTGTGCCTTGCATGCCTTCTAGCCAGTTTGTAAGGCTAACGAAAACCTGTGCGATTGGTGCTCCGATAAGTGTTACAAAGATAAGACCAACTGCGAGTGATGCCAATACAGGGATTACAATAATCGGCATAATTGGCTGTACCACTTGAGGAACCTTAATCTTTTTAATCCAAAGTGCTACATAACCTGCTAGAAAACCGGCTACGATACCGCCAAGAAATCCTGCTCCTGCTTCACTTCCATAAAGGCTACCATGAGTGGCAATGTAACCTCCGACCATACCAGGCGCTAGTCCAGGACGATCGGCAATACTATATGCAATGAAACCAGCAAGGATTGGTACCATGAAGGAAAAGGATGCTCCACCTATGCTTTCAATGGTTTTCCAAAAAGAATCCTCAGGTATCTTAATGCCTCCAGCTTCTGAAACGCCTCCTAATGTCAAGGAAATAGCAATTAACAGTCCACCAATTACAATGAATGGAATCATATAGGATACACCATTCATGAGGTGGCGATAAAATGGATTTTGGGTATCTTTTTCTTCGTTGTTTGAAGATGCTTCACTTTCTGAGCTTCCTTGATAAACGGTAGCATCTCCTTGAATCATACGGTTAATTAGCTTTTCAGGAGAGTTAATCCCTTCCTGAACACCTACTGCAATAACTTTCTTTCCAACAAAACGTTCTTTGTTTACGGTTTTATCGGCAGCAATAATGATTCCATCTGCTTCTTGAATATCTTGTTTCGTGAATTCATTTTCTACACCGATAGACCCTTGGGTTTCCACTTTGATCTCAACGTTTAATTGCTCGGCAGCTTTTTGAAGATTTTCTGCTGCCATGTACGTGTGAGCTATGCCATTTGGACATGAGGTAATGGCTAACAATTTCATGCGTTCTTCCCCCTTCGTCTATATATGTTTTATCTTTGTTATCGTTTACATTCAAAGTATAGCAACGAAAAGGGAATGAATAATGCGCTTTCATTACCGGAGACTGTGGTAAAACTGTCATTTACAACATTTCCCTAAATATTTTTCAAGGTAGAGAGAAATGACATGACGTCTTGCTCTTTTGTTAAGGAGTCAATGATGGCAGGGGATTCGCTCCATGAGGATAGCTCTTCAAAAAGCTGCTTAGCCTCTGCTTGATTGTTGTATCTCATTCCTAGTAGACACACCATATTTACCTTGCCCGTGCCCCATTCTATTGGTTCTTTTAACGTTGCGATGGCAATTGATGATTGATTAACGTATTCAGGGCTTCCATGGGGGATTGCCAAAAGCCCACCAATATTGGTCGAAGCGGATCGTTCCCGTTGAATGCAGCTTTCGATATACTCTTTTTGAACATACCCTTTATCATGTAATGTTCTAGCTAATTGTTCAATGATTTTGTAGCGATGATTGGATTCTTGATTAAGAAATAACAAGAACGGACTTGTGTATTGAAGCAATACGGATCCTTCTTGCTTCTTTTCACTTGTTTCCTTAGGTCTGCGGAAAAATTGTTGTAAACGCTCTGTGTCTTTTTCTTCTAGTAGAGGGGATACCACTATAGAAGGTGGTTTTTCCACGGAAATTGAGGTGGTGGAAATGATACAATCTACCTCATGTTGTTTGAGATAACTGGTTACATCCGATTTAGAGATGGAGCCTATAACATGAACGGCAGGGAATTGTCTTTCTATTTTTGTACGCAATAGCTGAGACATCCCCATTCCCATGTGACACACAATGAGAATGTTCTTTTGACGCTGTTTTTGAGATGATAACCGTTCTATTGAAGCTTGAAAATGAAGAACAAGAAAGGCGATTTCCTCTTCAGGTATCGAAGCTGGAAGAGTTTCCTGTATGTCTTCTAAAGCGAATACTAGTTGATCGAACAAATAAGGATACATTTTCTTAATGTCATCAAGCATTGGGTTAGGTACGTCAAACCCATAATCAAGTCGCTTGAGAGTCGTTTGCAAATGAGTCTCCAAGCCAGCTTTCAAATCTTTATCTGTGTGAAAGTCAATGTCATATAGGCTGCCTAGCTTCCTCGTCAATGTGTCCATGACATGATGGAGCAATGGATGCGTTTCGTCTTGTTGCGACACAGAAGCAGTACTTCCATACCGTAATCGGCCACTTAGGATATGGAGGGTTAAATAGGCAATCTCATGTTCCGGGAAGTGGATGACAAATGGTTTTTCTAATTCTGCCAACATCTCTTTTGTCCATTGATATTCCTTTTTGTTCTGGAGGTTGGTTAATTCTTCCTTACTCAAGTGTATAGATTTACTCAACTTTATCCGTTTAATCGTAAATAAAATATGAAGGATCAATCCCTCGACGGTTTCATCTGCATAATATAGCTGATGGTTGTTCTGAAACTTCTCGAGTGCATTTCGAATGATAGAGATTTCTTGTTTGGAAAAGAGCTTCTCCATCATTAAGCTGTTCGTCTCTTCCTCATCTTTCTGAAAAGCTAGTAATCGAGCTAAAGCAGCTCGCTTGTCTTTTTCCGAACCTTCTATCGTAAGACCAATTTTTTGCTTGGAAGATAAGGTTAGATGAAAGCCTTTAAGCCAAGAAGCGATCGAGTCCAACTCCCTTTTGATAATCTTATTGGAAACGAAAAAAGTCGACGAAAGGCCTTTCATCGTGAGCGTTTTGTCTTCCATTAATAATTTGTAAGCCATATGCAGTTTTCTTGCTTCTTCATCGAGTTCTTTTATTGGGTTGCTTTCGGATAACTCTTTATAAAGTTTAGATGCTTCTTCGTTATCGATATGTAAAAACACACCATAACCAGGCTTTCGAATAATGGAAGCTGCCTCTGTATGTAAATAGTTTTCAATTTGTTTCATATGATTGCGAATCGTCTTTTCGGAACAATCAAATTCATTTGCTAGCTTTTGCACTAATATGTATTGATTAGGGTGCATTAGTAGAAACAACAAAATTTTCGTTTGGATCGAATTCATATCGTTACTCCTTTTTGTAGGAATATGGTCTTATCAACTTATATCATATTTTACAAGAAGATTGTAGGGAGGATTTGTGGTCAAGTTTATCTGAAGGTAATAAGCAATGGTAGAAAAACGTTCATAAATCATGCTTTAAATGAAAATACCATAACAAAGAGTAGGCTTACCTCCTGTGCGAAATCGCATTCAAAAAAAGGCTACGGAGGAAAGCTCGTAGAATAAGTATAGTAAAGCTACGACATTTTATAAAATAGGAGAGGATCTACATATGGAAATTAAACAAGGGGATGTTTTCACCTGGGAGCGTTCGTTTACTGTGGAAGAGGTGCTTCAGTTCGCTGAAATTACGGGTGATAAGGGAAGGCATCATATGGAGCGTAACGAAGACGGGGAAGTAATGGTCCATGGTCTGTTAACAGCTAGTATTGGTACAAAAATAGGTGGGGACATGCATTATATTGCTAGGGAAATGGTGATGGAATATATTCGTCCAGTTTTTACTAGTGATACAATTTCATGTGAAGTTACCATTACAAAGCTGAAAGAAGCGGAAGGTTACAAAAACGTCGAAGTGCAATCTGTTTATCGGAATCAAAAGGGGAAAGAAGTGTTAAAAGGGACAAGTCATGGGATTATACGTAATTAACTAAAGCACAAGCGTGGGGCGCTGGAGCTGGATGTGACAAAAGCGCAAGCGCCTGGATAGCGACGTACAAACTGGACGGCTCCGTATGAGATAAAGGAAACACGAAGAGCGCAAGCGATTCGATGTTGACTTATCGTAAGGAGGTGCCGGAAGTTTGCTAGTCGCTGGGCGCTGGAGCTGGATGTGGCTTCTAAACTTAGTAAGTTATTTTTATTACACCCCACCTAACAAAAAAAGCGCTCCCGTGTGGGGAAGCGCCTATCTAGCTTCAGATAAATACCGTACTGACACGGTAGAAAGTCGGTTATACCAGAATTGGATGCAAGGTCCGAAGATAAATATCGTCAGAGCTGTACCGATGCCGACTGGTCCTCCAATGAGAAAACTAATAAGGGTTACCGTTGATGCGATGAAGGACTGTGCTAATCCAATTTTTAATTTGAATCGTTGGCTAATGGCTAAGAATAATTCATCAACAGGTGCGCGGGTGAAGCCTGTTTGGATATATAATGCGATACCAAAGCTTGCACAAATCATACCTGTTAGAAACGCGCTAATTTTTGTAAGCATAAACGCGTCTGTCAGGTTTAGATTTTGAAGAACAAATTCGAGCCAGAATGTAAAAAGGACACTCTCAATGATAATTGGAACAATAGCGCTCCATTCAATGGATTGTTTCTTCAAATAAGCATTCACGAGCACAATGAGAAACTGGAAAGAGGCGAACCAAAAACCTACTGTTAGTCCAATAAAGTCACTAAGGCCAACGTACAATGCTGACCAGAATCCTGCACCTAGAGCTGACTTAACAACAAGGGCGGTTCCAAAATAAGTGATCGTAATTCCAGTTAAATAAATCAGCATTTTCTTTAGTAGCATGGTGACACCTCCAGAAGTTGATTTTGCTATAACCAGTAGTTATAGTAAGGGCAAAGGAGACTCGGATATGATCTTACATAAACTGAACTATTTTATTGAAATTGCCAAGCAGAGAAGTTATACGAAAGCTTCGAAAAAACTATACGTTTCTCAACCAGCTCTTAGTAAGCAAATGAAATTGTTGGAAGAAGAAATGGGATTTCCTTTGTTTACGCGTTCCACTAAAGGTTTGGAGCTTACAGAGAAAGGATTATCCTTGTATCGTGATATTGAACCCTTGTTGAATCAGATCGACCATGTCGTACATCAATATCAGGCCCATGATACAATCCGATTTGGATCAACCCCGTTACTTAGCTCCTACTTTTTACATAAGCATTATCATAAACTTGAATACACGAACTTCCAAGTAACAGCGATAGAGGATGACAGTCAGAATTTGATTCCACTATTAAAAGCGAATGAAATCGACGCTGCCATTGTTCAAGATATACCATCTGTAAAAGGATTATCTTCTACGTTATTATTTGAAGATGAATTTCTAGCAGCGATTCCATCTAACTCTCCTATTGCTTCGCAGTCTTCTGTCTCAATGGAAGAGTGTTTCACACAAAAACAAATCATACCGCCAAAAGGGTCATCGCTCCACGAAAAGCTGCAACATATTATGGCAAAGAATCATTTTAAAAGTGACGTTCTAGAAACGCATTACCAGGCAATGGCTGGTATCGTTTCGCTTGGAACTGGCATAGCATATTTGCCAGAAATGATGGCCAAACAAATTGAGTACCGTGGCGTGACGTTTTTACCAATCGAAGGGCGTCCTCTAAAACGAGACATGTATTTATATGCCATTACTCCCTCTATGCTTGATTTTCTTTTTGATAAGTTATCGAATGAATCCTTCTAGTACTAGCATAACGTGGATGTAATGATGATAGGTAATACTCAAAAGGAATAGTTTTATAACCTGAAGTTATAAAGAAGGTTTTCCGTTTTTTTATATAGAAGAGGAGTGTTTGTAGAGTTTACACAATCATGGAGAGAGGGTGTTCGGAGATGAAGCTAGGACTAGTGCGCCATGGCAGTACAGCATGGAATCAAGAAGGTAGAGCACAGGGGAGTTCAGATATTCCATTAGATGAAGAAGGGAAGCGTGGGGCTCGTAAGCTTGCCGATAGACTAGCAGAAGAACGATGGGATGTTATCTACGCTAGCGATTTAGCTAGAGCTGCTCAAACAGCTGACATTATTGGAGAAAAGATTGGTGTAGAGGTGAGACAGGACCCTAGACTCCGTGAAGCAAGTGGTGGTTTGATTGAAGGAACTACAGAAGAAGAGCGCATCGAAAAATGGGGACCCGATTGGAGAGAGCTTGATCTTGGAGTAGAACGTGCAGATGTGGTTGTTTCTAGAGCACTTTCTATATTAAAAGATATTCACCAACAGCATAAAGACATGCATGTGCTTATCGTTAGTCATGGTGCTTTAATTAAGCATTTGTTGCATGAGTTGCAGCCTGATTTTCAAATGGTGGAAGCACTTCGAAATAATTCTCTAACCATCTTGCAAGCTACTGAGCAAGGTTGGAAAGGGGACCTATATAACTGTACAAATCATTTACAGTAACGTCATTCACGTTAAAAAGATTACAATTTCATTAACATTTAGGATGTTGTCTAGACAACCATCAAAAACGTGGTAAAATTTAAAGGGAATACATAAAAGGGAGATTGTTAGTATGAAACTTTGGATGAGAAAAGTCTCCGTCATTCTTATTACAATTGTAACTCTCGGAATGTATAACCCTGTCCATTTATTGGATACAGAAGCAGCCGAGAAACACAAAGTTGACTCCTCAAATGAAGGCGTAAATGAAGATCGGCTTACAACGAATGAAGAAGACAAGCCTGAAGAAGATATCGAAATCACGCTTCATGATGAATCAAGTAATGAAAATAACGAAAGCGATTACTTTATCAGTGCGATTACCGAACAGGCAAAAGAACAAACTGTCACGAAATTAGGACCAAAAATCTATGATAAAGTAGAGGACGAGTTCACAACTCAAATCCTACCAGGTATTGAGCAAGTGGTAGAAGAATTATTAGTAGAAGCAAGTAAAGAAGAAGTACCTTACTATGAAATTACAGAACTAGCAAGCCCGGGATACGGGGAGAAAATCTTCAATCTTTATGACCACAAAGCGAAACAAGACGTCGCTAAATTCCATGTAAGACGCGACAATCGTCCTGGAGAGGGCTATTGGTTTAATTTTCATTACCATTTAAGCCAAGATAATTTCGAACAACATCATCCAATCGGAGAGATTTACTGGGATAAAAATACCCCACCGAAATGGATGGCATAAGATTAGTTTAGAGCACGGTTTATCTTATATGAGGTAAATCGTGCTTTTTTATGTTTTTGATTAGAAAATGGCTCTCTTCGAACTTGGGTATGCTCGGTTCGGGGTGGTATATGCTCTCTTCGATGTTGGTTATGCTCGCTTTGGAATGGTATATGCTCTCTTTGATTCTGGATATGCTCGGTTCGGAACGGTATATGCTCTCTTCGATGCTGGATATGCTCGCTTTGGAACGGTATATGCTCTCTTCGATTCTGGATATGCTCGCTTCGGGATGTTATATGCTCTCTTCGATGCTGGATATGCTCGGTTCGGAATGGTATATGCTCTCTTCGATGCTGGATATGCTCGGTTCGGAACGGTATATTCTCTCTTCCATCCTGAACATGTTCCCTTCATAATGATTCCTTCATCCCACTCACGCTCTCGCCCTTCTAATGACAAAAATCAATCATCTATTAGAATAGATTTCCATGGATGTTTTTAGTAGAATTGGCTGTGGGAAGAAAATAATTTAACAATTAGGGGAGTATTTATGCTTAAAAAAGTTTTAGTCAGCATGGTGCTTTTATTGGCTATAGCTGCCAATCATGCTTCTGCAGAATCAGAATGGGATCAAACTAGTGTTTCCGTAAACAAAGAGTGGAAGATTCAGTTTAACACGCAACTATTAGAAAATACGATTACGGAAAACACTATTTATGTAAAAGATTCGAATGGCAACAAAGTAGATACGATAGAGTTAGAGTATAACGAGAATGAGAAGTCAGTGACGGTTGAAAATACAGAAGAATATCAATTAAATCAAAGCTATACGCTGCATATTTCCAGTGGTGTAAAATCTCTTAGTATTCTACCAATTTCCAATGAAGTAACAATGGAGTTTGTTACAGAAGGCTCTAGTTCTAATCCAGGAGCACCTAGTGGAGGAAGTGATGATTCTAACGATAATGATAGCGATAACTCAAGTGATGAACCATCATTAAATGAAATTACCTCCCCATACGAGAAGGAATTTAATCAATTGGAAGAAGAAGCTAATACGGAATTAAATAAGTTAGCGGATAGTGCTCAGGAAGAATTAGATAATGGGGCAAGTATGGAAAGTGTTATTAATAAATACAGTGAAAAAGCCGAGACTTTAGAAGCAGAAACAGATGAACAATTTAATTCGATATATAATGAGCTTGTTGCAGAACTCGAAGAAAATGGGTACAGCGAAAGTGATGCTGAGCCATTCGAAGAAGAATATGAAGAGGAAAAAAGTAATAGGAAGAGCGAGCTAATTAAAAGATTTCTTTAATGAATAAAAATAATAAGCTTACTATCGATTTTAGGAATACCCCCAGGGATTAACAAATCCTTGGGGGTAATTTACTTTATCCTTCTTGTTCCAACACAAGCTTCCCAATCATCTTTCCACTCTCTAGTGTTGCATGAGCTTCACGAAGGTTTTTGGCATTCAGCCCAGTTAACGTTTTGGTCAATGTTGTTGTAAGTTCTCCTTCATCTATTAGCTTGGCAACATGGGAGAGAATGTTATGTTGTTCCCTCATATCTTCTGTTTGAAAGAGGGGTCTTGTGAACATAAATTCCCAAACAAAGGTGGCGCTCTTGTGTTGTAAGGCTGAGAGATTCAGGTTTTCATCAGTTTCCACAATGCTACAAATCTTACCTTGAGGTTTGATGACATTCACCATCTCGTCCCAGTGCTGGGCAGTAGAACTTAAGCAGAAAATATAGTCTACTTCATTCATACCGAGCTCTTCTAATTGCGGTCCAAAAGAGTGGTGATGGTTAATCGTGTAATGAGCGCCTCGATTTTTTGTCCATGTAATGGTTTCTTCCCTTGAGGCAGTTCCAATGACCGTTAACCCTGCCATGTGAGCTAGTTGTGTAGCTATAGAGCCAACACCTCCAGCAGCTCCTATAATGAGGATGGTTTTACCTTGGTTAGCCGTTTGGTTAAAGGGAATGTGTAATCGTTCGAATAATGCTTCCCAAGAGGTTAGTGACGTCAAAGGTAAAGCAGCTGCTTCCTTATGTGACAATGTATAAGGTTTCTGAGCAACGATTCGTTCATCGACAAGATGAAATTCACTATTAGAACCAGGTCGAGCAACCGATCCTGCATAGTACACTTCATCTCCTACTTGAAACAAGGACACATCATCGCCGACTTCTTCGACAACCCCTGATGCATCATATCCTAGTATTTTCGGTTCGTCTTCCTCATCGCCATTGGCCCGAACTTTAGTATCTACGGGATTAACAGAAACGGCTTTTACTCGAACAAGTATGTCATGTCCCGATGCTGTAGGTTTAGGAACCGTGACATCAATCAAGCTTTCCTCATCGGTAATAGGAAGGTGTTTATACAAACCGACCGCTTTCATTTCATTACTCATAGTATCATCCTTTTTATGATTGTATTTAATCATGTCCTTTCAAAAATTCCACATCTCTTCCCGGAACAAACATCGCTATGGTTCAACGAATCTATTAAAGACAATAAATATCTGTAACGAAGCTTCCTTATCGTCGACCTAGGAATCTCCGAGATGTATAATAAATATAATAGTAGGGGAGGGGATGCGAGATGGTTCAACGGCAAAAGAAGAAATGGGTAAGGCGAGTCGTTATTGGAGTGCTGGCTTTGCTCATGTGTCTCGGTATTACAGCATATGTGTATTTACAACCGTATGAGGCTTCTCATCGAGCGATTGAGGCGATGAGTCCTAATGACAGTCTCTCCATTACCTCCCAGGAAGATTGGATTCTATTTCAACCAGCTGATTCGGAAGGAACTAGTGTTATTTTTTATCCTGGTGGTCTTGTCGAGCCTGAGAGTTATGCGCCACTAGCACGGAATATTGCGGAACAGGGATATCCTACGTATATTGTGAAAATGCCTCTAGATCTTGCCGTATTAGGAATAAATAAGGCTGAACAGATTATCAAACAACAGGAGCATGAAACCTATATTATTGGTGGCCATTCGCTTGGTGGAGCAATGGCAGGGCGATTTGCTTCCAATCATCAGAACGACATTAAGGGTCTTTTTTTACTTGCTTCGTATGTGGATAAGGGAGGCAGCCTTGCTTCAACTTCCATGCCTGTCCTATCCATCATAGGTTCAAATGACGGAATAATGGATAAGGAAAAATTAAAAGAAGGAGAGCAATACGTTCCAAAAACGGCTACATTCCATGAACTAAATGGGGGGAATCATAGTCAATTTGGGAGCTATGGCTTTCAAGAAGGTGATCAAAAAGCTACGATCTCGGTAGGTACTCAGATTAATCAAACCACTTCTTTTATTAACCAGTGGATCACGACAAATCAGTTAAAGTAAGCTAAAAATGGAAAACCTCCACTCACTAATAGTGGAGGTTTTCACTGAAATACTACTATTGAGCAGTGTAGCCACCATCAACTAGCATGTTTGCTCCAACCATAAAGGAAGCATCGTCACTAGCAAGGAAACGTACAGCTTTTGCTATTTCTTCTGGCTTCCCAAGTCGGCCTATCGGATGAGCACCGACTAAACTTTGAACCGTTTCTTCGTCTGCATTTTCCAGTATCGCTGTTTCTACATACCCTGGGCAGACGGCGTTCACACGGATGCTATTCTTCGCATAGGTTACACCTAAGGATCTAGTTAAATTCACAACGCCACCCTTCGCAGCGGCATAAGAAGTAACTGCAGGTTGACCCACATGTCCTAAGATAGAAGCATTATTGATGATGGCTCCGCCTGTTTCCTGCCCTAACATTTGATCTATAGCATACTTATTTGTTAGAAAAACACCATTTAAATTCACATCTAATAGGTTCTTCCAGCTTTCATAGGATAGTTCGTGTGCTGGGGTAGCATCTCCAATACCGGCATTCGCAAACAAAATATCCACGGAACCAAATGTATCTACTGTTTGTTGGAATAAGTGTTGGACATCTTCTTCAGCTGTTACATCTGTTTTTACAAAAAGAGTTTCAAATCCTTCTTTTTTCAATGTAGAGGATAATTCTTGTCCTTGTTCATTTAAGTCAGCTATAACAACTTTTGCTCCATGATTGCAAAATTCACGCACAGTTGCTTCGCCAATGCCACTAGAGCCACCTGTTACAATTGCAACATTATTTTTTAACGTCATCAGAATTCCTCTCTTTCCTTCTTGTTATATTTTAGGACGCTCCCATTCCACCATCAATTCGGTACTGGCTTCCTGTGATAAACTTGCTTTCATCGGAAGCTAGAAATAGAACCAAATTTGCTATATCTGTACTTTCGCCGTAACGCTGTAATGGAATAGCGGAAGTTTGTTGCTCATGAACTTCTTCTCCGTGTCCTGGGTTCATACCTTCTTCTAGAGATCTCATCATTCGACCTTCTACTGGAGACGGGTGAATGGAGTTTACTCGAATTTGATGATTTGCTGCTTCAAGTGCAGCCGTTTTTGTAAGACCTACAACCCCGTGTTTAGAAGTAACATATGGAGATACACCTGGGCTGCCCATTAAGCCTGCGACGGAAGAGGTGTTAATGATACTCCCTGATTGTTGTTTCATCATAGCTGGAAGTACGTGTTTTAATCCTAAGAAAACTCCCATGACGTTTACGGATAAAACGCTTTCAAAATTCTCAACGCTTTGTTCGGTTATGGGTGCTACTTCGCCTTCAATGCCAGCGTTGTTAAAGAATATATCAATTTGGCCAAACCGATCGAGTGTTTCTTGAACGTAGTTTTGAACTTCTGCTTCTTTAGAAACATCCGCTTGAATCGTTATTAGGTCATCAGGACTTTCTAGTTCTGTTTTTGCCTCTTCAAGAGCTTCTTGATTTATGTCGACAATAGCTACTTTCGCTTTTTCTCTAAGGAACGCTCGAGCTACTTCTTTACCGATTTCTCCACTACCACCTGTTACTATAGCTACCTTTTCATCTAAACGTGCCAATGATTACACTCTCCTTAAAATGAAAGTTTTTCCCATTTTATATATTCCTTATTAGAGTGGTAGTGAAACTTATTTACTATATGCGGATTGGTTCAAACGAGTAGTTGTAGGTATTAGTGGGGATGTGTTCTTAATCAATGTAAAAAAATAATGCCACACCACTTATACGTGGTATGGCATTACTAGTGGAGGAAACCTCTTTTTCTACGATGCTAGTTGTTCAAAATCAATCACTAGGTCATAGAAACGAGGTTTTTCCTCAAGATAAGGCACATGGTTGCTTTCTTGAAAAATGTATAAAGCCGAGTTTGGAAGTCGGTTGAAGATTTCTTGCGAGTATTGAACAGGGCATTGCGTATCAAATTGCCCGCAATAAATATAAGTTGGTACTTGTACATCATGTAAGGACTGTCTTACACAATAGTTTGGTAGCTCTTTAGAAATATAGTAGTTTAAACGCTTTGGTACAAGTTGCGCTCCGTTTGATGTGGCTCCGTAATAGTACGTGTATAAGTCAGGTCGGAAAAGGGATAACAGCGTCCATTCCTTTTCTGCCTTAACCTTCTCTTCTGTTTGCACCTCTAAAGTATTCATGGTTTCCAGGATGTTTTGTACTTTTGTAAAGGATTCATGTTCACTGGAATAAATACTATCTGGATGATCTTTATAGTCGTTGGAAGCTGCTGCTCCTCCAACTAGCATTTTGGTTAACGAGTTAGGAAAGTGTACGGCATAGGTTAGCCCGAGCATGCCACCTGTTGAATTACCGGCAAAGGCCCAAGATTCAATAGCTAATTGCTCTCGTAGTGCTTCTAAATCTTTTACCGTCTCTTGCATGCTTAACTCTTCTTCTGATTCCACTTTGGATGAGTTACCCGCTTCTTTTACATTTACGAGGAATACTTGAAAATGATGTATAAATTGCTCAGCAAAGTCATATCCATTTTCGTCGAATTCCGTACATAAATGAGTAATACATAGTGGTTCGCCGCTTCCCTTAACAAATACTTCAAATGTTCCTCTGTCTGTTTCAACTAATTGTTGTTTCCACATCCGTATCTCCACCTTTGTAAGTAGTCCCTATCTGGGTTTTGGGCTTCACTGAAACTAGGCTTTCGGGTTAACTTTTCCCACCGTATGCAGTCGTCATTTTAAGAATCTTTTTTATATTTCTCCTATACAGACGAGTTAGTGGGGACAAAGGTTTCAATACGAATGACATGGATTATTTTTACATAAGCAAAGGGGATCTTATATTTTAGAATCTCCTCTATTTCACTGTTGGCTAAATGGAACGTCGTTAACCGGGCGCTTACGCTTTTGTCACGTCCAGCTCCAGCGCCCAGCGACTAGCAAACTTCCTGCACCTCCTTACGATAAGTCAACATCGAATCGCTATCGCTCTTCGTGTTTCCTTTCGGCCTACAGGACGTAGGTTGGTTCGATGTTGCTACGTGATGTAGCGGTTTTAATCGAACTTCCCCATAAACAGTCCAGTTTGTACGTCGCTAACCGGGCGCATGCGCTTTCGTATCCAAATCCATCCCGTAGATAGGAGGAGGGATAGCGCAAACGTTAGAAGGAGGAATTTGAAATAAGGTGGGTAATACGTAAAGGAGATCGTATTTTCACCCTTTTCCAGCTCCACCCCTAAAAAGGTATAATTTGCTCTGCGTACTTCTTTCGTTTCGCCATTCACCTTAACGTGCCAGCCTTTCTCATAAGGAACGGGAATGGTTAAGAATTGGTCATTCTGTTCATTTTCCAGCTTGATTGAAATATCATTTCCGTTCACAGAAACTTCCTGAGGCTGAGGATTGGTTTGTTGTGCCGCTTGGTTTAATACAGAGTAATCCTGATGATAGACTTCTAGCTCGTTAAGTGTATAGCTACCTTCCGGAACACGAATCGCTATTTGTTGATCTTTTGGAACGCGAATGGTTATATCATTGATTCCAGTTCGATAAAAAGATTCCCGCGATTTTCTCGACGTTCGGAAATCATTCACGTGAAGTGGAAACCACGGAGCCTCTTTCACATTATTTTTCAAATAAAAGGAAACGTACAGGTCATTCGCATCTTTTGGTAAAGAAGAGAGATTGATGTTGATGCCACCTGTTTCGGAGCTAACGTGTAACTGACCATTATTATACGTACCTCCAACCGCTTCTACTTCAGCTTGATCCATTAGGTTCGGTAAGGCTGTTAGAGTAGGAGGATCTGTCGTAACGTTAGGTAAAACGATTCCTTTCAGCATAGCCTGTTCTCTTTCTACCATAGAGCGATCTTCCAACGACTCTTCCTTATATATCTGACTGGACGTACGAGCAAAAGGGAGCGTGTTTGTATTGCGATAGACCTGATAATTTTCACTCTCCATGTATGGTTCGAACCCGTATGGAATATTACGTTCTGGAGCTTTTGGCGTGATGATGTATTTGCCTCGTAGTAGGCTATACAAATTGGCGCGATTGCCAAATCCAGAGTAGCGGCTGATGCTTTCTTGTTTCATATCAACCTCAAGATTCTCATAATACCAAAACAGAACATGCCTATTTAAAATACTAGAATAGACACTCGTTCCGTTGAAGTCTTGAATAATAGGCACATTGTTTCGATCATCCGTCCCTTTCCAGTCGATACGGAAAAAGGACTCATCTTGTTGTTGGATACGGTGAATCAATTGTTGCTGTTCGGAGGAATGATAACCACCACTCAAGATGTATTCTTTCGTTGTCTTCTCTACTTCTCCACCTTTATAGAGCTTGTCGAATTGATACGTATTCATCATGCCTGCATTAGCTAATAAAATGATGATACATGCCGAAAGCCATAATTTTCGGTTATAGGCACTGACGAAAATGAAAGCTCCCATGACGATTATCGTTTGAATCACCATGTATTGATCGAATATCGTTCGGATGGCATAGGTTTGATCATATAGGGCAAATGCTCCATAAGCTAGCATGGCTAATAGAATTGATGAGATGATGTGCTTTTTCTTTATGTAATCTTTAAGCTGTAGTCCTGTAGCTACCATTCCTCCAGCTACAAAAAAGCCGAGGTATTCAAATCGATGCCTTGGAGCGGAGAACCCGTTAAACACACTCCCCATAAACGGACTGAAGTGAAAAAGAATAAACAATAGCGTTAACGCAGCAAAGAACCGAAACAAATGGTGCTTATACAAGGAGAATACGAACAGAAATAACACGACAACCGTTGATAATAAAAACGTGCGACTATCGAGCAACATATTATCGGAAAAATCAATTAGAGGCCGCTCCTGATTAAAAGCAGGTCGGTAATTTTGAAAGTATGCATAGATTGTTGGGATAAATGCTATGGAACCGATTCCGAATCCAAGTACTCCTGATATACCATATTGCTTTATTTGTTGAAGCTTAGGAGTTTCGTTCTTTTGTAACGGAATAAACCAACGGACAAGTATGTATATGCCGACAAATAACAGATTAATAAACGCAAAATAAAAGTTGTTGAAAATAGTAGCGGCAATCGCAAAAATAAACCAGCCTGGATTTTGTTCGCGGATGATCTTTTCTGTACCAAACACAAGTAAAGGTACGAACAGAAAGGCATCAGCAAAAAACTCCCAATAGGTGACGTGTCGAAAGTAAATGACACTAGCTCCATAAAGACAGGCTCCTACAAAAGCAGGGATTGTCCTGATAGAGAAATAGCGAAATACAAACGTCGTAGCGAAGATGACTACAGTCATTCGTATGATACTCGTGAATATCGTAGCTTGAGCCCAAAACAATACATCTGGTGTGTCGATGATATGGAGTAGCTCCAGCACGTAAACCACTAGGATTGTTAGTATAAAAAAGAGGTTCGTCGAAAAGTAATAGCCGAGCTGCCCAAAAAAACCTCCCCCAAACCCAAACTCAAAAGAGTAAAAGAAATTACCACTCGTATAGTTTTCATGAATTAATTGTTTAAAGGGAAGCATTTGGTTTAATCCATCATTAGGACCAGCCATATAGCTCCCTTCCACCCATTGTTGCAAGAAGAATAGATGGGATAGGGTAGCGATAACCATACTAAAAAATAGAAGGGATAAGAGTTTACGTTTATTCATTAGAGACCACCATTTATTGCTTTAATATTTTACTTGTAACGATAAAGGTAATGGGTACTGTGAAAAACACAGCTACAATGGGTGCAATGTTGCTATTCCAACCAAAGCCATCTACAAAAATAAATACGAGTAACGAAGAAGTGGAGACATTCACTACTTGCGTCAACGGAAACTTTAGAAATTTGGACAGCGTAGGTTTTACTTTATAAGTGAAGTATGTATTCAGGAAAAAAGAGATGACAAAACTTATGAGAAATCCAGTAATGTGCGACACCATGTAATGAAGGTGTAGAAGATTGTGGAGGAATAAGAACACAATATAATAATTGACTGTATTCATCCCTCCAACAATAATAAACCGTGTTAATTCAGTATTGAGAGATCTGATCATTTGCATCATGAATATTCGTTTCCTTTATAAGATAGTGTGGGCGTTGTTTTACTTCATTGTAGATTCGACCTATATATTCTCCAATCACACCAAGGCTTACTAGCTGTACCCCTCCTAGGAAAAGAATCGCGGAAATTGTACTAAAATAGCCAGGAACATCGATGCCAGTACGTATCACCTCAATGAACATGACGGTAATGTAGCCTAACGACAATAGTAATATGAATAAACCAGTATATAAACAGAGTCGAAGTGGCTTCGTATTAAAGGAGACAACGCCATCAATGGCATAGTTCAATAGATTTGAAAAGGACCATTTCGAGTCTCCAGCCTGACGGTTCACATTCTCATAATTAATCACTTTTTCCTCATACCCAACCCAGGAAAATAAACCTTTGGAGAAGCGGTTAGCCTCACTCAACTTCAACACATCGTTCACGACGTTCCTGCTCAGTAGACGGAAATCGCCTACCCCATTTTGCAAGGTAACATCAACCAACGTATTAATCATTTTGTAGAACATCGTAGTAAGGCCTTTTCGTAATTTGGATTCCCCATTACGATTGCGACGAGCGATAACTTGATCATATCCTTCTTCAAACCCCTGTATCATCTCAGGAATTAGGTAGCTAGGATGTTGAAGATCTGCATCCAAAATAATAACAGCATCACCATTAGCCTTTTGAAGCCCTGCTAGTAATGCTGCTTCTTTCCCGAAATTACGTGTGAATGAAATATATTTTACTCCAGGGTAGGTAGCTGCTAAGTGCTGTATTGAGTTTAAGGTTCCATCGGCACTACCATCATCAATGAAGATGAGCTCATAATCGTAGTCAAGGTCTGCCATATCTTTATGAATTGAGTCATAAATCAGTTCTATATTTTCTTCTTCGTTATAGGAAGGGAGGATTAAGGAAATCAACGATCCATCCATACTCTATACCTCCAGATTTTCTTTAGTCTATTAAAAGGAATATATTGTATAAATTTGGTAAAAAATATATCTTCATTCTATTTTACCTCTAAATTCTTCCCGAATCTATCAATCTTTAATCATAGATTGTCGGAAAAGGGACTTCCTTCATAATAGAAACAATACTGGTTAGGTAATAGATGCTAGAGTGACTAGTGCTATCGACCTTATACTGCTGTCTTGGAGAGAATTATAAGATTAGTAGAAGAGCAATAGCGATAATGGTTAAGATAAAGAAAATGATATAAATGATAGACAACATTTGAATACTAGAGTTATTTTTCACATTTGTTTGCGCTGTGAGGCTCGATTCGCCTTTGTCACCTTCTTTATCGTATTTGGCAGAAGTCTTATTTACTACTTTTCCTACATAAAGTGTGCCTATAAGAGAAGCAATCGAGATGACGATAATAATGCCATATAGAATCGGATACATAGTAGTTACCTCCTTACAGATGGATTTGTTTTCATTATAATAGATAGAAGAAAGGATTGAAAAAAATAGGTTGCTTCAAAAGGAGATGAATATGGAAACGTTAAAAGTATTTAATGAGCATAGACAAGAAACTGGTGTTGCATCTAGAGAAGAGGTCCACCAGAAAGGGCTTTGGCACGAAACCTTTCAGTGCTGGTTTGTAAGTATCGAAAATGGCAAGCCTTATGTCTATTTACAGAAAAGGAGCGCAACCAAACAAGATTTTCCGAACTTATTCGATATTACTGCAGCAGGCCATTTACTCTCGCACGAAACACTTCAGGACGGAGTAAGAGAAGTGGAGGAGGAACTAGGCCTATACGTATCTTTTGATGAGTTGTATTCAGGAGGAATCAAAATCGACCCGGTAACGCTCGGAAACTTTGTCGATCGAGAATTTGCTCATGTATTTATCTATAATTGTAAAAAAGATCTTCACGACTTCACCCTACAACAAGAAGAAGTATCAGGAATGATAAAAGTAGAATTGAGTGAATTTAATCAGTTGTGGGAAGAAAAGCTCGACCAAGTCAGGATTACAGGGTTTGTTGTAGACGAAGAGGGAAAAGCGGAGGAACTAGATGAGTGGGTAGGAACAGATGCATTTGTTCCACATAGTAAGGAGTATTATCAAGAGATTGTGCAGGATATGTACGATTGTTTGGAGGATAATGGGAAGTAGGGGACATGCATCAACAAGTCCATTAACACATCTAAGGTGAAAAAGCTTAGGAGTTATTCTATAGCTTTTTCGCCAAAATTTGTAGTTTTTATTTCTTAAAATTCTCCTCTTAACGCAACAAGATATTATAAAATTCATGTTAAATCTGCTCAATAATAAAAAAACGTATCTGCTTTTTCCAGATACGCACCCGCACCACTTTATGAACTAAGATAACCTTATTTTTTGTTTGAAGAATCTTCCTCAAGCGATTTATCTAATAATTTGTCAATATAATCCTGTTTACCAAAATTACGTAATCCATTCCCAATAAAATACCCTGCTAAAGCAATCCCTGCCGCTAATACGATAAAATCTAAGCTTATTTCCATTAAAATTGTCCCCCTCCATCATATATTTAGTAAGCATACGTACAGAGACGAAAAAAGTTTCAAAGCAAACATGAAATACCAAGGATTTCGAATACAAATTAGTTGTTATGCTTCGTTAAGGCGAAGAACAACATTTGTCCATGTGACTCCTTATAACAGATTAAACCTAAATAAGAAAATAGCACCCTAATACACACGCTTAATAGACAACTATTGTCATTGTGCTCTGGGTGCTATTTACTATACTATTTCTTTGAAATCAAAGTTATATCGAGCCAACCCACATCTTATGGGCAGGAGTTTGTGCCTCGCTAGCAGAGTACTTGCGCTTTTGCTCTCTAAACCTGACTACTCTTCAATCCTTCTTCATGCAAGGTTAAAGCTTCATCTAGCTTCGTAATGCCTTCTTCAATTTGTTCCTTTGTAATGGAAAGTGGTGGGATCATGCGGATGACTTCTGTTTTGTTGCCGCAGAAGTAGAACAGTGCACCTTTTTCCAGAGCTAGTTCCAGTATATTCATTAACCCATCGCCATCTGCTTGTTTGGTTACAGGGTCGACGACTTCGATTCCAATCAGTAGTCCTATGGAGCGAATATCGCCGATGGATTCGTGTTTTTCTTTTAGCTCATGAAGGCGTTCGGTTGCATAAGCTCCCACTTCTTTCGCGTTTTGAGGCAGGTTTTCTTCTTTTAATACCTCAAGGGTAGCTTCGGCTGCTCGGCATGCCAATGGGTTTCCGCCGAATGTTGTCGCATGAGATCCAAGTGGCCATTGCTGCATTAATTCTTTCGATGCAACGGTTGCGCCTAATGGGAGGCCGGATGCCATCGCTTTGGCAATCGCCATAATGTCTGGTTCAACGCCAAGTGCTTGGGATGCAAACCATTCACCAGTACGGCCAAAGCCTGTTTGTACTTCGTCAAAGATTAATAGAATACCATATTCATCACAGATTTCACGAACTTTTTGAAGCCATTCTTTAGGAGGGATGATATATCCACCTTCGCCTAAAATAGGTTCTAGTATCATGCAAGAGACTTCATCAGGGGTAACCTGATGCTCGAATAAATTCTCGACGTCTTTCTCAAGCTGTTTCACACAATATTCGCCAACATCTTCACCCTCTGGACAGCCTTTTACATCTGCATAAGGTAGCTGGTACGTTAGACCATTCGGTTGCATAAACTTACGATATTTACTCTTCGATGTACTAACACCAAGCGCTCCCATCGTACGACCATGGAAACCGCCGGTAAAGGAAATGACGTAAGGACGTTCCTTCACATGTTTTGCTAATTTAATAGCGCCTTCTACTGCTTCGGTACCACTATTCCCAAAGAAGAAACAATCCAAGTTACCAGGAAGTACTTCAGCAAGATCGTTTGCATATTGCAAAATTGATTCATACATAATGACACCAGAAGGACCATGCAACAGTTCGTCTGCTCCTTTTTTGACTGCATCCACGACTTTCGGATGACGATGTCCGACGTTTGTCACCGCAATGCCGGAACTGAAATCAAGGTATTGTTTACCGTCCGTTCCGTAATAGTAGCAGCCTTCTTCTTTTTCTACAGGTAAGTTAGGAAAGTCTTTTGCCATAGTTGGAGCGAGAAAATCGCTCATGTTGTTATATAGATGTTGCCATTCCATTTCTAGTCCTCCTTGTGAGTAATAGTGCTTCTTCTTTTGTGTTTTATAAGCCACGTCTAAATCCAGTGCACTTTGGCCACAGCACCAACATATACAGCCGCCTTGCGCTTTTGTACATTATAGTAGCCAATGAGCCATTAGTGTAATGATAGGTAGTGTAATAATTGTACGTTGGATAAATATAACGGCAAGTTCCCAGAATTTAATTGGGATTTTGGATTTTAATAGAAGTACGCCTATTTCAGACATATAAATCAGCTGTGTAATCGATACGCCAGCAATGATGAAACGAGTTAATTCGCTCTCGATATTTTTCCCGATAACGGCTGGTAGGAACATGTCTGCAAAACCTACGATCATAGCTGGTGCTGCTGCACTAGCTTCAGGGATGTTCATCCATTGTAGCACGGGAACGATTGGAGCAGACAACCATGTGAAAATTGGCGTGAATTCAGCTAGAATCAGTGCTACTGTACCGAGTGCCATCACAATCGGCAATAAGCCAAACCAAATGTCTAATACGTTGGTAAATCCTTTTTTGAATACGTATCCTAAGCTGCTAACGGAGTTCGCTTTTGATACCGCAAGTTCCGTTCCCCATTTCGTAATGGACTTGCCTTCTGGTACATCCTCAGAAATTTGCTTTCCAACTGGTTCGTGATACGTCTTTTTCTTTAGAGATAATGGTGGAATACGAGGCATGATAATGGCTGCCACGATAACGGCTACTGTAATAGAAAAATAGAATGGGACGAATAAGTGCTCAAGTCCAATAAAGCTAATAACCACAAGACTGAATGCAATAGAATTGATAGAGAAGTTCGACGCAATGACGGACGCTTCCCGCTTGTCATAGTAGCCTTGTTCATATTGTTGTGTCGTAATTAGAACACCTACAGGTCCTGCTCCCATCCATGATGCAGTGGCATCGATAGAAGAACGACCTGGTAGAGTGAATAATGGCCTCATAATTTTACGAAGCATCGTTCCTACGAATTCCATCAAACCAAATTCCATTAAGAATGGCATTAATAAAGCTGCGAATAAAAACCATGTCGTAAGTACAGGGATTAAGGAATATAAAACGGTCCCCCCACTAGCCTCAGACCAAATCCATTCTGGTCCTAGTTGGAAAAGAGTCAAAATGGCCAATAACGCTCCTAGTAAACGCAAGCTCGTCCACAATGGAGAGATTGAGAATAGTTGTTGAAGAATTGGTTTGTTCATCCAAGCAGGCTTCATCGTTACTTGCACAAAAGCTAGAATGGAAGAAACAAGTATCAATGTTGTCATAATAGCTGGTAATTGAGCGGATAGTAATCCTTGAACAGATTCAGCTAATATTCCTACCCCTATTGTAATTTTTCCTTGAAAAGGGATAGGTACTAAGAATAGTAGAATTCCTATAAGGGAAGGGATTAGGAATTTTAAGTGTCCTGATTCTAGTACGGATTTCTTTTGTGTGGATTGGTGGGCTACTGTTTCTTCATTCATTCTGGATAAACCTCCTGTACGTCTAATAACTGTTGTTGATAAATATACATGATTATGATTTTTTATGCAATGGAAGTTTTAAATAAAATTACGAATCTATTACTTGTGTAAAATATATACATTTGAGAGGGGATAACCGTAAATAGTTGTTTTCATTCTTTAACTTGTGATACGTTTTGTTGGAGGAACTGTATAGGAAGGTAGAAGGTGGATAGAAATGAAGAAACTATTTGGTTTTCTATTGCTAGCTATGTTCGCTTACGTTCTGTATTCTGGCTATTCGATGTGGACGTATTCCACGAACTATCCTCCGGAACATACCGATGCGGCTATTGTCCTTGGGGCAGCAGCCTATCATGACGATCCTTCGCCTGTATTTGAAGAGCGGATTAAACATGGATTGAAGTTGTATGAAGACGAATATGTTGATAAGCTCGTTTTCACAGGTGGAAAAGGTTCAGGAGCGGCCTATGCAGAGGCGGAAGTTGCAAAAATGTATGCCATTGAACATGGGGTTCCTGAGAATGATATTGTGATTGAAACCTCCTCTACAATCACAGAGGAAAATTTAAAAAACGCAAAGTCAATAGGGGATACATCAGAAATAGACTCATATACAATCGTTAGTGATCCTTTTCATACAAAACGAGCTTTAGCAATGGCGCATAATCTAGATATGAATGCAATTGCTTCCCCTACGAAGACCTCAAGGTATAGAAGCCTCGAAACGAAGGTGCCTTTTTTCCTTAGAGAGTGGGCGTTTTATTTAGGGTACGAGGCAGCTTCCCTTATACGTTGAATTGACAAAAGTGGAAGCAATACAGTATGATAAAAACAGAAATAAAGACAAATCATTATTCAATCGACTCTCAATCCAAGGAGTATGTTTTATGAAGGTTATTGTTCTTAACTAACACGTAATTTAATACGGTCTCAAGAAAGTGCAAAAGCTTACTACAAGGTAAGCTGTGTTTGTTATACACTTTTTTGAGTAGTTAAGAACAATGAATCATAGCAAAGCAAATTGGGTTACGTGAAACGCTATGGCATATGTGTCATAGCGTTTTTTGTCTCTGGTATAAGGATGGATATGTAAACCGTCTTATTCCTAACCAGAGTTACGTACCATCCCAGCGATTGAATAATGAATCGCCTAGGCTAAGCTGCAATGATCTCATTCATTGCAGCTTTTTATATTTTATAGCTAGGCTTTTGTCTTCTCCAAGGCTTGCCGTACGGTGAGTTTTATAAAATGATATCTATTTAATAGGAGGAACTGGAATTGAATCAATATGCATTTCAGGCACTAGAATGCGATTGGGTATTGAATGAGGTTGCCCATTATGCATTAACGAGTAAAGGAAAAGAAACGATACAATCGCTTCAACCGTCTCTTCATACAAAACAAATCGATCGATGGTTAGAAGAGGTTAGTGAAGCGGTACAAATACTAAATATAAGTTCAAGTGTCCCCATTCATAGTTTGGATGATGTAACAGGGATGTTGGAGTATGGAAAGAAAGGGATGTTTATTAGGCCTGATCAATTCAAGAAGTTAGAGTCGTTTCTTGACCATTGCTCTAAGTTAAAACGATTTATGAAGGATAAAGGATATGTTGCTCCGACGATTGCTACGTATGCAGATTCGATTGAAGATTTGAGTGACTTGGAATCTGATATTCAAAGCTGTATTCGGCACGGGCAAGTAGATGATTATGCATCAAAGGAGCTAGCCAAACTACGCAAACAAATTCACGCGCAGCTAACAAAGTTAAAAGATAAGATTCATCATCTTGCCAAGTCTAAAAAGCTTTCCCCCTATTTGCAGGAGACCGTCGTAGCTGAAAAAAATGGTCGCTTTGTCGTGCCTATTAAATCAAGCTACCGAACGAAAGTAAAAGGGACTGTCATTGACTCCTCTGCTTCAGGAGCTACGGTTTTCATTGAACCAGAAGAGATTACAGCTATGCAGGAAGAGTTAGAAATGCTTCGACTGGCCGAAGAGCGAGAGGTGGAGCAGGTGCTCTATTATTTAACTGCACTTGTATTGGAGCGAGAGCATGAGCTGAGTGTGGCTGTTGAAACGATGCATCAATATGATGTCATTTTTGCGAAGGCTCATTATAGTAAGCAACTAAACGCTGCTCCTGCCACTATAAATGAAGACTATACGATTGACCTAAAGGAAGCTCGTCACCCACTACTTGGCGAAAAAGCCGTCCCATTAACGGTGCATCTAGGATCTGACCAATATGCATTAGTTATTACTGGGCCGAATACGGGAGGTAAGACCGTTACGTTAAAAACGATTGGGCTGTTAACGTTTATGACCCAGGTCGGGTTGCATATTCCCGCAGAAAAAGGGAGCACACTCCATTTATTTCATGATATTTTTGTCGACATTGGAGATGGTCAGAGCATTACAGAGAACCTGAGTACGTTTAGCTCCAGACTAGTGAATATCATTCATATTCTGCAGGAAGCGAATGACCATAGTTTAGTTTTACTAGATGAATTAGGTTCCGGAACAGATCCTACAGAAGGCATGGGGCTTGCGACAGCGATATTGGACCAACTGTATCAAAAGGGGGCAACGATTTTTGCGACCACGCACTATAATGAGATGAAGGATTTTGCAGAGGAAAAAGAAGGCTTTCTCAATGGCTCGATGGAGTTTGATTTAGAAACCTTACGCCCAACGTACCGATTGTTGTTAGATACGACCGGAAAAAGTCAGGCCTTCCAAATTGCACTGAAACTAGGGATGCACCCTGCGATTATAGAAAAGGCTCATTCCATCTCGTATAAAGAAGAAGCAACTTATTCATCAGCAGATACAGATACCAAACAAAGTGATTTGGCAAAACAAGTTGCAGTGAATCGATATGCAAGGCAATCATCCTCCAAAGAAAAAGCAAAACCGGAGGATCGCATCCCTCACTATGATATGGGAGATAACGTTACGGTTCTAGCTACAGGGGAAACCGGCATTGTCTATAAAGGACCTGATAAAAAAGGGAATTATATTGTTCAAATTAAAGGAGAAAAACAAACACTAAACCACAAGCGCATCCAACTGCATATCCCTGCTAAAGATTTATATCCAGATGATTATGATTTTGATATCATCTTCAAATCGAAAGAGTATCGTAAGGTTAGAAAACAACTAGATCGTAAGCATGTCGAAGGATTAACGTTAGATGAAGAAGATTGAAGCATGAAGAGCCTATAAGAGGGGTACCCTCATTATAGGCTCTTTTATTAGGTTTCACAAAATAGGTATGATACGTTCGTTATAGGTAGATTAGCAAAATGTATGGAGGGATAACATGAAATATGCAGTGGTAACGGGTGTCTCGAAAGGTTTAGGGGATTCTGTTGCACAGCAGTTGATGGAGGAAGGTATTCATATTTTAGGTGTTTCTCGTTCTGACAATGCGGAATTAAAGGAAATGGCTAAGAAAAATGAGGTTTCCTATACACATTATACTTGCGATTTATCATCGATTGATGACTTAGAGCGTGTATTCACACTCATCACTAATCATATTAGCGATAATCAGCCTGAAGGTATTTACGTCGTGAATAATGCAGGCGTTGTAGAACCGATTGATCATGTGGGTGCTTTAGAATCAGAGAAGGTCGTGCAGCATGTGCATGTTAATCTGATTGCACCTATGCTTATTACGAATCTTTTCTATAATAAAGTGAACGAGACGCCAGTTACAATTGTGAATATTACGTCTGGTGCTGCCAACAGGTCAGTGTATGGCTGGAGTGTATATGGTAGTACAAAAGCAGGGTTAAATCTCTTTACGGAAACAGCCGCAATGGAGCAAGAACAACGAAATGGTCTTCATACATCCATTGCGTTTAGTCCTGGTGTAATGGACACGGATATGCAGGAAGATATTCGTTCTTCTTCTGAAGACGCCTTTGCTGATGTAGACAAATTTAAAGAATTGAAAGAAAAAGGGATGTTGCGTGACACGAATACAGTTGCTCAAGCTCTACGAAAACTGTTATTCACACAACCATTAGAAAACGGACAAGTGTACCATGTAAACGACTTACTAGACGAATGAGGTGAACGGAATGAATTTGAACGAATGGTTCGATAAAGGTGTGACCCCACAAGAATACGTAAGTGCTATGACGAAGAACCAAGATAACTTAATGCATGTATATAATCATTTTACATTGCCGGAAGATCAACGCTTCTTTGAAAAGATAAAAGAGCAGAAGCTGCGAGTAATTGTCCTTACAGAAGATTGGTGTGGGGATGCGATGTTAAACATCCCAATCCTATTAAAACTTTCTGAGCAGACAAATATGGAGGTACGCTTACTTAATAGGGATGAAAATTTGGAACTGATGGATCAATACCTAACCAATGGTTCCTCTCGTGCCATTCCGATTTTTATCTTTATCAATGAAAAAGGGGAGGAAGTTGCTGTATGGGGCCCACGTGCTCCTGAATTACAACAACTCGTAGACAACGGCCGAGAAAACCTGCCGAGTCAAGATAACCCTATTTTCGAGGAAAAGCAAAAAGAAATGATACTATTTCTAACGAAAGCGTATCGAGAAAACCAGGAATTATGGTCCCATGTGTATAATAGTATTAAATCAACACTAGAAAAATAAGCAAAGCTCCCAGTACTTTTTACTGGGAGCTTTGTTGTATAGGAGAAAACTTTTTTTATGAGAAACTTTAAATTCTTCCGCAGGAGTCTCCCCGTTCCCCTACCAATCATGCTGGAAGTTTTGCAATCGGACTTTAGACAATACGTAGGACATCTTCTAAAGGACATATATGCTCTTATTTACTGTAAAAAACCTCTTTTGGAGAGGTGAACGGACATATAGTACCTTATCTGTGAAAAAACACACTACTTTAAGGTGTTTTTGGCTAAATAGCGAACTGGATGTCCGTTTCAAATGCAAAATAGCCTTCAAATCGAAGAATAAGACACTGTATGTCCGTTTGCATAGCACCACTTTGTGTATTAAACCATTCCTCGTTTCTGGAATACCATGATTTAGAAAACGCCCCATCCCTCCCGCAAAATGGAGAGAAGCGGAAACATGACTCTTTTTTAGCCTATGATAAGAAATTTGTTTTGAACTCTAGTCTCCAAGATAATGGGGCAAACCAGTACTATTAAACTTTTGCAAACAGGAAGGAAAACATTTACAATCAGGTTTAATATGAACAATTAGAAAGGCTGTGTTAAAGTTTGTTGTTGATATAATAATGAAATAGTTTTATGTTCTTCCATAATAGCACCATAATATTGAAGACTTGAATTCGAGATATATTGGGGATGAGAGATGTTTCCGTTGTTTTAGTAAGAATAAAGGTGGCCGTGGAACAA
>NZ_AVBF01000043.1 GCF_000770635.1 Pontibacillus yanchengensis Y32
AATAAAGACGCATTTATAGGTGGGATTTCCACAGTTAATAGACAGCTTCATACAGTACGCTATTTAGCCAAAATCACCTGAAATTAATGTGTTTTTTCAAAAATAAGATACCATATGTCCGTTAGCCTCTCCAGAAGAGGGTTTTTACAGTAAATAAGAGATTATATGTCCGTCAAAAAAGTTGTTCAACGTATTTTCGAGAGTCCGATCGTAACATTCAGCAGGGATGGGTGGGAAACGGGGAGACTCCCGCCGGAGAAAGAGGTAGGCAAGATCCCCTGAGGGCGTTTTCCCCGAAGGTAGCTTGCCAGCTCGCCGGCAGGACGCGAGCCGTTTTCCACCCATCCCTAACCCTCTTTGAGCATCGGACCCACTCTATATTCAAAAATTATCTCGAATCCAAGTCTTAAAGATTATGCCTCGTTTGTTGAATAGTTTATTTATTTATTCTCCTGTAATAAGAAGCCCCCAAACCTAATATAGGTTTGGGGGCTTCTTAGTTTCGTATCATATGGGTCATAAATTTATAGCGATCGGAGCGGTAACTTGATTCAACTACTTCTAAAGGTGTACCGTCTTGCAAGAAAGTTTGTCTTTTAATGAGAAGAATGGAAGAGTTTTCGGGTACTTCTAGCATCTTCATTTCAAACTCATTTGCTAGGGCTGATTCAATTTCATGTGTAGCAGATTCAATGACCAGGTGGAGAGTGTCTTCTAAATAATCGTATAGAGATCCTTTGATGTGTTCCTCTGTAAGGCCTTTAACAAGATTAGCTGGTATATAGGTGCGTTCATATGCCATTGGTTTTTCATCTGCAAGTCTTATCCTTTTAATTTCATAGATGGGAGTATGTTCCTCAATTTTTAGTTTTGCAGCGATTGAAGAAGGTGCTGGGATTATTTCGAAGCCAACCAATCGATTACCTGGTTTCATCCCACGAGCACGCATATCTTCCGAAAAGCTTGTTAAACCTTGTAAGTTTTTTTCAATCTTTTGCTTGGATACGAAGGTGCCACGACCTTTTTGTCTATATAAATACCCAGCATGAACAAGGTTGCTTATCGCTTGACGTACAGTCATACGGCTAATGTTATATTGCTCTGTATATTCACGTTCAGAAGGCAATGCATCGCCTGGTTGTAGTACTCCGTTAATGATTTGTGATTTTATAGCTTCTTCTATTTGATAGTAAATAGGGACAGGGGAGTTTTTATCAATCATAGGTGTTCCTCCTTTTACGTTACTTTGGCGACCATGATCATTCACTAATATAGAATACGACTAACATAGTGAAAACGATTCACATTTCTGTACACATCATATCTTAATACTTAGAAGATGTCTAGACAAGTAATAGATGTAATGGGTGAAGCTCAATATAGTCAAAAGGAAGAATTATAGTAGAATTTATATGCACATTTGTATAAATGTATAGACAACTTATCGTCGTACTGATATCCTCGAATTGTAAACGATTTATTGTATGTAGATGTAAAGCTACATAATGAATGAGGAATGGAGCATATTTTGTAAGGGCTTTAATGTTTCTATCTTAGAGCCTCTGTTCCTTGTTGTATTCACATTTCATTTACGAGAGGGGAAAAAGAGGTATGTTAAACTTTTTACAGCGTATCGGAAAAGCCTTAATGCTGCCTATTGCTTTGCTGCCAGCAGCAGGGTTATTGCTTAGGTTAGGGCAGGATGACTTCTTTGGTATTCCATTTATGGCTGCAGCAGGAGGAGCTATTTTTGATCAATTACCACTCCTTTTTGCAATTGGTGTAGCGATAGGGATGTCGAAGGATGGTCACGGTGCATCCGGACTTGCCGGAGCTATAGGGTACTTTGTACTGCAAAATGGCGCACAATCTATCAATGAAGACATCAATATATCCTTCCTAGGGGGGATATTAAGTGGTGTTATAGCTGGTTTACTCTACAACAAATACGGTGAAATAAAGCTTCCAGATTGGCTAGCATTTTTTGGAGGTAAACGGTTTGTTCCCATCGTAACAGCAGGTACGATGATTGTGCTTGCAGGTATATTTGGTGTCATATGGCCAACGATTCAAGATGGAATTAATGCTCTAGGTCAGTGGATTATTGATGCAGGTGCACTAGGAGTTGGGGTTTATGGTTTCTTAAATCGTCTCCTAATTCCAATTGGTCTTCACCACGTATTGAACAGCTTCGTATGGTTCGTGTTCGGTGATTATCAAGGAGCAACTGGTGACTTGAACCGCTTCTTCGAAGGTGATCCTGAAGCGGGTATCTTTATGGCTGGTTTCTTCCCGATTATGATGTTTGGACTTCCAGCTGCCGCGTTAGCGATGATTGTGACTGCAAAAGAAAATCGTCGAAAAGCTACAGCGGGTATGCTTGGTGGTATTGCACTAACGTCATTTATTACGGGGATTACAGAACCAATTGAGTTCTCTTTCATGTTCTTATCTCCATTGCTTTATGGTGTACACGCACTTCTAACAGGTTTATCCATGGTTATTGCATATGTATTTGATATTCTGCATGGCTTTACATTCTCAGCAGGTGCGATTGACTATGTGTTGAACTTTGGTTTAGCACAGAAACCTCTGTTATTACTACTCCAAGGATTAGTGTTTGGTGCCATTTATTTTGTGATCTTCTATTTCTTGATTATTAAACTAGATTTGCAAACACCAGGACGTGAAGAAGAAGATTTTGACACCGAAGAAGGAGAAGAGCCAGTTGCTGGCGGTCCTACTGGTGGAGACAAATATGAAAACATGGCTGCTCATTTCATGCAAGATCTAGGTGGGAAAGCAAATATAAAATCCATTGATTATTGTGCAACACGTTTACGTTTGGCAATTCATGATATTGACCAAGTTGCCGAAAATAAACTAAGAAAGCACGGAGCAAATGGTGTGATGAAGGTAAGTCGCACGAATATTCAAGTGGTAGTAGGTACGAATGTTGAATTTGTTGCAAATGCTATGCAAAAGCAATTAAATCAACAAGGAGAGCCTACGCCAACTGATGAAGTAGAAGGACAATCAACTTCTGAAACAAAAACATCTCTTACAGGTAGCGATTTTGTATTACCTATATCTGGTAAAGTCGTTCCTATCACGGAAGTACCAGATGATGCCTTTTCTCAAAAAATGATGGGTGATGGATTTGCCATTGAACCAGCTGAAAATTCCGTAGTTTCTCCAGTAGATGGGGAGGTTACAAAAGTATTCCCTTCTAAGCATGCTGTCGGTATTACAGCTACTAGTGGTCATGAAATCTTGATTCATGTTGGGCTGGATACAGTGAAAATAGAAGGAGAAGGTTTCAAAGATTTCGTGAAAGCTGGCGATAAAGTAACGAAAGGTCAGCGTTTGTTAGAAGTAGATTTCAAAGCTATTGAATCGAAAGTACCTTCCATCATAACGCCTATTGTCTTTACAAACTTAAGTGATGAAGAATCTCTTACAGTTCACAAGTATGGTAAACATGATCAAGGAACAGAAGGTATTTTGGAAGTGAAATAATGAGGAGAAGGCTATCCCTTGTAAATTTGGGGTAGCCTTTCTTTTTATCCGTCTCAGAGAGTTCGCTATAATAAAGAAATATTGTTTAAAATGCTTAGTCGTTAATAAGTTTAAGGAGTCTTAAACGAGGAGGATATACTATGAAACGTTTTCTAAATTGTAATGCATCAGATTTTCAACAAATGAATGGGAAGGAGCTGGTCGCAAGCGTTCGAGCTTCAGAGGGGAGGATTGTTTTATCAGAAGTCATCCCTTCCTTTCAGCCATTATATCGTGAGGTAACCAATATGGAGCTTGTAGCATCATTTGGAGCTGATTTGATATTACTAAATCTCGTGGACGTATTTAACCCTGTTATGGAAGGTATTGAAAATGAAGGTTCTATCGTGCAGCAAGTAAAAAAACTAACCGGTCGTCCAGTTGGAGTGAATCTAGGGAAATCGTGACAGCGGTTCGTGAATCAAAAAGAATCGTTGGGGACGAGCTTTTTATTATTGCTGGAAAGATGCATGGAGCCGGAGTTACCAATGAAAGTGGTAGTGACATTACAAGTGAATCTACCATTAAAGATTTAGTAGAAGGAGGAGCGGACGTAATATTAATGCCTTCCCCTGGAACCGTCCCTGGAGTTAGTGTTGAGGATGTAAGGAATTGGACGAGCTACATACATGAAGCAGGAGCGTTAGCTATGCTGACTATCGGCACAAGCCAAGAGGGAGCATCCAAAGATACAATTAGACAGATTGCTCTTCAAAATAAGATGGCAGGAGCAGACATCCATCATATTGGAGATGCTGGTTATAATGGGGTTGCAATACCCGAAAATATTATGGAGTACTCCATTGCAATAAGGGGAAAGCGACATACTTATGTGCGGATGGCGCGGTCCATTAATAGGTGAAACTGATAGACGAATATAAATATTAGAATATTCCTGATAATGATAGTTAAGCATTAACTCTATCATAAAAGCCCCATCACTAAACTATTTGGGGAAGAGAGAGTAAAATAATAAGAGGACGAAATCACTGTTGATTTCGTCCTCATTATTATTTAAAAGGCCAAGTATTAGAACTTATTCTTCTGAACTCTCTTCTAGCATAAAGGCTTCAAATTCATCATAAGGAATGTCACTAACCCCTAAAGTAATCAATCCATTTCCCTCTGTACGTTTACTGTATCCTAATGGTGAAGTATGTTTAATAAGCTGTGCATATAGCTCAGGTTCAGATAAGGTGCGGCCAAACTCGTGTTCATTTTGTTCTAATAATAAAGCAGCAGCCCCAGCCACGTGAGGTGTAGCCATAGAGGTTCCTGATAGGGTTGCGTATTGACCGTTTTTATAAGTGGATCGAATATTGACACCAGGAGCAACCATATCTAGTTCATCGTTCGTATTTGTAAAGTCCGCCATGTCTCCATTAAAGTCAACTGCACCAACTTGCACAACTTCCTTGTAATAGCCTGGATAGAGTTTTTCTGTGGTTCGTTCGTTACCATCTCCGGCATTACCTGCAGCACATACTACAAGAATATCATTCTCTACAGCGTTTTTAATGGTACGATGGAGCATTGCAGAATTCTGACTCCCTCCAAATGACATGGAAATCACACGTACTCGTTCACCTCTAGGTCCACGCCATTTATTAGCGTATTTCATCGCTTTGACAATGTTCTCATAAGAGGCATTCCCATTTTCATCAAACGTTTTGAGGATAAGTAATTTGGTTGATGGAGCTACTCCTGCCACACCATGATTGTTTAACGAGGCTGCAATAGTGCCAGCAACATGTGTTCCATGGCCGTTATTGTCAGATACATCTCGTGGATTGCCACCTGTGAAATTTCGTCCACCGATAATTGCTTCCCTTAAGTCTGGATGATTAACGTCACAACCAGAATCAATTACCGCCACAACAATTCCATTTCCGTACACATCTTGCTCCCACATAGATGGGGCTTCAATCATTTCAACACCTTGTGGAATTTCATTTGACTGCTCATGGATTTCATTAACTCGAAACGGTATTAACTGAAATGGCTTCATTTTTATCTCCCCTTTACGTACCAATTCGTTATCAGTACATGCAGGAAAAATAAAATTGTGCTTTTCTAGGCAGGAATTCTTTATATATTTATTGTAGTATGATGGTCAGAGTAAAAGAAGGGAAAGAATAAATATGGAGAATAACTGTGTATTTTGTATGTTACATAAGGATATCAATCAACAAATTATAATGGAAACAGAGAAATGTTATTTCATTCAAAAACCATCAGAACAAGAGGTACTTGAAGGAAGTGGTCTTATTATACCGAAGCGGCATCATGAGACTGTATTTGATTTAACAGCAGAGGAATGGATAGAAACAAGGGAGCTTCTATTACGTGCCAAAACTTACTTAGACCAAAAATATCATCCTAATGGATATAGTGTAGGGTGGAATGTGAATCAAGTGGGGGGACAATCTATTCCCCATGCCCACCTGCATGTGATTCCTAGATATGAAGATGAGCCCTATGCAGGGAGGGGGATTCGGTATTGGATGAAACAGCCAGAAAATAAAAGGTAATGAAATACCGTTTTTTGGAAGGTGGATGAATAGTTTTCTTGAATGAAGAAAGGAGAGTGAAAAAACGGAAGGAGATTTAATATGAAAAATCCTATTGAGAACAAGTTACACACGGTATTTGTTCATGTGTCCGATTTAAAAAAATCTGTTCAATGGTATAGCACCCTATTAGGTCAAACTGTAGATTTAGAAGAAGTTAATCCACCAGTCTATAATGTGCCAACTAATACGTACACTGGTCTCGTTTTGGATGCTGGTCCTAATGGAGGGAAGGAGGATGTTGGTCTTTCTCCACATCCAATTTGTAATCTACATGCCCCTGATATAGATGAAGCTTTTCAGTTTGCTTCAGAAAAAGGATTTGAAATTGATTCGGAAATAACACGGTTTAATGATATTGAGTTTTTCACAGTAAAAGACCCAGATGGTAACGTTATTATGTTATGTACGGGATAATTTACTTTCTGGAGTAACATTCTTTATATTCTGGCTGAATGTAAATGACATATAAGTGTTGTGTGGCAAAATTTTTATGGGATTATTGTAAAGGCCACCCAACAATTATGAATCATGAATGAATGTCATCAAATTATAAAAGTCAAAAAAGAAAGCCAAGCACTCAAAATTTTGTGTGCTTGGCTTTTATTCAGACTTTAATGGCCTGCGCCTTTTAATTCTTGAGATTCATCAACAATCGACAATATTGTTGGGGGGATACTTTTTGCATATTCGTATTCAATATTATATTTCTGTCCAACCTGAATTAAGTCATAAGTTGATTTGTGTTCCACAATTAATTCTTTATCCCCAGCCGTGATTTTATAATGAGACTGTCCACGTTCTTCAACAAGATGTTTATTCGAAACCTTAACGTGGTGTAATTGGTCGTGATGCACCAGTTTAGAATTAAAATAGAAATACAGAGCTACAACAAGAACGACGCTGATCAGGACGCTACTCATTATTTTTTTCAACAAATCACCTTCCATCAATACACATTCTCTTACATGCGTTTCCAAAGAAGATTATATGTAAGAAACGCCTTCTTAATGTTTACTATTGTATTATAAAAAGAAATCTCCGGCAAATAGTGAAGCTTTATTTTAGAAAAAGAAAAGTAAGTGAAACGAAGTACGTATGTATTCGTAGAATATATTATAGTTTCCATTTGTGGTATCTATTTGTAATTTTATAGGTGTTTAGATTTATTTTTGAAATACTTGAAAATAGTGTTTTATAAATAAAATTGTTAAAGGCCCCAACATATCTTTCATTTATATAGAACACTATACATATGTAAAACCCTTAAATTACTTTATGATATAGAGTGTGAAAATTCGAAAAAATATGTTATTTTCTTCCATGTAGACTATATTGATATTTTTTAGACAAAGGAAGATTTCATGAAGAAACTTATGATTTTATTTGCGCTACTTATTGTTACAAGTTGTCAGCAATCCGATCAGGTAAAGAAATTTGAAAGTCTCATTAACTCAAAATCTTCCATATCGGCTATTGATTTAAAAGTGCATGACTACACGTATGGTGCAGATGAGAAGCCTATTACAAAGGAAAAGGAAATAAGTAAGTTCGTGGGTTATTTTGACTCGAAAGAAATTAAAAAAATAAATTATGATACATATCGTAGTTTATTAGATGAAAAGCTTAAACCTCACAGACAAGATAAGAATTCTTATTCTGCTTTTATTGTGGAAGAATCGAACGGTGCCAGCACTATGGATTTTAATGGTATTCTAGTAGAACTCGCCAAAAATGGATTTTGTATTATTACAGTTCTGAATGACCAAGAATCTGAGGATTACTATAAATTGCAAAATAAAAAGCCTGCATTATTTCAGGAGGTGCAAAGCTTTTATAAGACGCATGTGAAAGTTCAAAAGAAGGAAGAGCTTTCCTAATTACGTTTTATAAAAAAAGCCCCTGTTCAACAGGGACTTGAGTGGTTATTGTTCATCTTCATCCAGTGGAAACCAATTAGGAACACTTAGTATTTTCGACCACATTGGTTCTGGAATAAGTAAATCCTCTTTTTGCTTTTTCTTCATAGTTAGTCGGAGCTCGTCCTCATGTTCTGATTGTACTTTTTCAACCCAATCAGGTTCCATCAATAGTTCGCGACCGATGGAGATAAGTGGTACTTCTGCAAGAGCTTTCTCAACCTCGTCAGGTGTGATTAACGTTCCCACTCCCATTACAGGTACTAGGCTTCCAACACGTTCTTGAATCATTTCAAGACGAGGCTTCGTATCTTGTTCATCTCGAATAGAGCCTTGCTTGAACTTAGATAATGAGATGTGAAGATAATCTAGGTTTTGTTTAGCTAATACATCCACAAGTTGAAGTGTGTCGTCTATCGTAATGCCAGGTTCCTCTTTTTCTTCTGGTGATAGACGATAACCGACAATAAACGATGTACTCGCATGGTTACGCACAGCTTGCTGAACAGATTCCACTACTGCTAGGGGAAAATTCATACGTTCTTCCACATTGCCACCCCATTGATCCGCACGACGGTTGGAGTGTGGGGAGAAAAATTGCTGAATTAAATACGTATTGGCCCCGTGTATTTCTACACCGTCAAAGCCCGCTTCAATTGCACGACGTGTAGCTTCGCCGAAATCTTTTATCGTTTGTTGAATTTCTTCTTCTGTCATCTCTCGCGGGGTTACTGCATTTGGTCGCAAAGATGCTACAGCACTAGCACTTACTACATCTTCATTAGGAATTAAATGTGGGGGGCACATTCTTCCACCGTGGAAGATTTGTAAAATAGCTTTAGCACCTTTTTCATGTATAGCGTCACTAAGACGTCGAAGTCCAGGTATAAGTTCATCGCGGTCTGCTCCAATTTCGCCGTCAAACCCTTTTCCAGCTTCGTTAACGTTCGCACAAGCTGTTATAACAGCACCAACACCTCCAGATCGGCGTTGGTAATATTCAATTTCCTTATCTGATACAGAACCATCATCATTTGATAAAAAGTTTGTCATAGGTGCCATAAGAACTCTGTTTTTCAACGTAACACCAGACGGTAGTGTATAGGAATCAAAAATAAATGAACGCTGACTCAATGTGGTCCCTCCTAAATGGATTGTATTCCGTCTCCTTTGTAAAGGAGAACAGACATAGTTTATCACTCTCTGTAGGTATCTGTCTTTTATAGGGTCTTACCTTTTACACATTGAGAGAGATTTCAAAAGTAAGAAGCGTTCATTGTTGACTTATTCCATTTGGGAAAGTTAAATATATCATTCATTCCCTATTTTGTTTTGAACAAGCTAACATTTTTATAATATAAATGACATTGTTAAAGTTTAGTGTTGATTTTGGATTCAACTAATCAAAAATAGCTTATTCCAGATAAGAAGCATAATCTGGAAGACTTGGATTCGAGATACTATATAGAATCAACGTTACTAGCTGGACGAAAAAGAGGGATATTTCCTTTGCTTTTGTGAGAATAAAGGTGGCCGTGGAACAACTCGCGTCCTGCCGGCGAGCTGGCAAGCCTCCTCGAGCCCAAAAGCGGGGCTCTGCGGGGTCTCGCCTACCTCTTTCTCCGGCGGGAGTCTCCTTGTTCCACGGCCACCTTTGCTTTTTGGGGAGGGACGGAAACATGGCCAGAAAAGGGAGCTTTAGGTTGTCACTCCTATTTTGGAAAAGTTGATCTGAATGTGGCGAGAGTCGCTCTCAAAGTCGATCCTATTTTCAGAAACTTGCTCCTAATATCGAAAACTCGCTCACAAAGGGCTTCATACACCCTAACCCTCATAAAGTATCGGACCTCACCCTTAATATATCTCGAATCCAAGTCTTCAACATAATGGTGCTTATATGAAATAACCATAAAACTATTTCATTATTATATCAACAACAAACTTTAACAAAGCCATATAAAAAAAGCCACCCTATGAGGGTAGCTTCTATGTAGATACTTCGTCTTCATCCTTGAAGCAAAGTATCTCTACTCGTCATCCTTGACGATATGGTTCTATTGTATCGGAGTTGTGAGAAGATTAAAATAAGACTTTGAGATGAAAGATTTAACTAAAAATACCTGAAATGGTAGGTATGGCACATGACATTTTATTGTTTCCTAATAATTCAAGAATGAAATTATAGCATAAAAAAGTTCTAATCGTTTATGTGAGATGGCATTTATGAAAAAAAGTTATATTAGTAAAATAAAAGATTGGTTATATATGGTGTACAAACTATTTTATAGTTGATATGATATAGATACAGTCTTACTTTGAATTGAAAGGCTTTGTAAGTAACTTCGGAATAGAGTAGCCTTTTTAAAAATCATAAGTAAGATGAAAGAAGGGAATCCATGCTATTTAGAGTAGTAGGAGTGTACTTGGACGACATAAGGGTAACCTTCGCAGATAAACAACAAGAATTTACTTTTTCTAAATTGAAGGATGCCCAGGATTTTTTAGAAGAGCTACGTAAACAAGAAGCTTTACCTGAGAATTACGAATTGAAAATTGAAAAAATCTCGTAATGGTAAACCAGTTTAGGTAACCTTGGATCTCCCGATTATAAAAACTGCTGTAAAATAAAAAAATCACCCTAAAACCTATATAATTAGGATTTCTTCGACTTCATTACAAGAAATGTTATCAGTCGAATCAACTAAATAAATAACAGGCACTGGAATCCCCTCCAGTGCCTTGAACTACCATTTCCACTTTATGAAGATGGTAGTTTTTTTATCGTTCTAAAAACGGGTTAAGTTTGTACTCATCTAAATTCAACTTAAAATGACATAATATTGCTAAGCTTTTCTAGCTGCTTGTTGAATGGGATCCCAGACACTGTTGTACGGTGGTGCGTAAGATAGGTCTAAATCCTGAAGGTCATCGATTTTCATTTGATGGTATAATGCAGTGGCTAACACATCAATACGCTTATCAACACCAGCTCCACCAATAATTTGTCCACCTAACAAAACTCTTGTCTCCTTGTTGAAAACAAGCTTGAGAGTCATTTTATCATCTTTAGAGTAATAGCCTGCAGCATGTGTGGATTTTATCGTAATCGTATCGTAAGGGAAATGAAGGGACTTAGCCTCTTTTTCAGATAGACCAGTACGACCAAGTGTCAGGGAGAAGAATTTTATTATTGAAGACCCTACGACACCTTTAAATGTTCTAGGTTGATCGACCATATTAACACCTGCAATTTGTCCCTGTTTATTAGCATGTGTTCCTAGTGGGATATAATCGTCTTTTTCCTTGATCCGATGATATTGTGTTGCGCAGTCTCCTGCAGCATAAATGTCTTTAATATTCGTTTCCATGTAATGATTTACAATTAGTGCGTCATTGTATGTTTTGTAAGCTCCTGTATCATTCATGAAGGTTGTGTTTGGTGCAACGCCAACAGCGACTAGAACAAGATCTGTATGATACTCCCCTTTATTTGTAATAACTTTCTCTACTTGAGTAGTTCCTTCAAAACCTTCAACAGACTCTCCGAAGGTAAGGGTCAAATTTTGATGATTGGCTTCGTCATGAATTAACTCTGCCATTTCTTCATCAAAAATCTTTGCTAATTGACTACCACGTTCAATAATCTGAACATTCTTGCCAATTTCAGCCATGCTTTCGGCCATTTCTAATCCAATATATCCTCCGCCAATAATGGTAATGTTCTCAATATTTTTACCCAAGTATGATTGGATGTCTTGAGCGTCTGGGATTGTTTTGAGTGTGAAAATACCATCTAGGTCTTTTCCATCCCAAGGGGGTAGAACCGGACTTGCTCCTGTTGCAACAAGCAAACGATCATAAGATTCCTGAAAGGGTTCATTTGTTGTTAAGTTTAGCCCATGAACCACTTTTTCTTCGCAATCGACACGTGTAACCTCATGAAGTATTCTTGTATCGATTCCATATTTGTTTTTAAACCTTTCCGGAGTACGAGCAATTAAATCATCTGTGGATTCGACTTGGTTCGTAAAAGTATAGGGAAGTCCACATTGCCCGTATGAATATATAGTTCCTTTTTCTAAAGTTGTAATCTCGTGTCCTGAACTATTTCGAACGATCTGCATAGCAGCGCTCATTCCTGCTGCATCACCGCCAATAATGACGAATTTCATAATTTTTCACCTCATTGGTTGATAAAGTAATGTATGTATATGTGCATCTTTTACAATAGAATTTCCCTTTCGACTACATACTAAACAAAATGATGGAAAGCATGTTCAAATTAAATGTCCAGTTAAAATATATTGTGTAAAGGGTACAGTGTGTGTTAGTTAGATTTGAAGGAAAGGTAGATGTTATGGAAGGTATCATCCAACATATCCTGCATCCCACTACTACGATGCTTCACTTGTTAACAGGATCATTAGTTATGTATATTTTAATAGGTCAAGACGATGATGTATTCAAAAAGCGTGTCAAAGTTATGGGTTATGGTGCATTTGTTGCCATCAGTCCCGATATTCCTAAATTGTTAGGTACGTTACTTGGTCATTCTATTTGGGGGATTCCAGTATTAGCATTAATAGTAGCATTTCCTGGCGCGCTCATGTTAAATATATCTTATTCTAAACTCTGGCTTTCCACGGTTATTACGATATTGTTTGCAGCTATTCTTATTGATTTTATGGGAAATGGAGCTCATATCTTTTATCCATTTATTCAAAAAGGTGTTTCTTTTGAAATAATTGATGAAGACATATGGATGGTTGGATTGTTGCTTTTATCTCTTAGCATAGGTTTGCTTTACCATAAGGGAAGACCTCTTTTGATTATTGGCTCGCTCTTTATCGCTGTATTCCTTGGTGTTAAAGCATATTCTAAGTGGTCTCTGGAACAAACACTTTATAATAAATACGAAGACAAGAATGTAGTACAACTTACAACCTATCCTAGTACAGGGGAAGATTTTAGTTGGACATATAAAGTGGAAACAAATAAGGAAACCATCAGCGGTAGAAAAAGTTTATTCAACTAATTATGTATAAAACTACCTAGAATATCCTCCTCCAATAGTGGCATACCAAAAAAGAAAGGAGGGGGAAGTAATGGCAAGGCGAAATCGTAATAAGATACTAGTTCCAGAAGCAAGAGAAGGATTAGACCAACTGAAAGCAAAAGTGATTCGAGCAGGCAATGCAAATGACGTGAAGTTCGAAGTTGCCAAAGAACAAGGTATCCCATTACAAAATGGGGATAATGGAAATCTAACCTCAAAAAACGCCGGCAAAATAGGTGGTAGCCTAGGCGGAAACATGGTGAAAGAGCTTGTGAAAATGGGAGAGGAACAACTTTTAAATAAAAATAAAAAGTAGAACATTCGAAAAGCCCTACTCATATGAAGTAGGGCTTGTTTTGTAGGTTATCCAAAGGCAGCTTTATTAAACAAATGGAAGGTTAAACATAAATCAGAAAGTAGATTAGCTTTCTTTCCTCAAAATGGTTTTTCTTTAAAAAAAACATTTCTTGCACTCTAAAAGTATAGGTTTGTATGATTGTAAAAATTCATTTCATATTTAGTCAATGTAGTCTCTAAAAGTGAAACAATATCTGATTAAACAACGTAATACATATTATATAAGGACGAAAGGGATGAATGGTCATGAAGCAAATGTCACTATTCCTTGTAATGTTACTAATTGTAGTGGGGTGCTCGCAGATGAATGATAATACGAATTCACCAAATGAATCTATTGATATAAGTGGTACTTGGACAGGGTTCATAGAGGTGCCTGGTAGTCCGTTACCAATCGTTTTAGAATTTGTGAAGGAGAATAAGTGGAAGGGGATGATTAGTATTCCATCGCAAAATGTAAGTGACTACCCGTTATCTGGTTTGACTGTTAACGAGCAGAACGTTACATTTTCCATGGAAATTGCTGGCCAGTCCATTTCATTTAAAGGTGAAGTGAGCAATGAGACATTTGAAGGAACCTTTACCCAACAAGGTCAATCCTTTCCGTTTAAGATGACAAAAGGGGAACTTGAAAAAGAGCGAGAAGAAGCGGGAGAAACCATAAGCATAGAAACGGAAAAGGGAACATTAAAAGGGGTACTTCTTACTCCTGAAACGAACAATCCTCATCCCGTAGTTCTTATAATCCCAGGTTCAGGACCGACAGATCGAAATGGGAACTCTAGTCAACTGCCAGGTAACAATAATAGTCTGAAGTTATTGGCAGAAAGGTTGGCGGAGGAAGGCATTGCAAGTCTACGATACGATAAACGAGGTGTAGGGAAGAACCAATCCATAATTTCTAAAGAAGAAGATATTTCCTTTGACTTATTTGTAAATGATGCAACACATTGGATAGAAAAATTAAATAACAGCGATCGATTTACTAATGTAGGTGTGATTGGCCATAGTCAAGGGTCTCTTGTTGGTATGCTCGCAGCTCAACAATCTGAGGTCGACACGTTTGTGTCAATCGCTGGTGCAAGTCGCTCTATCGACGAGGTGATACAAGAACAGCTAGCTGCTTCCCTATCAGAAGAAACATTACAGCGAAGCCAATCTATTTTTGACATATTGAAAAAAGGAAAAACTACACAAGATGTTCCAAAAGAACTTCAATCGGTTTTAAGACCATCTATCCAACCATTTATTTCATCATGGATGAACTATACACCTGTGAGTGAAATTAATAAACTTACTATACCTACCTTAATCATTGGTGGGAGCACTGATTTGCAAGTTCCACCTGAAGCTGCCAAAGCATTGCATGAAGCTAATAACGAATCTGAGGTTATTATTATCGATCAGATGAATCATGTTTTGAAGAAAGCGCCAATGAATCGAGAAGAAAATGTAAAGACATACTCCGAACCAAGGTTACCTCTTGCAGAAGAGTTGGTTGAGGAGATAATGTCCTTCTTCCAGAAACATGACTTTTATACTAAAGAATAAAAGGGAAGGTTCACTATAAAGGTGAACCTTTTCGCATTTGAAAGCAAAAGTGTAAGATGACTTTGATAATTGAAGAGCTTTTCCTGATAAAATCCTTATCATATTGCACGTTCCCTGCTATTCTAGAGATATTGGTTTTTATCAAGGAGTGGGAACATGTTTGATCAAATTAATTTAAATGAGAATGCTTTAGTTGTTGTTTTTACTGTTGTAATAGCGTATTGGTTTATCGTTACTACTTTAGATGTGGTAAAAGGAGATAAGAAAAACAAGAAACTTCCAGCTTTGCTTTTTGCAATTTGGACATTATTCATGATGTTCACATAAATAGAAAAATAGGGAAGGGGGAGAGGGTTTATGGTACAAGACTATTTACAGAGAAGATGGAAAATGTGGGTACTCTGGTATGTGTTAACTATAGGAGGAGTTGCACTGCTTTTATATAGTGTGAGTCAACCACTAGACCATTTTTTGTCGCACGTATTTCCTGACCCTGCTACAGATGACTTAACATTAAGCTATGTATTGGATCACTTGGGGACATTGTTTTGGGTGTTTTCTATGTGGATTCTAGCTATTCTTGTGTTAGGTGCAGTAGAGCGCTTCCCTTCTCTAATAGTAATAGCTGGTCTTTATTTAAATATCCTTATATTTCTATTAGTAAGAAGTAATTTTGAGTTTTACATCTGGATGATTCAAGGTCCTCAACCTGATTATGGTGGTTTAGGAGCAGGGATAGTAGCCTTGAGTACATTTGGTATCGCTTCCCTATGGTTAATTGTGGAATATATACAATTTATGATCCGAGAAAATAAATTGCCAAGAAACGATAATGAAGGACCGAGTTTGTTCAAAATTGGGTTAGTGTTATTCCGTGGAATTGGTTTATGTTATTTTATTATCGTAAGTTTGATTCACTTTTATCCTTTGTTTTTCTATGTATCGGAGTATGGGCTTTAATGGGTTCTTGGGAATCCATTAAGAAAAATAACAAAGCAGGTGTCCATTTGAAGTGCTGGACACCTGTTTTTTTATCTAGCGTCTATAAAATTCAATGCTTGTGTATAAATGAAAAAGTGATGCGGCCACGTCCAGCTCCAGCGCCCAGCGACTAGTATGCTTCCCTCGCCTCCGTACGATAAGTTAACATCGAATCACTTCGTTCTTCGTGTTGCCTTTATCTCAAAATACCTAGAGGAAGTTCGATTAAATTCGCTACGTCACGTAGCAACATCGAACCAACCCACGTCGTGTGGGCCGCAGCATATACGTTGCTAACTGGGCGCCCCGAGCTTTTGTTCTTAATATCGGTTACTCAATAATAGTTTTTCATATCGTTCTGTAAAATAAGGACGGAGTTCTGAGTAAGGGATTGCAACGGTTGATATTTCTTCCTTGGTGGATAGAATCGCATCTGGTCTCGTAAATAAAACAAGCTCGTCTTTTCCTAAGTAATACATTGCATCCTCACTTAGATGTTTCGCATTGATTTGTTTTTTATCAGTCAGTTGCTTAGATGACTCACCTAAAAGAAACGCTTCATACTGAGATGAGCCTTCGAACAAATCGTGTAATGTGAGCTCTTTTTGTCTTTCGATATCAAACGTTCTTGCTTCGTTATGATGCTGTTTATGTGGACCGCTTGAGAGTTCTACATGATGATATAAAATGCTAACAAGTGGAAACGTATTAAATGGGATTTCATAAGTAGATGTGTATTCCAATGATTGATCGCGCATTTTGGCAAGGTAGGAGTACACACTAGCATGTTCCATATAGCCTTCATATAAATCTTGTGCATACTGTTTATATCGCTCATTCATTTCTTTTATAAAAGCTGGCTTCGTTGTACCTTCAAAGTTAGGATAATCTACTGAGATGCTATATAATTTATCAGACTTATGGAATGATTCCTTTTCGGAAGTCACTGCATCATTTGTGGGAACTGTTATGGTGAAAAACGATAGGAAAGAGGCTAATACAATATTTAGAATCATCGAATCACTCCTTACCTTGGAGCTTAACTCCAATAAACTTCATTTCTGTCATATCATCGATTGCATATTTTACTCCTTCTTTACCAAGTCCACTCTGTTTCACGCCACCGTATGGGTGGTTGTCTTGCCGATACGTGGAGATTTCGTTAATCCAAACACCACCCATTTCTAACTGATTGGCTACTCGAAAGGCTCGGTCAATATCCTTAGTAAATACACCAGCCTGTAAGCCGTAAATCGAATCATTACTACGTTTCACTACTTCTTCTTCTGTTTCAAATGGCATTACAGAAACAATCGGAGCAAATACTTCTTGGGCTATAACCTTCATGTTTTTCTTTACATCCGTCAAAATGGTTGGCTCTAAGATAGTGCCACTTCGCTCTCCGCCTGATTGAAGCGTAGCGCCATTCTCCACAGCATCATCAATCCATTCTTTTGCCCGTTTAGCTTCATCTTCATTAATCATTGGGCCTATGTCAGTTTCCTCGCTAGCCGGATCTCCGATGGTTAATTTGTTTGTGCTTTCCTTATACTTTTTCAAAAAATCTTCGTATATGGTTTGATGGACATAAATTCTCTGTGCGGATATACATACTTGACCTGAGAAGGCAAAAGCACCTGTCGTCAATTTCTCAACAGCATCTTCCACATTAGCATCTTCAAATAAAATGTTAGGAGAATTGGACCCAAGTTCTAATGTCACTTTCTTTAATCCTGCAGAAGCACGTATGTTTTTTCCTACAGGAACAGATCCAGTGAACGTAATTTTGTTTACTTTATCGTGTTGAACAAGAGGTTCACCGACTTCTTTTCCTGTACCGATGACAAGGTTTAAAACACCATTAGGTAAACCAGCTTGTTCAAATAATTTGACTAATTTGTATGCAGAAATAGGTGTTTTTTCAGCAGGTTTAAAGACAATAGTATTTCCAGCTGCAATAGCAGGAGCTAGCTTGTGTAGCGATAAGTTCAACGGAAAGTTGAAAGGAGTAATAGCCCCAACAACACCTAATGGTTTTCTCGTAACCATCCCCATTCGATTTTGGCCTCTTGGAGCTGCATCCATAGGGATTAATTCTCCATAAATGTTTTTTGCTAGCTCAGAAGCAAAACGTAATACCTGTATGGCACGGTCCACCTCACCTTTACTATATTTAAGTGGTTTTCCAGCTTCCTGAACTAAAATAGAAGTAAATTCATCTTTTTGTTCAACCAATAAATCTGCAGCATTTCGTAATATTTCCCCGCGTTGGTGTGCTGACATACCTTTCATACTATCATGGTACGTACGGAAAGCACTTTCTACGGCATCGTTTAAATCATCTTGTGTTGCTAATGCCAGCATACCTATTTCCTCATGATTATATGGATTGAGAACAGCTAATGATTCACGATCATCTTCATTGCGTTCTTGACCATTTATGATTGATCCAATTCTCATCTTGTGCTCCTCCTTAACAGCTTATATTTCCTAATTTTTCGGTTAGCTTCATATTTTCTTCATAATCTACTGGGCAATCAATAAGGACAGGTTTGTTGAGTTCTATTGCCTTTTCAAGGATTGGTTTTAGTTCTTCTCCTTTTTCAACGCGAAATGCTTCAAATCCATAGGAATTTGCTAGTTTCACAAAATCAGGGTTACCAAAATCGATATGAGAAGCACGATTGAAGGCTTTCTTTTGATGCCATTCAATTAATCCATAGCCTTCATCTCTCCAAAGCAAAATAACAATCGGTAGCTGTAATCGCATAGCTGTTTCCATCTCGGCACTTGTCATCTGGAAAGCGCCATCTCCACAAACTGCAACGACTGTTTTATCAGGGTGAACAAGTTTTGCACCAATAGCGCCTGGTACTGCTACGCCCATGGAAGCTAAACCGTTTGATATTAAGCATGTATTTGGCTCATAGCAGTGATACATTCTGGCCATCCACATTTTGTGTGCACCTACATCTGAAATAACAATATCATCTTCTTTTAGAACGGCACGTAAATCGTTTATGATTTTTTGAGGCTTTACTGGTAAGCTAGAGTCCTCTTTGTAAGATTCTAATTCGGATAAGGCTTTTTCCCTTACTGGCATCACCCAGCTGTTATCACGTTGTTTTTGGGGAAGAGCTTCTTGTAAAAGATTTATATTCGAACTTATATCACCTAGTAAGCTTCCTTGCACGGGATAGTGTGCATCTGTTTCTGCTTCTTGACTATCTATGTGCAATATAGGTGTTTTCCCATCAGGATTCCAGTTTTTAGGGGGGTATTCTGCCATGTCAAAGCCTATTGAAATAATTAAGTCAGACTGTTTAAATCCACAAGTGATATAATCATCTCCACCCAGCCCTGCAGTAAGTAGACTTAATTCATTTTCAAAAGAAAGTGCTCCTTTTCCCATAAAGGAATGGACTACAGGTATTTGGTGTTTGTTTGTAAAGGAACGTAAACATTCAGCTGCTTGGTCTCGTGTAATCCCCATACCAGCCAGTATGAGTGGATGTTGAGCTTTTTCTATTAAGGATACGGCTCTTTTTACAGCAGACTCTGATGCTATGGATACATCACATTCGCGAATGGAGAGTAGTGGTGCATCGATTTCCATAGCTGCAATATCTTCAGGTAAATCAATGTGAGTAGCACCAGGCTTTTCTTCAGCAGCCACTTGAAATGCTTTTCTTATTACTTCAGGAACAATGTCCGCTTTCTTGATTTGTGTATTCCACTTCGTTACAGGTTCATATACAGAGACTAGATCATAATATTGGTGTGAAACTTTATGTTGCCTATCTAGACCAGCCTGACCAGTAATGGCCACAATAGGGCATTGATCCATGTTTGCGTTAGCAACCCCAGTTAATAAGTTGGTAGCACCGGGACCAAGCGTAGCCAAACACACTCCAGGCTTACCTGTTAAGCGACCATAATGTCCAGCCATGAACGCAGCGCTGGTTTCATGACGGGTAACAATAAATTGAATACTCGAATCAAGTAAGGCATCCATTAGATCAATATTTTCTTCACCAGGAACGCCGAATATATATTCAACCCCTTCTTGCTCAAGACACTTCACAAACAAATCAGCTACTCGCATAGTAAAAACCCTTCTTTCGTCATTTGGTAGTTTTAGTATTTGTGAAAGTTGATGCATTATAAGCGAAATGGTGAAATTAACAAGAATTGGCCGATTCTCATGTTTTTTGGGGCGAGTTTAATGTGTTTAGGAAAAGTTGTTCAATAATCGAGGCATAATCTTGAAGACTTGGATCGAGATATATTAGTAATCGTAAAATAAGTGGAATGTTTCCGTTGCTTTAGATAGAAAAAAGGTGGCCGTGGAACAACTCGCGTCCTGCCGGCGAGCTGGCAAGCCTCCTCAAGCCCAAAATCTGGGCTTTCCGGGGTCTCGCCTACCTCTTTCTCCGGCGGGAGTCTCCTTGTTCCACGGCCACCTTTGCTGTTATTTGGATGAACGGAAACATGGCCAGTCTAGAGTGGGGATGGTAATGTGGCCTATTTCCTTAATGAGAGTAATGGGCATTCGTGACCGACATGAGTACGTTATTTGGTATGTACATTGGAAGATGAACTACTTATAGCCGTAGGTCCGATCGCAACATATTGGCAGGGTTGGGTGGGAGACGACGAGACTCCCGCGGGAGAAAGAGGTAGGCAAGATCCCCTGAGGGTGTTTTCCCCGAAGGTAGCTTGCCAGCTCGCCCGCAGGACGCGAGTTGTTTCCCACCCAACCCTAATGATTTTAAAGTATCGGACCTATCCCAATATATCTCGATTCCAAGTCTTCAACATAATGGGGCAATAATGGAATAAATATAGTACACTGAGGAAAATGGAGGTGGAGATGATGAATAATAGTGTGAAGATTTTACTCCAAACATTGGAAGAGGAATTGTTAAAACCAGAGGTTAGACAGTCGGAAGAACGTTTGAATCAATTGCTTGCAGATGATTTTCAAGAGATTGGGAGCTCTGGTAGATTGTTTGATAAACAAGATGTACTAGATCGTTTACCGTCAGAGAAGCCTCCAAAGATGATTCTTTCCAATTTTAGTGGGCGTGAGCTTGCTAAAGACGTTGCATTAACAACATACAGTGTACATCATCAGGATAAGGAAAAATATACATTACGCAGTTCTATTTGGAAAAAAGATACATCTGGATGGAGGATGACATTTCACCAAGGGACAATCACCAGTAAACCATAATAAAATATCCTGGCGACATTAGTCGCCAGGATAAAGTTTAAATTCCTAATATATGTTCGGCTCGTTTGACTTCCTCTTGGGATGGGGGAGACACATCATATAAAGGATAGTCCAAGTTAAGTTGATGCCATTTGTACACACCCATTTGATGGTAAGGTAAGATTTCAACTTTCTCAACATTTCCTAATTGATCAATGAAGCTTTTCAGTTCGTTTAATTCTTCATCATCGTTGGTGAGCCCGGGAATAAGAACGCGTCGAACCCATACTGGGATATTCTTTTCTGCAAGGAACTTAGCAAAGGTTAAGATATGATCATTTTTCATACCTGTTAAATGTTTGTGTTTTGTTTTGTCCGTATGCTTGATGTCTAATAGAACGAGGTCTGTATAATCAAGTAGTTCTTCAAGCTTTTTTAAAAACACTGTACTTTGATTAAAGCAACCTCCTGAGGAATCAATGGTTGTGTGAAGTCCAATTTGCTTGCATTTTTTGAATAATTCAATTAAGAAGTCAATCTGTAACAGTGGCTCGCCTCCACTTACGGTTACCCCACCATGGTTTTGGATGTAAGGAAGGTAGTCTTGTATATCTTCTACAATAGTATCTACATCTTTCTCGTATCCTCCGTGTTTATCCCAAGTATCTGGGTTATGGCAAAATTGGCATCGCAACAGACAGCCTTGTAAAAACAAAACATAACGCAGTCCAGGACCATCTACTGTACCACATGTTTCAATAGAGTGTATTCTTCCTTTCATGAGCTCTACCTCCCTTACTTATGTCTTTACACCTTACAATTTTTCATGAAATGTGCGATGTATAACATCTAGTTGCTGTTCTTTTGTTAATTTGACGAAGTTTACTGCATATCCTGATACGCGAATCGTTAGTTGTGGATATAGTTCAGGATGTTCCATAGCGTGTAGTAATGTTTCTTTTTCAAATACGTTAATATTCAAATGGTGACCTTCTTTAGCCGCATAGCCATCTAGGATGTAAACAAGGTTGTCAATTCTATTCGAAAGTGTTTTACCAAGCGCTTTTGGAATAAAGCTAAACGTATTTGATATACCATCTAAAGCATACTCGTATGGAAGTTTTGCCACACTATTTAGTGATGCTAGCGCACCAGATGTATCTCTACCGTGTAGTGGATTTGCTCCCGGAGCAAAAGGTTCACCAGCTCTCCGACCATCAGGAGTATTACCTGTTTTCTTACCATATACTACATTAGAAGTAATCGTTAAAATGGATAGAGTCGGAATCGCATTTCGGTATGTTGGATGTTTTTTAAACTTATTCATAAAACGTTTTACAATATCTACTGCGAGATCATCGACTAGTGGGTCATTGTTTCCATACTTAGGGAATTCCCCTTCAATACGGTAGTCAACAGCCAATCCTTCTTCATTTCGAAGAACGTGAACCTTGGCATGTTTAATTGCACTTAAACTATCTGCTACAACACTTAACCCTGCTATGCCACCAGCCATGGTACGCATTACTTCTGCGTCATGAAGAGCCATCTCAATACGTTCGTAAGAATACTTATCGTGCATATAATGAATAGCGTTTAGGGTGTTCATATAAAGTTTTGCAAGCCATTCTAAAACTAAGTCATATCGTTCCATTACTTCATCGAAAGCTAAGATGTCTGACGTAATCGGACGGAGAGGAGGTGTCATTTGCATATTCAGTTTTTCATCTATTCCGCCATTGATTGCATATAATAGTGCTTTGGCTAAATTTACACGGGCACCGAAGAACTGCATCTGTTTGCCAATTTTCATTGCACTTACACAACAAGCAATACCGTAGTCATCCCCGTACTGTTCACGCATAAGGTCATCATTCTCATATTGTATAGAACTACTTTCAATGGAGACTTTTGCGCAATACTTTTTAAAGTTTTCTGGAAGTTTTGTTGACCACAATACAGTTAAATTAGGCTCAGGTGCTGGTCCTAAATTAGTTAATGTATGCAAGAATCGGAACGAACTTTTAGTTACAAGAGGTTCACCATTTAAACTTATGCCACCTATGGATTCTGTCACCCATGTTGGGTCCCCACTAAACAACTCATTGTATTCCGGTGTACGTGCGAATTTCACAAGACGTAATTTCATAATAAAATGATCGATTAGTTCCTGAGCGTCTTGCTCCGTCAAAGTGCCCTCGCTTAAGTCACGTTCGATGTATATATCTAAGAAGGTAGACACGCGTCCTAAACTCATTGCTGCGCCATTTTGTTCTTTGATGGCAGCAAGATAGGCAAAATACAGCCACTGGATAGCTTCTTGAGCGTTTTGCGCAGGTTTTGAGATATCAAATCCATAAGAAGAAGCCATCTCTTTAAGTTCTTGTAATGCTCGAATTTGTTCAGCATGTTCTTCGCGGCTTCGAAGGATTTCTTCGGTCATCACACCGTCATGTTCTAGTTGTATATAATCCTCTTGTTTGCTTTCTAGTAAAAAATCAACCCCATAAAGAGCGACTCTTCGATAATCACCAATAATTCGTCCACGACCATAGGCATCAGGTAGTCCGGTAATAATACCAGCCTTACGTGCTTTTTTCATATCTTCCGTGTACACATCAAATACGCCTTGGTTATGTGTTTTGCGATATTCTGTGAAAATTCTTTCTGTATTTTTATCTAAGGAGTATCCATATGATTCACAAGCCATTTTAGCCATTCGAATGCCACCATAGGGTTGCATCGAACGTTTGAAAGGTACATCTGTTTGTAGACCTACAATTTTTTCTAGAGATTGATTAAGGTATCCCGGGCCGTGAGAAGTAATGGAGGAAGGGGTGCTGGTATCCATGTCCCAAATTCCACCACGCTCGATTTCTTCTTTGGTTAATTTCATTACCTGCTTCCATAATTCCACCGTCTTTGAAGTAGGAGACTGTAGAAAATAATCATCACCATTGTAAAGTGTGTAATTGTGGATAATAAAATCTCGAACATCGACTTCTGATTGCCATTTCCCCTTACGAAAAAGCCTCCATGGAGTTAGAGCTGTCGTAATCATAGAAATGCCTCCTTAAATTGGTTTATGTTTCTACTATCATTATATAAGAAGAATAGTTATGTGAAGGTATTCACATATGAATGATTTATGAACTTTTTTGGACGTTCCTGACAATCATGTATAATGTGAAGAAAAATGTTTCGATTATAGGTGGGATGTACATGAATATAGAGAATCTAATAAAATATCAAGACGCGCTTGGCCAAAAATCTTTAGTAGACCAGGGTCACATATCTTCTCTTGCATTAACCGATTATTACATACAAAAAATCAAGCAATATAACCCTATGCTGAATGCTGTGGTTCACACGATGTTTGACGAAGCTATAGCTACTGCAGAGAATGGGGATCAATTAACTGGTGCTTTATCTGGTTTACCTTTTTTAATAAAAGACTTAAACCAAGTGAAAGGTCACCCAGCATCTTCTGGTTCTAAACTTATGGAAGGATACATTGCAAAGGAAGATGACATATATGTAGAGCGGTATAAAAATGCTGGACTTGTTCTTCTCGGAAAGACAAACACACCTGAATTCGGTTTTCTGCCTACAACAGATCCTCAATACTTAGGGCCAGCACGAAACCCATGGAATTTATCTTTATCTGCAGGTGGATCAAGTGGAGGAGCAGCAGCAGCAGTAGCATCTGGTATGATTCCGTTTGCTCATGGAAGTGACGGAGGTGGCTCCATACGAATACCAGCGTCTTGTTGTGGATTATTTGGGTTAAAACCCTCAAGAGGTCGAGGTCCTTATGGAATTTATATGAATGACTTTGCGGTAAGCCATGCTCTAACAAGATCAGTAAGAGATAGTGCGGCACTATTGGATGTAGTAAAAGGAAAAGGTGCTTATGAGGGGTATCCTTCCTTAAATGAAGATATATCGTTCCTAAATGAGATGTATAAAAAACCGAGAACATTAAAGGTTGCAATTGCACCTGACTGGAATCAACAAGTATCCATTTCAGAAGAAAACCGTGCGGCTATAGAAACCACTGTTACGCTCTTGGAAGAGTTAGGACATGATGTCAGCTATGAGGTACCTACTTTTGATTTTATTCAATTTGCTCGTGATTTTATTACCATATGGATTGCAAGTGGGTCCGTCATCATTAAGCACATGGGGCTTTTGGCAGGAACCATACCTGGTGAAGATAACTTAGAGGCAGTTTCCTATGATGTGTTCAGAAATGGAAACAGTATTACAGCGCTAGAATATGAAGAGGCACGAGTTAGACTACAGATGACGAGCAAAAAAGCACTAGCTTTTCACGATACTTATGATATTCTCGTAACGCCAGTACTGAACGGACTGCCAGCTGAAGTTGGAGCATTTGATCATCAGAAAAATGCGATAGAAGATATGTTTGATACAATGGTCAATTATGTAAGTTTCACTCAACTTGCTAACGTTACTGGTCAACCATCGATGAGTGTACCTTTATATTGGTCGGAAACGAACATACCTATTGGAGTTCAATTCTCTGGAAGAGTGGGAGAAGAGGAGACGCTATTCCAATTAGCTGCTCAGTTAGAAGGTAAGAAACCTTGGATTCATCGTTATGAGGAAATAGATTTGAAAAACATATAAAAGCAGCGAGAAGCACGCACTGAAATACAAGTGTGTGCTTACTATATGTGATTTGATATACCTCACAGCAGGGTGACAACCTGGAGGTGTGTAACTACTGTCATGGAGGCTTTTTTAATTATGTCATAGAGTGTATGCCAAACGTGCATTTAGATTGTATTGAGAAAGGGGGTGTAATCGCTTTACTATGAAGATACAGAAAAAATAAAAAGAGACGACAAAGGAGGAACAAATCATGAGTGAACAACAAACGGGAATTAGAGCAAAAGTTCAAAAGTTTGGTAGTTTCTTGAGTGGAATGATTATGCCAAACATTGGTGCATTTATCGCATGGGGACTTATTACAGCATTTTTTATTGAAACAGGTTGGACGCCAAATGAAGAACTAGCTCAGCTTGTTGGTCCTATGATCACGTATCTATTACCGCTATTAATTGCATTTACAGGTGGTCGCCTAGTACATGGATTACGAGGCGGAGTTGTAGGTGCCACTGCTACGATGGGGGTTATCGTAGGTGCTGATATCCCTATGTTCATGGGAGCTATGTTAATGGGACCACTTGGTGGTGTGACCATTAAGTATATTGATAAGTTCTTTGAAGGAAAAGTTCGATCCGGATTTGAAATGTTAGTGAACAACTTTACAGCAGGTATAGGTGGTGGACTACTAGCTATATTTGGTTATTACATTATTGGGCCTGTTGTTAAGGGTGTTACAAATGTATTAGCATCTGCAGTTGAAGTTCTTGTAAACGCTGGTCTATTACCTCTTGTTAATATCTTTATAGAGCCGGCAAAAGTGTTGTTCTTAAACAACGCAATTAACCATGGAATATTAAGTCCAATCGCTGTTGATCAAGCAGAGAATACAGGTCAATCTATTCTATTTCTATTAGAAACAAACCCAGGTCCAGGACTTGGAGTACTATTAGCATTCATTGTATTTGGCAAGGGCGTATCCAAGCAATCAGCTCCTGGTGCTGCTATTATTCACTTCTTTGGAGGCATTCATGAAATTTATTTCCCTTACATTCTTTCTAAGCCTTCATTAATTCTAGCTGTAATTGCTGGTGGTGTAACAGGAACATCAACATTCGCACTACTTAATGCTGGATTGACGTCTACACCTTCACCGGGTAGTATCATCGCACTCCTTGCCCTAACACCAAAAGGGAACTTCCTCCCTGTCACCCTAGGAGTACTTCTAGCGGCTGTTGCATCCTTTATCGTTGCTTCCATCATTCTAAGATTAAGTAGTCAAGATGAAGGTGATATTAATCAGGCTACAGAAAAAATGGAAGAAATGAAAGGCAAGAAAAGTAGTGTTTCTGACAATATTAAAAGTGAAGAGTCTTCCGAAGAGGTTAAAAACGCTGAGCAAGCACAAGATGCTTCTGTTTCAGGTGAAGTACCTGATGTGGACCAAGAACAAGTGCAGAAAATCATTTTTGCCTGTGATGCTGGTATGGGATCCAGTGCAATGGGGGCATCACTATTAAAGAATAAATTCAAGAAAGCAGATATCAATATTGATGTAACTAATATGGCCATCAATGACTTGCCAAGCGATGTTGATATTGTCATCACCCATAAGGATTTAACAGAGCGTGCCGTTCAAAAGGTTCCAAGTGCCCATCATATTTCTGTAGACAACTTCTTGAATAGTCCTAAGTATGATGAACTAGTTACAGAATTAAAAAATGAGTAGAAAAGAAGAGTCTGGTTTTCTGAATCAGACTCTTTATTTAACTAAGGCAATAAAACAAACTCACATAATATGGTCCTAAGCCCATACGTCGGTAGCCGGTTCTTACGCTTTTGTTCTTGCAATTAAATTTTGTCATAACAAGTAAGACGAAGTTACTTTTTCTTAGCGTTGTATCTTTTTGAGTGTACGTTTTATGATAAAAGTAGGTCCTGACCATACCTGCAGCTTCAAGAAGGGAGGTGGAGCAGGTGTGTATATGACAGGTCGTGAACGGAAAATAGTTGAATTTTTGTTAGAGAGTGAAGAAGTTCTTTCCATTAAGAATATTTCTGATACGTTAGAGGTCAGTACACGTACCGTTCATCGTGACATTAAAGGTGTTGAAGAAGTACTTCAACAATTTGATTTAGAAATCGAAAAGCTTTCCGGGCAAGGTTTAAGAATTGTAGGTACAAATGAAGCGAAACAACAAGTTAAAAAGTCCGTGTATCAACAAAAAATTATTGATTATACACCTGAAGAACGCCAGGTTATCATTTTGTCCAGGTTACTTGAAGCGGGAGATCCTGTAAAGTTAATGGTATTAGCCAACGAACTTGGTGTCACTGTGGCAACAATAAGTAATGATCTAGATAAGATTGAAGAGGATTTAGTTTCATCAGAGCTTCAACTTATACGAAAAAGAGGTTACGGTGTTCAGTTAGAAGGTGAAGAAGCGAAGATTAGAGAAGTCATTAGCTACCTAATAATGCAGCATATGGATGAACTTGATTTCTTATCGTTTCTTCAACAAAATATTGGAGACTCTACAGAGGATTCCTTGAATAAGGTATCTGAACAGCTCTTGGGTCTTGTAAATAAAGAGAAATTAAAAGCTATTAAACTTCATGTGGATGAGGTTCGTAAACAATTAACGTACCATTTGGCTGACAATGCTTATGTAGGTCTTGTCGTTCACTTAGCTCTGGCGTTAGAACGTATTCAAAAAGGTGAAACGATTGGTATGAATCAAGAATACTTGAACACCTTGAAATCATCTAAAGAATTTGACATAGCAAGTCAACTCATTAACAAGCTAGCACAAACATTTGACCTCTCTATTCCAGAAGCAGAGACAGGATATATTACGATGCATCTAATGGGAGCTAAGGCAAGATATAATCAAGGACAGTTATTAGAGCAGTCCAGTTTAAGTATAGCCTTTAAAGCAAAACAACTAATTGCATCTGTTTCCAAAAGAATGGGTGTAAATTTAAATAAGTCAGAGCGATTACTCAATGACCTAGTTGTCCATCTAAAACCGAGCGTATATCGTCTCCAACAAAAAATGGAGATACACAACACACTAACGGGACAAATTGAAAGAGACTATCCAGAGTTGTTTTATACAGTAGAAGATTCTCTTCACCAAGTATTCCCTCAATTTCAATTTCCTAAAGAGGAGACAGCGTTTGTGGTAATGCATTTTGCTTCTGCTTTACTAAATGTGGAGAATACAAGAGGTTTAAAGGTGCTCGTTGTTTGTGCAAGTGGCATAGGTACAGCTAAGATTTTAGCAGCTAAGCTAACTAAACAATTTAAAGAAATTGAAGAAGTAAAGCATCAATCCCTATTTGATTTGGACCAAAGTGTAACGGATGAATATGACCTAATTATTTCGACAGTGGGACTTGTTGAATTTGAAGACTATGTGCAAGTTAGTCCAATTTTACCAAAGCAAGACATCCATAAGATAGAACATGCAATAAGGCGAGTGCAGCTTACCGGTCAATTGGCAAGAGATGATGGATCAATCCCAGTTGAAAATGAGGTAGAAGACGAAACATTACATGCTATACGCATGTCCGTTGAATCGGTTCAACGTTATGCCAATACAATTAGTCAACTTTTAAATGGATTAATGGTACAAACAATTACAGCCACAAATCCAGAGGATGCTTTAAGCCAGGTCACAGACCAATTGCAAAAGGCTGGCATCATTAAAGACAAATCACCGGTAGTTCAACACTTGCTTGATAGGGAAGATATAGGAGGGCTGGGGATACCAGACACACATCTTGCTCTATACCATGCAAGAAGCGATGCTATTGATCAAGCTTCCTTTTCTATTCATATGGTAGAAACACCACTAACCTTAAAAGGGATGGACGATGAAAATATGAGAGTTGATACAATTCTCATGATGCTAGCACCAAAGAATATACATCAAGAGGGTCTAGAAGTGTTAAGTTTTATTAGTTCTTTAATCGTGGAAGACGAGGATAGCACCATAATCCTTGAATCAAAAGATGAAGATAAAATGATTCGGTACGTATCAAATCAGCTTCACAAATTCTTTAAAACGAAACAATCATAGGGAGGATTTTACAATGTCCACAATTTTAAAACCAGAAAATATTGAATTAAACCAAACACTTTCAAGTAAGGAAGAAGCAATCCGTTATGTCGGAGGTATTTTGCATAGCGAGGGATATGTAAGTGAAGATTATATTGATTCCATGCTAGAGCGTGAAGAAGTTACTTCTACGTATATGGGGAACTATGTAGCTATTCCTCACGGGACGGAAAATGCTAAGAAATCTGTGTTAGAGACAGGCCTTTCAGTTGTCACTGTTCCAGAAGGTGTTGATTTTGGAGATGGAAATATTGTGAAATTGCTTATTGGCATTGCCGGTAAAGGTGACGAGCATCTTGAAATTCTTTCTCAAATAGCCTTAGTATGCTCCGAGGAAGAGAACATTCAAAAAATCTTAGACGCGCAAACGAAAGATGAAGTGATTTCCCTTTTCAGCGAGGTGAATTAATATGTTAGCTGTTCATTTTGGTGCCGGTAACATCGGAAGAGGATTTATTGGTGAACTATTGTATGCATCAAATTATGAAACAATCTTTGTAGATGTTAATGAAACATTAATTGATCAATTAAATCAACGTCAATCCTATACGGTTGAATTAGCTGGAAGCGGTGAAAAAATAGATGTACACAATGTAAGTGGTCTGAATAGTATAAGTCAAAAAGATGCGGTTGTAGATGCAATAGTAAATGCTGATATCATCACAACAGCAGTAGGACCGCATATTTTATCTGCCATCTCAGAGATCATCGCTCAAGGATTAGAGAAGCGACTAGAGCAAGGAAAATCTCCTATCAATATCATTGCATGTGAAAATATGATTGGTGGCAGTGAACAACTAAAAGCCCATATTTTAGATCATATCAATTATCAAAAAGATACCTTCGAAAAGAATGTAGGATTTCCTAACGCTGCTGTAGACCGAATCGTTCCAGATCAAAATAATGATGATCCTCTAACGGTTAAGGTTGAACCTTATTATGAATGGGTCGTGGAGACGAGCGATATCAAAGGTGAAAAGCCTCCTGTCCAAGGAATTAAATATGTTGATGATTTAACGCCATTTATTGAACGCAAGCTATTTACGGTTAACACTGGTCATGCAGGAGCAGCATATTTAGGAAGATACTATGGGCATCAAACCATTAAACAAGCAATGGATGACCCGACGATTGTGGGGAAAGTACGAGCAGCTCTTCATGAATCCGGATCTGTTTTAATTGAGAAATATAACTTTTCTAAAGAAGAACATCATGAATATATCGAAAAAATTATTGAACGATTCTTAAACCCTGATTTATCTGATGAAGTTACAAGAGTGGGTCGTGCACCAAAACGTAAATTGGGTTCAAATGATCGTCTCATTCGTCCAGCCCTTGAATATATTGAATGGGTAGGTAAAGATCCAGAAAATCTTTCTGAAATTATTGCAGCCGCTCTTTTATATAAGGACGACAATGATGATGAAGCATCTTCCCTTCATCAATCCGTTAAAGAAAAAGGAGCTATTGAGACCTTAAAAGAAGTAGCAGAATTAGAAGATGACAGTCGTTTAGTAAAGGCAGTGGAAACAAGATTGAACGAAATGAAATAATAGAAAAAAGCGTCCTCTAAAAGGACGCTTTTTTGTATGTTAAATAAGACTGGTAATATAAAATGAAAGAAAAGATTTCATAATTTTTTACATAAGGGAAGGTGAAACGAATTGACGCCTTTACAAATCATTCTTTTACTATTGGTAGGCTATATTGTATTCACAATTGATAAAAAGCAAGAAAATTTTCCGGTACCTGTAGTGCTATTAGTGGCTGGAATTCTTTTATCTTTTATTCCTTTTTTCCAATCCATTAAGGTTAATAAAACTATTATTTATGATCTCTTTTTGCCAGCTCTTTTGTTTGTATCAGCATATCGGTACTCGCCAAATGCCTTAAGAGAACATGGTGGTATTATTGCAACATTAAGTACGATAGGTTTGGTCATGACGGCAATTCTATTTGGATTTATGATACATGTGGTAGGTGGAGTTTTTGTCTCCATTTCACTTATAGGATCTCTAGTGATTGCATCGATTTTAACACCTACTGACCCTGTATCCGTTGTGTCGATATTAAAAAAATCTGCCGATAACCCAAAAGTTGCAGATGTTGTTGAAGGAGAGTCCATGATTAATGACGGAACAAGTATTGTACTATTTACCGTTTTAGCTGGCATGTTTATTAATCAAGAATCCTTCTCCATTATCAGTTTCTTAAGTGAGTTTTTACTTGTGTCTATAGGCGGTGCGATTCTAGGATTATTTTGTGGATGGGCTGTTAGTCAAGCTGTTCATATAACCCATCATAAAGAATACCAGGTAATGCTAAGCATTATTCTAGCTTATGGCATCTTTCATATAGCAGAACATATTGGTGTTTCCGGTGTTTTGGCGACAGTTGCATCAGGCATCATGTTATCCTGGGAATTTGAACATACGAATCAAGAAGATCATTATCGAGAAGCGTTGGATGGTTTCTGGAATGTAGTGGAACCTACCATATTAGCACTTGTTTTCTTATTAATTGGTATAGAGGCTACTAGCTATTTAACCATTGGGGATTGGGAAATTGCCCTGTTACTTTTTGTATCGTCTCTTGTGATTCGATTTGTAATTATTGCAGGGATTATTCAATTCTTCCCTTCTTGGAGAAAGGAAATCGATTGGCGTGAAATAACACTCATTAGCTGGTCGGGAATAAAAGGAACGATGTCAGTTGCATTACTGTTAAGTTTGCAAGCACAGGTATCTTCAAATGATGAAGTGAATCTTTTGATTTCCATATCATTTGCCGTCGTTGTATTATCATTAGTGGTACAAAGTTTAGGTATATATCCTTTGTCTAAAGTATTGCGTAAGAACTAAGTTTTAATAAATCATAAACTCTATTCAGCCAACCTGTTAACTTTATATTGGCTTTGTTAAAGTTTGTTGTTGATATAATAATGAAATGGTTATATTTTCTTCTATATAAGCACCATAATCTGGAAGACTTGGATTCGAGATATTATGTGGATGAGAGATGTTTCCGTTGTTTTAGTAAGCATAAAGGTGGCCGTGGAACAACTCGCGTCCTGCCGGCGAGCTGGCAAGC
>NZ_AVBF01000003.1 GCF_000770635.1 Pontibacillus yanchengensis Y32
TATTTTACATAAAAGGGTTATATTTGAAGTCATGCAAGGCTAGTGTGCCTGACCCCCACCGCTGTAAAACGCTAAAGCTTGGCCTTGTTGGGTTATGTACCATTAATCAGGGAGGAAATTATTTTGTTGAGTGTTAGACCTTTAGAAGAAAAAGATTATGCATTAATTAAGGAAGCAGAGAAAGTAATAGAAAAAAATTACCGCTATGGACGACACCACATTGGCTCAGCAGTTAGAACGCCATCAGGTAATGTTTATTCAGCAGTACATGTAGAAGCGAATGTTGGAAGAATAGCAGTATGTGGCGAAGCGATGGCTATGGGGAAGTCTATTTCTGAAGGCGATCATGAATTTGAAACGATTGTAGCAGTAGCACACCCTCATCCACACGAAGATATAGATAAATGTTGGGTTGTGTCTCCCTGTGGGATGTGTCGAGAATTAATTAGTGACTACGGAAAAAATACAGATGTAATCCTTTCTTATAAGAATGAACTAGTAAAATGTAATGTAATGGAGTTAATACCAGAAAAATATACAAGTGATATAGAATAACAACTTAAGCAGCACAAGTGCGTTAATAAAAAGGGAACTCCAATAGTCTATGGAGTTCCCTTTTGTTATTATATGCGCCTATTATAAGGTGCCAGACCCCCACTACATTACCGCGTTATCACACTACTATAACGGGGGTCTGGCACCTATTTAAGAATATGTTAATCTTGTTCAGTATTATTTGTACGAAAAAGAAAAACAGAGAATTTAGGAGAAAACAAAAGATTATAACACCATATACATCATTCATCATCACTCATTTCCATTTATGAAGGTAAATGCCATTTAACGAGAAAAGCTAACTATGGTTATAATTCCAAATGTAATGACAAGTTAAAACATATCATAACAAGATGGAAATGAAGGAGAGATACAGTGAATAAAAACATCATCGACAAGCCTACATTTATAGGCTCATTAGTCATGCTCATAGCGGTAACGTTACCACTAATTCTTTTTCCAACAGGCGGAAAGGAAGTTGTGTTATCTCTAAAGAATTTCATGACAAGTAAGTTTAGTGTTTTGTACTTAGCTTTTGGATTAGGAACATTTATCTTTTTACTTTATTTAGCATTTAGTCGTTTTGGAAATATTACATTAGGTAAAGAAACCAAACCGGAATTCCGCACTCTTTCTTGGGCTGCCATGCTATTCTGCGCTGGAATAGGTGCCAGTATCCTTTATTGGGCAGCCATTGAATGGGTATATTACTACACCGCTCCTCCACTAGGAATCGAACCAAAATCGAATGAAGCAATGAACTGGGCTTCAGCGTATGGTATTTTCCACTGGGGATTGATTCCATGGGGGATTTTCACCTTACCTGCTGTCTCCATCGCATATTTCTTCTATGTTCGTAAAAAACCCGTCCTGAAAATTAGTGAAGCATGTCGACCTGTTTTAGGTGACAAAACAGATGGACCTTTAGGGAAGGCCGTCGATATCTTATTCTTATTTGGTCTATTAGGTGGTGCTGGAACAACACTAGGGCTTGCTATGCCATTAATTGGTTCAGGTATCCATGACCTTACTGGCCTTGAAGTCACAAAGTTTGTAAAAGCACTTATTCTTATCATATGTACCATTATATTTGGAGCAAGTGCATTTAGTGGGTTGAAAAAAGGTATTCGTGTCCTAAGTGATATGAACCTGTGGCTTTCCTTCTTCTTACTTGGATTTGTCTTCATCATAGGCCCAACTCTATTTATAGCTGAGACAACGTTCAATGCACTAGGTATCGTTGGAACCAATTTCTTAAGAATGAGCACATGGACAGAACCATTTAATAACCTTGGATCCTTTGAACGAACAGGGTTCCCGGAAAGCTGGACGGTATTCTTTTGGGCATGGTGGCTTGTATTTGCACCATTCGTTGGATTATTTGTGGCCAGAATTTCAAAAGGGCGTACGGTACGCCAACTAATTCTTGGTACACTTATTTATGGTACATTAGGGAGTGTATTATTCTTTGGTATCTTAGGTAATTATGCTATCTTTCTTGAAATGAGTGGACAATTTAATGTAGTGGAAACAGTGCAGAACTCAGGACCTCCAGCTGCTGTTATGGGGATACTAAATACACTACCAATGGGTAAATTGCTTGTAGGAGTATTTGTTGTACTTGCCGTTATCTTTACCGCGACGACATTTGATTCAGGCTCGTATATCATTGCCTCCGTCGTTCAAAAGGATGTAAAAGGCGAACCAGTACGTTGGAATCGATTATTCTGGGCGTTTGCGTTATCCTTTTTACCAATTGTCCTCATGTATTTAGGTGGAATGTCTACACTACAAACAGCAAGTATTGTAGGCGGCATCCCACTACTGATCATTATGCCGATGCTAGCACTCTCCTTTGTAAGAGCAGCATCTCATGATATGGAGAAATCAAACAACGATGAAAAACAAGAATCTAAAAACGATTATCAAACAGGTTAACCTTTCATTTTTTACACCTATTCATGCATGGTAAGCGCTGTTGATAAATCGTGAAGAAAGGCGTGAATAGATGTCTAAACAAAGAAAGCTACCCTTGTATGTGCAAATAAAAAATAAATTGGTCAACAATATAAAAGAAGGGGTATGGCAACCAGGGGAAGCCATACCTTCTGAAAGCCAATTAATCGAACAATATAACGTAAGTCGAACGACGATTAGACAAGCGATTCAAGACCTTGTCCAAAAAGATGTATTAGAAACACGCCGAGGTGCTCCGACACGAGTTAAAGAAGAACCACAAGTAGATAAAGGTAATCCTGGTATCATTCATAAAGAAATAGGTACAAATATGGAAGTAAAAGTTCTTCGCTTCGAAAAGCTTAAAGAGCATTACTATGCCAAATATCAATTAGATTTAGAAGAAGATGAAGAGGTTTACGTTCTAGAAAGATTGAGGATTGCAGACAGCAAACCAATTGCATACCAACAATTATACCTACCTATTCCGATAGGTGAAGTAGTAAAAGGTGTCGCATCAGATGTCTTCGATATTTTTCCAGTCTTAGGACAGCACAATATACACCATTCCAATATACAAGAAATGGTCTCAGGATCTAATGCAACTCAATATGTAGCAGATTTATTAGGAATCATACCAGGAGAGGCACTAACAGACATTGAACGTACCACAGTTGGCATAGACGACAAGCCTATCGAATACAGCCGTACTAAATATATTCCAAACGCATTTATGTATCGTATGGAAATTGGCAAATGATTTTTAAAAATACATGTTGTAATAAGTTCATCCATGTTGTAATATGTTTAGTGGATTAAACACTAAATATCAATCAAAAACCACTTCCTTCAAAGGAGGAAAATAATGAACAAACTTTCAAGCATCCGTCATGATAAAACACAAATCGATACCGTTCGTATGCGTCAATATCGTCTTGGCAGAGTCCGTGAGCAATTAAGAAAACAAGGGTACGGCGGGATTGTCATTTTTGACTCAGTAAACCTTCGTTATGCAACAGGCAGTCGAAACATGCAGGTATTTATGCTACGTAACCCAGGACGTTATGTATATATCCCAACAGAAGGACCTGTTACTCTATTTGATTTTCCTAACTGTGAACACCTTTCAGAAGGTTTGGAAACCATTGATGAAGTAAGAGAGGCAATAACACTTTCATATGTAGCCTCAGGCGAAAACCTATACGACAATGCAAGAAAATGGGCAAAAGAAATCGAAGAGCTCGTTAAAGAACGTCAAGGTGGCAACAAAAAATTAGCGATTGATTACTCCCCTTCTATTGGGCTTGTTGAACTGTCCAAATTAGATGTCGAGGTAGTAGACGGGCAAGAAATTATTGAGCATGCTCGCAGTATTAAAAGTGATCAAGAAATTGAAGCAATGAAAATATCTGTTCGTACAGCTGAGCAAGGTATGATTCGCATGCAACAAGCACTTGAGCCTGGCATCACCGAAAATGAACTGTGGTCCTATCTTCACCAAACGAACATTGCACAAGGTGGCGACTACGTGGAAACAAGGCTACTAAACTCTGGTCACCGTACAAACCCTTGGTTCCAGGAATGTAGTGACAAAGTCATCAATGAAGGTGAACTTGTTGCTTTTGATACCGATATGAACGGTCCATTCGGATACTTCACAGACATCAGCCGTACGTTCTATTGCGGAGATAGTGAACCAACGGATGAACAAAAACGTCTCTATCAAACAGCATATGAACAAATCCAAACGAACATCGATCTGCTAAAACCAGGAATGTCCTTCCGTGAATACGCAGAAAAAAGCTGGAAGATCCCAGAAGAGTTCTTCCCGAACCGTTACTTTACCGTAGCACACGGAACAGGACTTAGCGGCGAATATCCTTATATCGTGTACGCACAAGACTTCGAAGAAAAAGGATACGACGGCATCATTCAACCAAACATGGTACTGTCAGTTGAAAGTTATATCGGATCACCAGGCGGAAAAGAAGGCGTCAAGCTAGAAGAGCAACTTCTTGTTACAGAAGACGGTGTCGAGAATTTCTCCGACTTCCCATTTGAACCAAAACTTCTTAAGTAATTAAAAGGTGCCTGACCCCCACTACGCTAACGCGTTACCACACCGGGGGTCAGGCACCTCTTTTTTCTTTAACAACCAGTATCTCCACCAGCATTCCAATACTCAATCGTTTTCTTAATAAACGTTTCTAAACCACTATTCTCTATGTCCACTGATTTTTTGATACGGATGCATCCTTTTCCAAAGTTAAACCCATCTAAGAGCTCCTTCGCCCCTTCTATTTTCTCTATCGTACCTACATACAAGCTTACATATGCCTTTTGAGCATTCAAGTTAAACAACGTGGATGACTCATCCCCATAACATAGCATCTTATATTGAATACCCTCTTGCAGTTCAGGTCCATGTTCCAAGATGTATTGACGTACTAGCAAAAGCTTTTCTTTTCTCCAGTCGTCTTCTAATATTTCAAAATATTCGTTTGGGGTATTTACTTCATATTGCATTTAATCGCCTCCATAGAAGTTATTTTCACCTAAAAAAGACTTCCTTACGAATCAAACAGATTTAGCGACAATTGCTGGTCTTCCCTAGTTGAACTCTCTTTCTTTTGTGTCTTCTTTCTTTTTATATTAGTTGAACCTTTAACACTCAAAATAACTTCTTTCGCACGCCGATTCGCCTCTTGTACATCTATCATTGGTTCACCATAATCAATATGAACAAATCCATGATACTTCCAAGGTTCATGAACATACTTGTTTGGAACATGTTTAAGTGCTGGAATGTGACGTCGAACAAACGTGCCCTCGGGGTCAAGATTTTTTCCCAGCTTAATTGGATTCAGCACTTTCACTGACTTAGCATCAGTCGTTCCAACTGTAAGTTGTGTTTGACTATAATGAATACCTGGTACGTAATCCAAAAATAATCCAGCAAGATAATCAGCAGGCCTGCGCCAATCCAAGCCGAGCGTGTGGCAAGTAAACGAGATGAGCATTGCTCTTAATTGATTATTAATCCACCCTGTCTTCAGAAGTAACATCATCGCTGCATCTATCATGGGAATTCCCGTCTCACCCTCACACCATTTTTGAAACGTTTCTTCTTTATCTTCTCGAACATCATCCAATGCGGAATCGATGGATTCACAAGCAATCAACGGATCATCCAACAACCACTGCTTGTATTGACTATGCCAGAAAAGATGAGCCAAAAATGCCTTCAGTTGTTGAACATGGTCCTCTTCTTCTATGGAAGAAATTTTTTCGTTGGTTCGTTGAACAACATACCGCAACGAAATATTTCCCCATGCTAGATAAGGGGAAAGCCTACTACCTGCTGTAGATGACGAAACAGGATCTGCTAAATCATCCTTATACCTCTTCGAACGCTCGGATAAAAACGTTTCAAGTGACTCAAGGGCAAGACTTTCCCCGCCCTGTTGCCCATACTTTATACGCATGCCACCAACGGAAAGCCTGTTCATCTTATCAATGGAGGAAGAAAGAATAGATGGCACTTCCTCCTCATCTACAGTAGGAATATACGCTGGTGTCTTATATAAGGAGTTGTCCATATAGGCATTCCACTCTTTTCTCAATGTCCCTCGATTGTCATGCCCCTTCACCACACCATCTTGCTGATACTCCTTCACCTGAAGCCCTTGCGACTCCATCCACTTATGTACGCGCATGTTTCGCTCATTCATTACAGTCGTTCCGCTTTCCGCATAGGTGTGAATCGTAAACTCACCAAACGCCTCATAGATCGTCGCTAATACATCCTCCACTTCCTGAATCGAGACATAAACGGTACCATTTCGATTATGAAAAGATTCCTGAAGTTCCGTAAGCCCTTCCATGATAAATTGTAGATGACGAACCGATAGCTCGCTATTTTTCCATAGAGAAGGATCAGCTATATAAATCGGCAAAATTGGTTCACCATATCGAAGGGCTTCCACAAGTGGCTGATGATCAAGTAAACGAACATCCCGCCTAAACCACACAACTTGCAACACATCCATCCCTCCGTTTTCATGTATCTATGTCCTATTGTAAACGGAAATCCGTGGAAGGAGAAGGAATAACCATTTACCTTAATAGTTTAACAACCTAGAAAAAAGGAAACATTTCCTAGCACAATTTATTTTTTAAAAGGAGATATGGCACTTGAATTTACTAGCCAGCAACCTCATTAACGCCACCATAACCCATTCCGATTCTGAAAATGAAAAAGCTACCGTACATGACGTCTTCATAGATCTTGAACAGCAAAAATTAGGATATGTGACACTAAAACTTCATAAACCACCTCACGAAATGGAGGAACAAGAAAGCAAAAGCTTACTAGAAAAACTCAACCCCTTCATTAATAACGGAAAGAGTAAAAAGCTTTACTATATTCCCGATTATAAAATAGAAACAATCAAACCAGGCATGCTTACCATGAGTGGCCAAAAAGTAGAGGAAGAGCTCAAGTCCCCTTCCCCCAACTGCCACTCCCATACCAAACTTCAAGAGATACCAATAGAATCAGAAACAGGCGAACGCCTAGGAGAGTTAGAAGAAATCATCCTCAATACGAACGACAAAACCATCATTGGCCTTATGCTAGAAGAAGAACAAAACAAACCTTACCTTCCTTGTGAATATGTAGTTAGTTGGAATGAAGATAAAATCATCGTAGCTAGCGGAGCACAGTTAAAGTTACTTGATTATTTGGAGCAACTCCGATAAAAAAAGGTGCCAGACCCCCACCGCTTTACCGCATCACCGCGGCGGGGGTCTGGCACCTTTTGCAGGCACCTTTTGCACAACTTTATCTCTTGTATTTACTCAACTGTCGTTGCAACTTCATGTTCAGCAGAGTAATATCCTTTTGTTTGTGAATCATCAAGAGCCTGAGATTGTCGAAACTCTTCTGCTTCTGCCATTTTTGTTAACTCCAACGTGGCATCGTGATTCTTCTTGACTTCTTGCTCCACGTCTTCAAGAGATACTCTGAAGAATTCTTTTTTATTGTTAATTTTATTTACCCTAAGGTGATCAAATGCATGGTGTAATGCATTTTCTAAAGAAGGGGCATCGTTTGAGAAAATCATCCCGTGAATATCAAACGTAAACGGAACTGAAGCATTGCCTAATTCCTTCACACGTTCGAGTGGCTCTAACCTTCTTGTCATACCTATTTTGACTATATCTTCACCAAGAGAACCAATGTTAGAGATAATATAGACATATCCTGCTCTGGCATTTTGTGCACGAAAATCTACATTTTCTTTCTCTTTCTCAAGTTCAGCAATTTTTGCTTCATACTCTTGAATCTTACTTTCTAGTTCTTCTTGCATTTTTTCATCAGCGTTTTCTAATCGATTACGATAATCTTGAAGAGCCTGATTAAAGTGTTTTTCATCTTTCTCAATCTTCTTCTTCTGCTCCTCAATTTCTTTTTGGATTTTCGCTTCCTCACGCATTTGTTCTTTAATACGCTTCTGCTCTTCTTTTTCTTCTTCTTTCTTCTTGGCATACTCATAAGCAAGATATAATTCCTCAAGCTTAAGATTTAAATAATCCTGTTTTAGGGTTACTGTATTGTATTGATTAAACTTATTTAACTGTTCAAAAGATTTTTTAATACGTTTTTCACTTGCCTCAATATTATTAAACTTCACTTTAGAAATAACGGTATCACATTCATTATTAAACGAACGAATGGTCATTTTAATAATGTTATTGAGCATAGCTTTACCTTTACTTTTGTTTCCGTCTAAACTAAAGTTTTCCGGATGAGATGTGGCTGTTTTATTTTTTGCCATTTGTTTTTGACGTTCACGAATATCATCTAGCTTGTCTTTATAAGCCTGAGATGATTCAAGGTCATATTTCGGTTCGTAAAAACCAAATGATTGAAGTAATAATTCATCATTGAGAACAATCATTTCCTCTTTCTTTTCAGAAATAAGGTTATCCAATCGAGTTGTCTCTTTATTTCTTTCTTCTTTCTGAGATTCTAGTTGTTCAATCTCTTTTTCAATTTCAGCTTTCTTCTGGTCGACTTTAAGTACATCATCGAACCCTACTTCTTCCCACATCTGCCTAATTTTCTTACGACGTTTGTATTCCAGCACTATAAGTATAATCCCTACTATAGGTGGTACGATTATATTCCATAACGCAAAGCACAATGCGATCATCCAAGGCTGCAAGTACCATGGTTGTTTTGGCAAGACAATCTCTCCTCTACTACTTTATGTAATGTAAAATTAACACTCATAAGATTTTACCAGACCTAATATTTAAATGATAATGGTAATGTTTTACTAGTTAACGACTTTTTGAAAGTTTCTATATAACTTTTGAATAGCTTTTTTTGAAACGTAAAAATACCAGCTATAATGGAGGTGAATATTAGAATCTTATCTTATTGAGAAAAAGATTATTGAAGAAACATATGAATAGTACATTAATGAAAAAATCCTATATTAAGGTGATTCAGCACTTTTTCATAACCATCTTCAATTCGAATGATAATTCACATCCACCAACACACTCATCGCAATCATGCCAAATACACGAAGTTCATCCAATCCAGCACACTCCATAAAATACCCATCTTCCTTCATCAAATTATCTTTCATCGTATCATAAGTAAAAGAGCGCTTTTTGATAGAAGGAAGCTTCTTACCACTTTCACAATCAACTACCGAGAAATCGGAAACGCTAAAATCACCTTCAGCTTTCATAAGAGCTGTATCATCATGATCAACCAACGTGAACGCTGGAGCACTCATTTTTCCAGTAAATGCAATTGCCCCAATATGCTGTCCCTTCTCATCATAGAGAGAAAAGCCCTTATTTATCCCCTTACCTTTTTGAATGGTCCCTAACAAGTCCCCTCTCTGATCTTCCACTATCAGTTCTACTCCTACCATGGTATGTAAGCCTAAAAATTTCAGCAATTGATTGCCTACTTGCGTGGTAGATTCTGATTTTTCCTCAACTGTACCAACTGCATCCTCACCAGCGTACAATCGATACATCTTGCCTCTATAATTCATTCGCGCGTCTTTTTGTAGACATAGGTTTGTATAGGATGGAAACAAAATGAGCCACCTTTCTATTAAGATTCCGAAGTTTAATGGAAATGTATTCTCAGGATTTATTAACTGAGGATTAATATCGCTTATACAAAGTAAAAAAAAGACCACAATCGTGGCCTTTTATTATCGGCGATAAATTTTAGACAACAGCCTCAAGATTTCAATATATAACCATACAAGTGTAACGACGAGTCCAAACGCTGCGTACCATTCCATATGCTTTGGAACGCCTGAGCCAGCACCTCTTTCAATAAAGTCAAAGTCCAGCACTAGATTCAGAGCTGCAATGATGACAATCCCCACACTAATTAAAATCCCAAGCGGAGTCGCCTCGTGAAGATGCGGGACATTAAACCCAAAGAAACCTCCAATAAACGAAATAAGGTACACAACAAAAATAGCTCCTGTCGCCGCAACGACACCTAATCGAAAGTTTTGAGTTACCTTGATCATGCCAGACTTATAAGCAAGAAGCAGGCTAAACAACACCCCAAACGTCAAAATAACCGCTTGAAACACAATACCTTCAAACTGCGCCTCATACGTTGCCGAAATCGCACCAACAAACAAACCTTCCAACAAAGCATAAATCGGTGCTGTTACAGGAGCAGCCTTAGGAACAAATACCGTGATGAGCGCAAACACCAAACCACCAAGCGCGCCACCAAGCATCAATCCTGTCCCCATTCCAGGATTCGCCACTAGCATATTCCACGAATAAATCGCCGTAGCCGCAACCAGTAGAAGCAGAACAAACGTCTTGTTCACACTCCCCTGTATCGTCATTTGATTCTCGCTCGTCATCCCTCTATATCGATCGAATGTATTAGCTGATAAGCTTGGATTACCTGTTCTCATATCGGAAAGCCTCCTTAGTTGTAAATTGATTTTTATTTTTTGTACTTGCTGTAACTATATTATATACGATGAGAATGATGACAGGTTTCATATTAATTTTTTGCATACATAAAAGAAGCAGAGCCCTCAGCCCTGCTTACCCTTTCTGTAAATACATATACAAATTGTGTTCTATAGGTTGTTCTAGTGTTAATAACATCGTTACAACTGGGAGTTGACTACCACCATCTCCCTCCATAGTGGTTTGTTCTATTGTTTCTTGTAGAAGCGAAGCTGTTCCTAGGTAATAAAAATCAGTTCCTTCTCCATCACTTTTCTTGATAAAGATATGAATATCGTTTCCGTACTCTTCGGATTTGATTAATTTTTGTACATCAGGGGAAGTGATTTTCCTCTTACTCTTGGAATACCACAATAGTGTTTCAGGATCTAGTAGTTCATCCTCATAGTTCACACTAGACTGCACACTATCATCTTTCTTATACGTAACGAAGACTGGAGACGTATTATGCCTTGTCGTATAACCAAACATAGTACCTTTCTCATCTTTATCCCAATTTAATAATCGACATACATCTTTTCGTGAATACTTTTGATACAAGGATAATGCCCTATGATTATCGTAATGTTTATTTTTCTCATAGCCTGTTTTTAGCACATCTTGTACTAGTTTCTTATAATATTCATTAGTCTGCAAGCTGTCCCATACAGACTTATTCAATCGGAATACGTTATCGTCATTCATACTAATTATTGGCTCATGCCCATAGTTTTTCTGATCTGTTTTAGTGAAAAAAGACAAGTCGAACATCCGTCTAACTGATTCAATCGTTTGTTCATCTGTATTCTTATTTACAGCTTTTAAGCTATTAATATATTGAGCATAACTTACTTCTTTATTTTCCAATACTAACTGAAGCAAAACAAGCTCGTGAATTCTCTTGCCATTCATCAATTCAAACGAAATCATTGTTAATACTTTTTGTTCATAATCTGTTAATAGAGATACATCTTCTTTCATATTGGTTAACAACTTATGATAATGCTGGAATTGACCAATAATTACTTCAGGATCAATCGAATGATATTGTAAAAAGTCATATAAGAATGGTGTTCTACCTAACTTATTCTTCAATCGAGTATAATAATCTTTAATAATTTTTTTCTCTGTCAGATTGGTATCATCAATAGCCTTAAAGATCTCTTGTTTGGCAACCTCTTCAAAATTGATTGTTGATATTCCTTTAAGGTAACTTGTATCTCTCATCCTTCTACGAACATTATCTTTATTTTGAGAATAGTCCCCTGACAGTGCGATAGGAATAAGGTAATTATTTTTGTAATTCCCTATAAAATCAATCACTGTTACAAACTCCTTGGAATCAAACTTCCTCAATCCTCTTCCTAGCTGTTGAACAAAAATGATACTGGATTGCGTTTGTCGTAACATGACTACCTGATTTATACATGGAATATCGACGCCTTCATTAAAGATATCCACCGTTAAAATATAATCAAGCAATCCATTTTCCAGTTGAGATACTGCCTCCATACGAGCTTGTTGATCATTGTCCCCCGTTAGAGCAACAGTTCGATACCCCTTATCGTTTAACAAACTAGATAATTCTTTTGCTTCTTCTTTACGACTACAAAAGATTAACCCTTTTACTTCTTCTCCAGAGTGACCATAATACTCTACTTTTTCCATAACATGTTGCACTCGATCTTCATTTGCTAATCTGGAAAGGTTCGCAGTCTCGTCCATTAGCTTCCCGTCATATTCATAATCAGTAACACCAAAATAATGAAATGGACACAACATATCTTCTTCCAACGCTTCTTGCAATCGAATTTCATAAGCTATGTTATAATCAAACAACTCATAAATGTTAAAACCATCAGTACGCTCAGGTGTTGCGGTCATACCCATGAGAAACTCAGGATCAAAATAGTCTATCACTCTATGATAGGATTGAGCTCCTGCTTTATGCACTTCATCAATTAAGATGTAATTGAATTCATCTGGATCAAAATGCTTTAGATTTTCTTCTTTGGAGATTGTTTGAATCGTTGCAAACAAATAACGTGCATTTGTTTGTTTATCAGACCCTGATAAAATCCCAAAATCTTCATCCAAACCCCCAAGCACCCGTTGAAAGTCAGATTTAGCTTTTTGTAAGATTTGCTCCCGGTGGACAATAAATAGCATTTTCTTAGGCGCAGCGTTTCGTACATCAAATGCAGAGAGGTATGTCTTCCCCGTCCCTGTTGCAGAGACCACTAATCCTCTCTTTTCCTCTGATTGCCTCAACTTAGAAATTTGTTCAAGAGCAGCTTGTTGCATTTTGTTAGGAACAATCTTTAGTGCTTCTTCTACGGCGTTATACTGATATTGCGAAGGAATTTCTCTCACCTGATTTACAGGATGATCTTCCGGAACATAGCTTTTTTCATACTCCTCAATCCATTCCTTCGTTAAAGGAATGGCATTATCCCAAACTTCCTCAAACTGATTGTAGAAGTGATTCACAAGCTCCCCATTTTCGTGAGAAGTTAGTTTAATATTCCACTCATAATTCACCTTCAATGCTTGAGAAGTTAAATTAGAACTACCGACAATGAGCGAGTGGTAAGAGGAATGGTTAAAAATGTATCCCTTTGAATGAAACCCTTGCCGATCTGTTAATCGAACTTCTACATTATCTAACTTCATTAGTTCTTTAAAAACCTTTGGATTATTAAACTTCAAAAAGGTAGAGGTTAGTATCCTACCTGTAATGCCTTTATGATGTAAGTCTAGTAAGTGAGCTTTCAGCATAGCTAGACCACTCTCGGTAATAAAGGCTACCGAAAAGATAAAAGACTCACAGTTTTCAAGCTCTTCTAGTAATGTACTTAATACGGTTTCATTATTAGTAGCATTATTGATTAATAACTTCGGTGTATAAGAACCGGCATTCTGGTATTGCTGATTTATAAAGCCTCTATGTAATGATGCTTCTAACTTTTGTACTATTTCCTGCATAGGATCCCCATTCATTTCCATATTTTCATATTTATTTTACTATCTACTATTTTTTCTAGCAATTTCTTTCGTTTAGAAAAACTTTCCATAATAAAAAAGCCACTCATTATTAGAGTGACTTTGTGTTACCAAATTCCTTATAAGGACATCTTCGATAGCTTTTCTATAGCAGGGATATCTGCAGGCGCCCAGTCTAACTTAAACAATTCATTGTTCGGCAACCATTTAAACGCTACATGCTCCGTTAAAATAGGCTCACCTTCAAGTAACTTACAGTAGTATGTAGTCAAATGCACTATACCAAAGTCATATTCATGAACCGTGTGATCCACCTGCTCTCCAATTTCAACCGAACATTCCATCTCCTCATCAATCTCCCGACGCAACGCATCTTGAGGTGTCTCATTATCTTCGATTTTGCCACCAGGAAATTCCCACTTCAGAGGTAATGATTTGGTAGCTCCGCGTTGCGCACAGAGGATTTTATTATTTTCCACAATTACCGCGCCGACTACGTGTATGTTTTTCTTCATAGTGACCTCCTAGAGTTTAGTAACAATAGAATTTTCCTACCTTATATTTCTTCTACAATGCGAAAACGTACGACATGTCCCATGTTAACAACCATATCTTCAATGATATAAGCTTCTCCATTATCCATCATACGCTTATACTTTTTTAAAATATCCTTTTTGCTTCCTTTTTCAAGGTGACCTATAGACCTAGTGTCAGATTGTTGATCAACATTTAGTATTAGTTCTACTTCGTATTTCTTTGCCATTATGGGTACCCCTTATTCTTATTTGATGATAATTATGATACCATTTATACGCCTTTTTATCATTCTTCTCCTTAATGAGTAGCTAACTAATGGTAGTCATGGCACCCAAATTTCATTAAAACCATTCTGTATTGAATAATCATATAACATCTCAATTTTTTTATCTTGGTATGTAATTAACTCACTCATATTTTCTGTAAGTTGAGTTTCATTAACTAGTATTTTATTACGCTCAAGAATATTGTTTAAAAATGAGCGTTCTGGTATCTTGTCATTCTTAGATGTGTTGCACTGACTGCATGCTAATACTAGATTCCATATTTGATCAGATTGTACAAAAGACCATGGAATAAAGTGGTCAACATGCGTTTTTGAATTTCTCGTATGAAGGGATTTACCGCAATAAAAACACGTTTGTTCAAAATAAGTAATTAATATTCTTTCAAATGGTTTTAAAGATCCACGTCTAGCAATACTCTCTACTTTTTCTAATAGATAATTAATATTAGGTGTATCATTTAGTTTTTCTATCATTTTTGCCATATGATAATTAACCAGGTCAACAATTAAAGCTTGATATTTCATCATGAAAATATGGACAGGTTTATTTAAGCGTAAGTATTCTCGTTTGTGATCAAAAGCATAAAATAATCCCTTCGTATCCCCATATAACGCTCCAAAAACATTGGTTTTCATAACCGCTTTAACTTTCTTTATAATTTCTAATTGGGTTCTTGAATTAAGACGATCAAAACTAAAATCTCTAGGTAGGTTATATTTTTGCTGAATCTCTTCTAAATTGTTTTGAACAGCAGATCCAGTGGTCCCTTGTTGTAACTCATGGTGAATAACAAGATTCCAATAAATCTTGCTAAAAGAAAAAGCTAATTGATCATAAGTAATCTCTAATTGATCATTCACTTGATAAAGATTTTCTATTATGGATTTTACTAAACCGAATTTATATGTAGCAGACTTTTTAGCTTTATTGGAGAGTAATCTAGTTAGTACTCTCCAAATATCTTCGTCTGTTAAATATGTCTCCTGTATCTCTCCAACTTTTAATTTGTGACTCATCAAATCCGCCTAACAATACTGTATTAGAGTTACTCTATTGACAATCAATACTTAAATTCTAGCTTATTAAATATAACTCCTCCAAAATTAATTAATCTTTATGAAATATATCATCTTTTCTATTATCTTTCCTTAAGAATAACATCACAAAAAGCGGAAGGAGATAGCTTCCTTCCGCTTACCTATTCATTTGTTAAAATAAACACTCATTAAGAATTACCCACTGCCACAAACCCTTGCAACGCCTCACTATACTCCCTCTCCAACCCATCAACAATCTCCTCCACACTCTCCACCTCATGTACCTGATCCACTCCTTGCCCTGCTGACCAAATATCCTTCCATGCTTTCGAGTCACTTTGGTTGAGCTTGGATAGGTCGGCGGATCCTTTGCTTTTTAGGTCGTCGATGTTGATACCGGATTTGGTGATGCTTTCCTTTAAGTAGTTAGCGTGTACGCCGGTGAAGGCGTCGGTGTTGATGAGGTCTTCGACGGTTGATTGGACGAGCATGTTTTTGTAGTCATCTGATGCCATGCTTTCTTTGGCGGAGATGAATTTGGTTCCGATATAGGCCATGTCCATGCCCAGTGCTTGGGTGGCAAGGACATCTCTTCCACTTGAGATGCAGCCGGCTAGAATCGTGATGCCATCCCAGAATTCCCGGACCGCTCCAGCAAAGGCGAAGCTGTTGATTGGTCCAGCGTGGCCCCCTGCACCTGAAGCTACAAGGATGAGTCCGTCTACACCAGTTGATGCTGCTTTTTTGGCATGTGGTATGGTTGCTACATCGGAGAATACTAGTCCTCCGTATTGATGGACGATTTCAACTACTGCAGATGGGTTTCCTAGAGATGTGATGACGATAGGTGGCTCGTATTTCTGGATGAGTTCCAGGTCAGTTTCATAGCGTTTATTGGTACGATGAACGATAAGGTTAACGGCCCATGGTGCGATTTTTCGTGAGGGATCGGCTTCTTTCGCTTCTGCTAATTCGGTTGTAATTTGGTCCATCCACTGTTCAAAATCCACTTCAGTACGCGCATTTAGTGTAGGAAATGAGCCAATAATACCTGCTTTACAGCTTTCAATGACAAGTGCTGGGCTAGAGACGAGAAACATTGGTGCTGAAATTACAGGTAAGGTTAGATTTTGTGCAATAGATTCCGGGAGCTTGGTTTTCATTGGGAAAACTCCTTCCTTATTCCTTATTCACTAACAACTTTAATACTCCATCAACGTCCGTTTCTCCTTCTTTATTCAAGGTAAATACATGAGAATCCTTCCTCATACATCCCCCATCATCACTTAAACTGATGATTAGAAACAAAATCAATGAAGTCATTTTCCAGCGTATGATTGTACTTTGTTAGAGCAAAGGTATGTACATTCGGTAAAGAGATTTCCGGAAAGGGGACTTCTAGAATTCTACCTTCTAGCAGTTCCCTTCTAACTGCCGATTTCGGTAAGAAGGATACACCGAGTCCACTTGCTATAAATCGCTTGGTAATGTGGACTTGGGACACTTTCATGGATTTGGTTTGAGGAAAGGTTGATTTTATTTTCTGATGCAATGAATCCCATACACCTGGGTAATTGTGTGTGAACAAATAATGTTGCTGCAAAAACGTTTCAGGATAGTTTAGCGGTGCTGATTCATCGTCATATCCATCATGTGGGACACAAAAAACAATCTCATCTTCATATAGTTCATAGCAAATGACATCATTATTATGACTAGGAAGCAAAGAGAAGCCTATATCTACTTCTTCGTTTCGAACTGCTTCTTCTATCTCTACCGATTCACGAATATCTACATTAATCTCAACTTCTGGATTCCTTTTCAAATACCCTTTCAGCACAGTAGGCATAATTGTGTCTGCAATAGATGGGGATATGGCTAAGCTTAGTTTTTGTCTATACCCTTGTGTAAAGGAATGCATATCTTCCATTCCCTCTTGATGGACTGCTAGTACTCTCTGAGCATGCCCCAAGAACCTTCTTCCTTCTTCGGTTAGTTTCACGAACCGATTATTCCGCTCGAACAGACTAACTCCTAGTTCTTTTTCAATAGACTTAATATGTACTGTAACGGTTGGTTGTGAAACAAATAAAACATCAGCAGCTTTTCGAAAACTCTTTTCCCTCTCTACTGTAATAAAAGTATTCAACCATGATAATTCCATTCCCCCACCCCATTCTTTAAAAATATTAATCACTGCCATTTAATTTATTTAATTTTCTAAATAAATCATACAATTTATACTTAATAGTAGCAACAAATCAAGGAGGTAACCAAATGATAGCAAGAGGCTTAAAAGGAATTACATGTACAGAAACGAAAATGAGCTTTATTGATGGAGAACAAGGTAGGTTAATCTATCGTGGGTATGATGCCGCCGATTTAGCACAAACACATAGCTTTGAAGAAGTAGCCTACTTACTCTGGTACGGTACCTTACCAAACCAAGAGCAATTAATAGAATTAAAGAAACAATTTCAAGCATCCCGGAAACTTCCAGACAATATGAAAAGCATCATAGCATCTGTCCCACATAGCCATGACATGCTTAGTGTATTGAGAACAGCATTATCATCCGTGGAACTCACTGATGAAAATCAAGCCACTATCACCGATGCCATCTCACTTACATCTTTAACACCCGCCATTATTGCTTATAGACAATCGCTGCAACAGGACATCGCTTTTCCAGAAGAACGCTCTGACTTAGATCACGTTGCCTATTACCTCTATATGATTACTGGAAAAGAACCATCGAAAGCTTATGTTCAAGCATTGGAAACCTATATGATCCTAACGATGGAACATGGTCTAAATGCTTCCACCTTCTCTGCTCGAGTTACCGCATCTACGGAATCAGACATCGCTTCAGCCATCACTTCAGCTGTTGGGACAATGAAAGGTCCATTACATGGCGGTGCTCCGTCTGGGGTCATTGAGCTGTTAAACGAGTCGGTACAACAGGAGGATATTCGCGAGTTTATCCGAGAAAAAGTTCAACAGGGAGAGAAATTAATGGGATTTGGACACAGAGTGTATAAGACTTGGGACCCTAGAGCGCAAGCCATTAAAAAAATCCTCCAACAACAGAAGCAAGAAGACGATTGGTTTGACCTTGCTTTGAACGTGGAGGAAGCATCTATAAACGTGTTAGAAGAACTGAAACCAGGACGCAATCTCTATACGAATGTGGAGTTTTATGCTGCAGCAATTTTGCGAGAACTAACAATTCCAACGAATCTCTTTACTGCCACGTTCACAGCAAGTCGCATGGTAGGCTGGACCGCGCATGTTATGGAACAATTGGAAGACAACACGATATTCAGGCCTTCAGCTGAATATGTCGGGCCGTTTTATTCGTAACTATTAGGTAAGAACTCGTGTACGCTAGTCACGAGTTCTTTCTATATTTAGATAGAGTGAATGGTTTCAAATTTACTTCATAAACAATATTGGATTTTAATCGAATGAATGAAACTCTTTACAATTATTAGTCGACTAATTGGTATAGAAAAGGAGTGAATAAGCTATGACAATACCTAAACATTTACTTGCTGTTCTAGCATTCATTTTATTATTATCTGCTTGCGGTAATGGTACAAATGAAAATAATTTCGAGACAATAGCAAGTGAAAAAACATTACCTACTAACTTTCTTGAAACTGCATTTAAAAGAGAGACGACACCTTTATTTGAATATATGGTTAAAAAAGCTGATAATAAATCAGGATTTGAACACTTATGGAGCTTATATGGTTTAAAAGATAAATTACCTAACATTGACTTTAATAAGCACAACGTTTTCTTCCTTGGAGTTCAGGAATCTGGCAGTTGTCCATACTACATAAATAAAGGTGATATACGTATTGAGAACAATACTATGAAGGTATCTTTATCACAACCAGAAAAGGCATGCACTTCTGATGCAACACCTAGAACATTTGTGATTCGTATCGACCAAAAAATTTCCGGAAATATAAAAAACGTGGTTATGGTTCAAAGTGGTGCAAAAACGAATGTACCGTTTGAAAACTAATGTAACCATTAGGAAACGGAAGCATATCTAATCCACAAACCTTCCTAAATCCCCGTAGATAATATCATCTGACAACCTAAGCTCTTTACGAACTTGTTGTCTGTAGGGTTCACAGTTAGAAGGGTCGATCTTTTCACCTGTCTTTTTCCGATAGCAATCATTCCCTTTCCACATATACTTAGCAGTAACAAAGTTGCCGTTTCGAAAAATGACAGGCTCTGTCTTGCTTCTCGTAAACAGATTTCGACTAAAGGAAAGGGGATTGTCTTTTTCGATACCAAGTAGATGTAACAACGTCGCACGAATATCTACCTCTCCTCCAATTTTGGAAATGGTTTTCCCTTCATACCCTGGCACATGGACAATGAGTGGAACTTGCTTTAACCTCATTCGGTTTACCGGTGTATCTTGTTGTCCAACCAAGTCCAAAGCACCCTGTTCATACTTCTCTGAGATGCCGTAATGATCTCCATATAAAACAAACATCGTGTCCTCGTACAATCCTTGTTCTTTAAAGGACTGGATGAATTGTTTGATTGCCTCGTCCTGATAACGAACTGTTGTCACGTATCGATTAACAACTTCTTCTTGTGTGTTTGCTTTCGCTATATGTGTATCTTCATCGTCCAGCAAGAAAGGGAAATGATTCGTTAGTGTAATAAGTCGAGCATAAAAAGGCTGGGGCAGTTCTTTTATCTTTTCCATCGATTGGTTGAAAAAAGGCTCATCCTTTATGCCATAATTCACGGAGTTTTCTTCTGTCACATGGTAGTCTTTCTTTGAATAATAACGCTTATAGCCAAACGTCTTGTACATTTGCTCTCGATTCCAAAAGGATTGGATATTACCATGAAACACATACGATTGAACGTTTTGTTTCTCCTTCAGTATTTCCGGTAAGCTTGTAAAATCATTTTGTGGTTTTCGTATAAAAACAGAACCACTTTCTAAAGGATATAACCCTGTATCAATCATAAGCTCTGAATCGGATGTTTTTCCCTGAGCAGTTTGATCAAAAACTTGGTTAAAATAAAAACTCTCCTTTATTAGAGAATTTAGAAAGGGGGTAATTTCCTCCCCTTCCACCTTTTCATTTATCACAAAATCTTGTGTAGATTCCATGCTAATCATTACAAGATTCTTCCCTTTTGCTATGCCAAAAAGATCAGAATTATTTGTAGGTGTACTCTCCTTCATATAGCTCATCGCGTTCGTTGTAGTAGATGATGAAACGAATGTATCTTTGAAAGATACGTACATGGTATGAGCTATATCATAGGCATGATAGTTGTATGGCCCCACGCTTTTGACCATTTTTTGACGATCATACGTCTCCATTAACAAATAGGGAGAATAGAGTAGCCCTAGACTGATAGAAGTAAGAACTAACATCATACTTGCCCCCACATACCAACGTTTCCACCTTTTAGAAGGAAAAGCACCCTTAAAGTTCCAACCTTTTAACCAAATCATCAAGGTAAGCACATCAACAAATAACAGAATATCCCATAGGCTCATCAGTTCTACTGTGCTCGCTCCAACACCACCGACATTTTGAAACTGAAAGAGAATCGGTAATGTAACAAAATCACTATAAAAGCGGTAATAAAGTAGATTCCCAAATAGAAGACCAGAAATAAGGAACATAATTATGACGATAATGCTTGGTTTGACCCGTTTCGAAAAGTAGAAGCTCAACCCAACCAGGAGCATTAATATCCCCATCGAATTACAAATGATAAGCACAATGTCAAAAAACGAATCGACTCCTAATGAAAATCCAAAAAACGATACCACGACCGTTTTCACCCATAGCGTAATGACGGCGAACCATACAATTGATTTAGGATTATGCATCATGTAGGAGCGTTTCGTAATTTTTTGCCATAACCTTAATGGCTTCATCAATGCGTGTTTCGGACTGGGCTCCCATTAAAGACATTTGCACCCAATTACGTTCTAACAAGTACGAGCTTTCATAGCTTAATAGGATTCCTTCTTCCTTACAACGTTCCCCTAGCTTTTTACTAGAATGGGATGACGGAATCCTAATCGTGATGATGCCTGGTGAGTATTCTTCTCCACCGAGAACATCAAATCCCGCTTCTTTAAGATTGGAACGAGCATGAAAAGCTAACTGGTACTTATCTTTTACGTAATTCGTAGTTAAGGCAGTCGCTAACGCTTCTACCAAGTTGGAAGAATGCGTATAAGGGATACTTCCCTGTTCTACGTAGTTACCTAGATCAAGATATTGCGGAATGGCAGGGTTAGGCTTGATGTTATCTCGATGAAAGACAACTGCCAGACCTGCATAAGACGCTAGACCTTTTCCACTTACGGTTGAAGCTAGATATACGTTAGATAAATCCATTGGCACAACCCCAACAGAGCTACAAGCATCCAAACATAATTCCACGTCATATTTTTGACACAACATCTGTAAACCAGGAAGGTCATACAAGTAGCCGGTCGATGTTTCGCAATGGACGGTCCATAACCATTTGATTTCAGGATGTTCATGTAGAAGGTATTCCACTTCTTGTAACGTAATAGAGTCATTCCATTCTTTTTCAATAGAATAATAGTCTAGGTCAAAGCGATTCGCATGATTGCATAATCGATTACCAAATTCACCGTTAGCTAAAATAACCCCATAACCTTGCATTTGTGTTAATTGCGCAGCGACTATATCATTCGCAAGCGTTCCTGTCCCCACCATTACTTGGGCGCTATGAGCATGTGTGAATTGGCATAACCTTTCTTGTAGTCCCTGAAGTTTAGATGAAAATGCCTCACTTCTATGGGAGATTGCTGGTCGAGTAAATGCTTCCTGAACACTATCATCCATAGGCACTGGACCAGGTAGAAAGGACTTTTCTTTCTTAGAGGACTTTGACCTCGGATACATCAAACGACCAAACGCTTTGGAAGATTGTTCGAAATTTTCCTTGGTAAGGTACATTGGTTGGTAAGGTGCTTCTTCTGACCCTACTCTTGGACCAAAGGGTTGGAAGCCTATGCGCTTATATAGCTTCATTTGACGTAGCGTTCCAGAGATTAAGGCCATTGTATAGTTCTTCTCTAAACAAAATTCTACTAGCTGCTCACATAAATGATAAAACACTCTTGTACTTCGGTATCCCTTTTCAACCGATAACAAGCGAATTTCACATGGGTTCGCATCCTCAGGCAGGTACTGATTGAGATTATCCAATTTACCATCAAGCGAAAAGGGCCGATTCGCTCGAACTGCAATCATACCAACTACTTTACTATCCTGCTTGGCAATAACGTATGTATTCTCATCATGGAACTTATCCACTAGAGCGTGCATGGAGTTTGTTTCATGTTGAGGGATTTCTTGCACAAAGGTTTGATAATTCAATTCATGTATTTGATTTAATTCGTTCTCTTCAGCAGCAATCTTATATGTTAAAGAAGCCATTATGATTCCTCCGATTATTTAGGTTACATGCATACAAAGGACAAAAATAAGTAAAACCAACAATCCAATTGATAGAGTAAGAGAATCACCAAACAGATAACTACTGACTGGTATGGTACTTATAGCAAGAAAGCCAGACAGTTTATACTTCTTACTTCCCACATACATTATCCCCATGGAAATTGCCATAACTCCAATAGTGATGGGAGATAAAACAAGACTAGACGCTAAAAAAGCTACAATGCCTTTCCCACCTTGAAAACGAAGAAATACAGGATAGACATGCCCTAAAATGAGAAACAAAGCCCCTAATAACATCGTTACTTCATCACCGTTTGTAATATAGCGAATAATCGATAAAGGGATAATTACTTTTAGAGCATCTATCAATAATGCATATAAAAAGCCTTTTTTTCCTAACAAGCGACCGGCATTCGTAGCACCTACATTACCACTGAAATGGTGTCGGATATCTTCGCCTATACTAGATTTCACTACATAATAAGCACCTGTGAAACTTCCAGACAAATAGGATAGGAGACATATTATTAAGATATTCATAGTTTCATACACCTACCCATGCTTTGGACTTAGAGAGTAGTTGTCAGTCCAATGAGGTAAACTTGACCAACTTTTCTTTATTCATTCTTAACCATTCAATTAACTTATCTCTAAAAGGTTTATAGTAACAAATATTGGAAAAACAAGCTAATTATCATCGAATATTATTCCTGAATTTTCTAGCTGATATTCTATCTGAAAAAGTGAAATTTTACAACATTTTCTTTCTGCGAAACTTAATTAATCTATTAGAATATAAGTTGAATCTATTTTGTTTACACAAACCTGTATAAAAAATTTTTTATTGGTCTTCTACAGAAAAAAACCTCGCAAAACAGCAGTTATATGCGAGGGGCGGGATATTCTATATTTTATAAACGCTTATTCCACGATAATATACGTAACTTCCACTGGCCCATGTACACCAACTATTAGATTCATTTCAATATCTGCACTATTACTTGGACCTGTGATGAAACTGACACAGGAGGAAACTGGATGTCCGTCTTGATTGGCATCGTGAATATGCTTCGCAGCCTGGGTCATTCGAGGAACTAGGGTACTTTTCGGAATAATGGCGATATAGGTTCTTGGTAATAGACTAATAGCGCGGCCATTCCCACTGTTGTTAAACAATGTCACCGTACCTGATTCTGCCAATGTTATATCACTAAAGGTGATGCCTACATCTGCTCGCTCGGCAAATTCCATGTTATAGTGCCCATCTGATGGATTCCATAGCTGAAACTCTACTCCTTGCTCTTCTAATTCTTTATAAAATGAAGTTACTCCAAATGCATCATTTCGCTTGTCATCTGAAGCGATAACAGATTTTCCATCATACCCTTTTACCGTTTCCCATAATACATGTGGCAATTCAGATACGGTGGTTCGTTTGCATGTCGTATGAATAACCTTACAGTGTGCTTCTAATTCATCAGCTAGCTCATCTTGTGTATGATCTTTAAAAACTTCCCATTGTGGTGCCACCGTAAAAGAGGATCTCTCTACCTGCTCTGTCTTTCGGGGTCTTCCAAGATGATTAGCCACATTTTGAAGAAAGCTATCTCTGTTTTGTATACTCATTGATTACTGACCCCTTTCTTTCTTTTGTCTGGACTTGAACCATGATCGGAAGCTTTGCTTACTTGGTGCTGGAAAATCACGGACGTCTGTCCACCCTTTTAGTGGTCCAGGTCCATTCTTGATGATTTCATCCTTCGTCCAGGGCTTGAGTGAGGTTCTTGCCATTCTGGCGCTGAGTTTATACGCTGCAGGATGAGAAGCCCATTGCGCAAAGCCTTCCATCATCATTTGTTCACTTTTTGGAGACTTCTTTTCTCGTTCTACGATGATTTCCCTATGTCGTATTAGTTGTTCATGTAACGGAATTTTCACAGGACATGCATCTGTACACGCAGCGCATAAGGTCGACGCGTATGGTAGTTCCTTATGATCGTCATATCCATCCAATAATGGTGTTAGTACGGCACCAATCGGTCCAGGATAAACAGAATTATACGAATGTCCTCCAACATGACGATAGACAGGACAAACATTTATACAAGCTGCGCAACGGATGCAGTGAAGAGCAGATTGAAATTCGGTGCCAAGAATCTTAGAACGACCATTGTCGACAATCACTAAATGGTATTCTTCTGGACCATCTACTTCATCCTCTAGTCGAGTCCCTGTAATAGCGGTTACATAACTGGTTAGCTTCTGTCCGACAGCCGCCCTTGTTAATAAACTTACAAGCACTTCCATGTCTTCCCATGTTGGAGCTAGCCTCTCCATCCCCATGACGGATATTTGCGTATCTGGCAAGGAAGTAACAAGTCTAGCGTTCCCTTCATTGGTTACGAATGTGATGGCTCCGGATTCTGTCACTGCAAAATTACATCCAGTAATGCCTACATCTGCTGATAAGAATTCCTTTCTTAATTGCTCTCTTGCAAAGGTGGCTAATTCTTCTGGCATGTCCGAGTTCTTGTATCCTTTTTTACTCGCAAAGGTTTCCCTTATTTGTTCTTTATTTTTATGAAGAGCAGGGGTGACGATATGCGAAGGGGGGTCTTCATCCATTTGCAGTATCCATTCGCCAAGATCTGTCTCAATGACTTCACTACCAGCTTCCTCTAACGCCTCATTCAACCCAATTTCTTCGGTTACCATCGATTTTGATTTAACTACTTTCTTTGCTTCTTTTTCTTTTACGACATTATTAATATATTCATTGGCTTCCTCAGCTGTCTCGGCAAAAAATACTTTTCCACCACGCTTGGAAACTTCATCACTTAATTGTTGTAAGTAGAAATCAATATTTTCGAGTGTATGTGTACGGATTTCTTCCCCGCGAGTTCTCCAATCTTCCCAATTTCCTAACTCTTCAGCAGCCTTTAAACGACCTGAACGGAAGCGTCCTTGTGCAGAAGAAACCGCTCCCCGCATAAAATCGTTTTCGATTCCAGACTGAATTCTTTCTTTATAAGAAGCTTCCCCTAACTTAATAGGCATATTTTGATCTCCTTTCTAGCTGTTTAGCACCTGACTAATATGCATCACTTTCACATCTCTATTATCTCGGCTCAGTTTTCCGCCAATATTCATCAAACATCCCATATCTCCACCAATTACATACTCCGCTTCTGTTTCCATGATATGCTCTGTCTTTTCCTTCACCATTTGCTCCGAGATTTCTGGGTTTTTCACAGCAAACGTACCTCCAAACCCACAACAATCCTCACATAAAGGAAGTTCTCTTAATTGAATACCTTCCACTTGTTCTAATAGTTTCTTCGGAGCATCCTTCACACCTAATAAGCGCGTCATATGGCAAGAACTGTGGTATGTCACTATCCCTTTAAAATTGGAACCAACATCTACCCTGCCCAATACGTCTACAATAAACTGCGTAAATTCATAGGATTTTGCAGCTAATTTGTTGGCTTCCTCCTCCCAATCTGGGTCCCCTTTAAATATCTGAGGGTATTCATGCAACATAGCTACGCACGAACCAGAAGGTCCTACTACATACTCTGAATCTTTAAAAGCCTTCATCATTTGTTTCATAGCTTCTTTCGATTTAGATAAATACCCACTATTATAAGCAGGTTGACCACAGCACGTTTGTTGCTCCGGAAAATCTACCTCGCAACCTAATTTCTCCAACACCTCAACCGTGTCTTTTCCAACATCTGAAGAAATAATGTCGCATAAACAGGTGATGAATAAGGATACTTTCATGTTGTCTACCTCCACTTCATTTTCTGAATTTCATTGAACAGGTCATCTGATGACTCTAGTTAAGATAAGGTTCTGAGATCAGAACCTTTTGTGTTATGTGTATTCGTGCTGACACTTACATCTCGAGCTCCAGCGCCCACTATACATATTGCTAGCATGGCCCTCTATGCTTTTGTTCTTTAATCGATGTATTGAAAAAGCGCTTCTTCTACTTGTGTTAAATGATATAGCATTAACTCTTGAGCTTTATCTGAATCACGTTTCTCAATCGCATCGTAAATAAGTTTATGCTCTTCGAGAAGCTTATACGTTCTCGTTTCTGAATCAAACCAAAGTTTACGAGCCTCTCGCATCGCTTCCATCATAATTTCAGAAACACTGTTCATTAAATTAATAAGCATTTGATTATGTGTAGCTTGAGCGATAGCTAGGTGAAAATCTAGATCTGCTTTTTCTCCAAGCTCTCCATTGTCATTTGCATTTCTCATATCATCTAGGGCAGCTTGAATAGGAGGTAAATCCTCCTCTTTATATTCAAATGCAGCTGTGGCTACAGCGCCTACCTCTAGTATCTTTCTAACATCCATTAATTCTTTAATATCTTTACGATTCATAATGAAGGCAATGGACACAGGGATGGAAAACTTGGTAGGGTCAAATTGTTTTACAAATGTCCCCTCACCTTGCCTCATTTCCAATATACCTGTCGCCCGTAATGCGCTTAAGGCTTCTCGCACAGCAGAACGACCAACGCTAAAGTTTTTGGACAATTGCTCTACGGAGTCTAGTTTGTCACCTGGTTTCAATTCACCTTTTTGAAGCATCTCCAATAAAGAATCAGCTACTTCTTCGTATATTTTTCTTGTTCGTATTTGTTTATATGGCACTGCGATTTCCTCCAAATTCCATGACAACCTACTTTTATTTACAATTTTATAGTAATTGAGATTAACTTCATTGGTATAACGCTTTCGAAAATTCATTGTAAATAACAGGTCATCTGATGACCTGTTATTTACATATTCTACTAAAGATAGCATTTAAAATCTAACTAATTTTTTGAAAAACACACAATTGTAACTAATAATTATTTTGGTTAATAGTATTTGAGAATCATAAGTTTTATTTTCATCAAAGTAATAGACAGATGATTACAATTTATGTTAAGTTAAACAAGAACAAACGTTCCTTTTTTAAAGGAGGTTTTTCTTTGGATGAAGCATTAGTCATTATTGATGTACAAAAAGCAATGTTTACGATGGAACCACCAGTACACAATGGAAAAAATTTATTACAGAATATTAGTAGGTTGATAGAATTTGCGGATATGGAAGGATTGAAGATTATATTTGTTCAGCATAACGGACCAGAAAATAGCTCATTAGAAAAAAACACACCTGGCTGGCAAATCCATGAAACCATAACTCCACGTCCACAAGACATTGTGATAGAAAAGAACACTCCTGATTCCTTCTATGATACTTCCTTACAAAGTCAATATAGAGAACATGACATCCATAAATTATATATAACCGGCATTCAAACAGAAGCATTTGCTGAGATGAAAACAGTAGAAGAAATAATAAGGTAGCCTTAGAAAAAAGTGCCTGCCATAATCCTCAACAGTTTGGGATAATGGCAGACATTTGGATATTCATTAATGTTTTATTTAATTATGATTTCTTTTGCAGTTACATTTAACGAAGACTTCTTCTGTGCGTCTATGTCCATTTTCTTAGTTAACTTGACTTTTACTTTAGAATCATCGGACAAGTCTTCCATATTACCATTACTGAATGTAGTGTCATCTGTTATTCTCACCTTGCATCCATACATCATTGATATTTGTGGTTGCTCATTTCCTTTTGCTTCATCAGAACAATTTACACTTATGTAGGAGTCGTCAACACCTAAGACCTCTCCTGTTACTGTATTTGTTGGGGCATTAGGATTTTTGCAAGCTACTAGTATCAACACTAGCATTAAAGTTGTTGCTATTTTCTTCAATGATAACCCTCCAATATCAAAATTTATGGGAATAATTACTATTCAGGACCATTATTTTTCAAAGCCTCTATCTCTTTTTCTAATTTAAGGATTCTTCTACCATTTGATTGGGCTACCCCAAAGACTAATCCTATTAAGCCACCGATCACTGAACCCTCGGGTCCTATTACAATTATCCCCAACATACCTGCTACTAGTGCAGAACAAAAGCGCAAGCGCCCTGCTAGCGACGTATATGCTGGACTGAGCCGTAGGAGATAAAGGCAACACGAAGAGCGAAGTGATTCGATGTTAACTTATCGTACGGAGGCGAGGGAAGCATACTAGTCGCTGGGCGCTGGAGCTGGACGTGGTCGCATCACTTTTTTAGTTATACACAACAATAAGAAAAGTCATGTTTATTTCTCCAATCCTTACGTTTGTTCCCTAATTATAACTGTGGTGTTTATCACATTCTATTTGGGTTACCTCTCGCAAACTAAGATTTTCATTTGGCAGCCTACTATTAATAGACAAGTCATTATACAATTGGTTATTGCTTTTAGTTCGTGTATTATTACCCTCTATCTTAATTTATGCTTAGATCCTTCTCTGAATCTAATTCGGTACCGTTCTCCGGAGAGACTTTTTTATAAATGGACTTATAATATGTATGGATTTTGGAGAATGTCTCTGAAGTAGCATTGGTTATTTGATACATTTCATCAGATGAGGATGTATCCTTGTAATCTACCAAAAAGCCAAAGCCATCAGATGCAATTTCTAACATAACGTTATAGGAGGTATCCCCTTTATTGTATGTAAGATTTGTTACTAGGGACTCGCCTTTCATTCTATACTTTTTCATTTTGCTATCTAATTTACTAATCTGTTGCTTTTTTACTTTCTTTAATTCAAGCCCTTCTATAATGGCAATATAATCTTCCATCTTGGGTGGCTTGGTGGTTCTTGCCAACTCTGTTGCATCGTAATAATAATCTTCCAATTTGATATCGACTTCCGATATATGGTTTGTTTCATATAGGAGTCTCATCATATTAATGTTTTGTTTTGGTGCACATCCAACTATTGCAATTAGCATAGCCATAAACAATAGGATTTCTCTTTTCACAAACAACCATTCCTTCATGATTTATACCTAATTACCATTCATTATTTCAAAATTATGTAATACACACAATTGGTTTCTCAATTAAATAAGCACTAATCAACGTTATGATTAGTGCTAGAATCCACATTTTTAATCTTTATTATGCTCAAGCAATTCTTTTACAACTTCCACGTCAAATCCTTTTGCAAAGGAGTTGCCGATTCGAACCGATTTTCCAAAATGATAGGCTTTTGCTTCTGCCACATGGTGAACTCGTTCTAAATTAGAAGGCTTCATCCCTCCACCTGGCATGATACTAGGTCCATTGTGTTCTCGAGAAAGGTGTACTAGTTTTGCAAGCTCCTCTTTCCCTTCTTCACAATTCGAAGCCCCTCCTGATGTTAAGATTTGCTTCACATTCGAGTGGAATTTTGACAGTGTTTTATAAGCTTCTTCCTGTGAGGCTACTTCATCGAACGCCCGATGAAATGTGATATTCAGTTCTGGAAACTGGGTAATGAGCTTTTGTAGCATCTTCATATTAATCGTGTTATCCTCATGCAACGCACCAAAGACGATTCTATTTCCTCCGAGCTCCTTTATGGCACGGATATCATCACATATGACTTGAAGATCCTCTTCGTCATACACATAACCATAGCTATGAGGGCGAACCATAATTTGAACAGGTATGTCTACACTCTCCAATACTTGTTTAATTGTTCCATAACTTGGTGTCAGTCCTCCTTCTTGCATGGCAGAAACCAACTCCACACGATCTACACCTAACTTTTCTGCTTCTTCTGCTTCTCGTTTATTTTGGACAATGAATTCTAGTAACATGTCTGTCACACCCTCCTCTAGGCATTCTTCTTTTTATCATCGTACTTTAAGCAAGATAATCCTGCAACGTGTTGTCATACAAAAAACGCCCTCCATGTAAAATGAAGGACGTATAATGTCAGGCTTCTTTTGGAAGCACCAAATCAACTCTAGTGCCTTCTCCTTTTTCAGATTCAATCTTAATATCTCCCTGGTGAGCTTTAATAATATCAAAACAAATGGCTAATCCCATTCCCATACCGCTTTCTTTTGTCGTAAAGAATGGCTTACCCAGTTTGCTAACTTGATCTTCAGTCATTCCAACACCCTGGTCTTGTATCGAAATCCTAACTTCATTTTCTTTAGGTGTACCAATTAATTGTATACGTACTTTTCCTCCATTGGGCATGGATTCGAAGGCATTTTTGATAAAATTAATCAGGACTTGTTTGATTTTGGCATGATCTACATCGAGTTTCAAATCTGAGTGAGGCGAATCAAATTGTATGTCGATATTTTGGAGCTGGGCATTGCTGTTCATTAACTCTACTGTGTTTTGTATTAAAGTTGGGATGTTACACGTTTCAGCTTTCAAGTCAGTAGGTTTTCTCAGTAACACAAATTGATTTACTAGGCTTTGTATTCTCTCTAACTCACCTATGATGATATCAAGGTATTTATTCTGATTGTTGTTTTCTTTCAATAGCTGTGTAAGTCCTATTATAGAGGTGAGTGGGTTTCTGATTTCATGTGCCAAACCAGCACCAAATTTTCCTAGTGTGGACAACTTTTCGGACTCTATAAGTTGTTGTTGCAGCTCATAATAATGGGTCATGTCCCTAAATTGCGCGAAAGCTCCAATGATTTTTTCTCCATTATATAGAGGAATGACATCAAGGAGGCAAATCTTTGTATCTCCCTCTTCATTAATTGGAAGGGTGATTTCTACATTGTTTATCGTATCCCCGTTATGCAGAACCCTATCGATATATTCTCTTATAATATCAATCTGCTTATGTTCTTTTTCTAGGACTTGATTCACATTGCTCTCCGTAATTTGTTCAAGGGAGGTATTGTATTCAATTAGCTCTCCGTGTTCATCGGTCATCATAATTCCAAGAGGAGTTGAATTTATTAATACTTGATTTAATATCTCCAGTTTATCATTCTTCTCTTGCAAACGGAGTTCCCGTTCAATAGAATCAACAGCAGATGATAACAATCCAAGATGAAAATGGTTGGCATACTCAATCGTTGTCATAATGGATACAGTTCCTGATAAACGATTATCATCCGAATAACTAAACGGTGCTGTATAACATGCAACACCGGATAAAGCATGGTGAAAATGATCTGTGCCAACTAACGCAATAGGTTCTTTATGTCTCAATGCTAGAGAAATAGAATTGGTCCCTACTTCTTTTTCCTCAAATTTGACGCCTGCTTGGATACCAATGGAGTCAACCATCTCCATAATACTTGGATCTCCGTATATATCCACGATGTACCCATCTATATCTGTCGTGACAACAAGTGTGGGAGTCCCCCCCATATAATAAAGTAATTTTTGCATAAAATGTTGAATTACATGCAGGGCCTGTTCTAACGATTGTTTCCTTTGCTGAACTTCTTCACGAGAGATCCCAACCTCTAACTCCGGTGCTTTTGTTGGGTCAAGACCATGAAGTTCCTCACAATTTCGCTTTGATTGTTGAATGTATGTCCCAAAATCTATCATGTAATTCCTCCTATGAACCGTTACAAAAAAGTATAATGACATTTTAGCTAGGCATGCAAGGATTCACCGATAATGGATGATTATGTAAGATTAAAATAAAACGTCAGACTTCTACCCACTAAAACTATATACCTAATCTAAAAGACCTACATCTAATTGTAATATATATTCTAATATCTTTCTATTAATTTTTATTACCAATTATCATCCTAATATGGTATAATTTATCTAGAATTTGACTTACAAACAGGTCAGACATCTTACCTTTACATCCTGGGGAGATAGTAACTATGAATATGACTATTCAAATGAATGAAGAGCTTTCCAAAGAGGAATTAGACGAGAGTATCTCGACATTAAGATCTTTAATGATTGAGGTTGGTCTAACGTATGGCCTTAATCATAAAAGGACACTTGAAATTAGTCAGAAATTAGACGTATATATAGCAGAGACTCAAAAGCGTAGTGCACTAGATTACCCTGCTTAATCTAGTTGCTGAAATTTTTGTATCTATGTGTAAACAATAACTCTTAGAGACAGCAGTTATTTTACAACTAATAGGATTAGCATATGAACCTGCTGTTCTACCTATCAATGCCACATTAATTTCCTTAATATTTGTTCAAAAATCCCTAGAATCAACAAGTTCTAGGGATTTTTTATATCTCTCTATTAGTTATTATAAATTGGGTTATTTATATAATCAGAAATTGCCTGCTTTAGTGTGGCCTTCGTCTTAACTTCCATCGTGATACCTAATTGAACCATTGTATGGGCAATTTCTGGTCTAATGCCTGTCAAGATAGGTTTCACTCCAAGCAGTATTAATGAATTAGTGATTTTAATAATCTCTTGGGCTACCTGAGTATCTACAACCGTCACACCGGATAGATCAATAAATAACGTACCAATTTTCCACTGCGTAGACTTATTCAGTACTGTATCTAAAATTACTTGTGCACGGTATGTATCTATATCCCCAACTAGAGGCATTACAGCCATATCATCTAGGAGAGGCACAATTGGGGCAGATAATTCTAGGAATGAATCTGTCGCCTCTTTAAGTGTTTGTTTGTGATGCTCTACATATCCTGTACTAAAAATATAGACAGCATGATCAATTAATGGATCAATTTGTTGTGCCATTTTAATGATAGATTGCCGGGAAAGATCCTCTTCTTCAGCAATGTTCGAAATCGCATCCCAAATATATTTTCTATATTGGCTTACACTTTTTATCGCTTCATCCATTTGAATCTCTAACTGAATGGCTTTCGAACTCAACTCTTTTGCCTTTTCACTGATGTCTGTTACCGAATCATGTTGTGAATCTACTAAAGAACCAGCAATAATACCTATAACCTCAGCCCTTATATTGATAAGATTTTCTAAAAACTCATCTGAGTTATATTTTAATGTTTGTTTCTGCTCATCTGTCATCTTTTGGGCAATATCATATTTCTTTTCTATAAGCATGTTGCCTATCTGTTTCATTTCAGTCATATTTATTCCCCTCTATTCAATAGTAATAATAGAGTAATTATATCAAAAAAATGACAGATTGTGAGATTTAATTTTGGGACGGAGGGACAGGTACCTCGTCCCACTATACATAGAAATGCCAGACCCCCGCTGCTTTGCAACTTTATCACATTACAGCGATGGGGGGTCTGGCACTTTTTTTATAAAAGTGGGACGAGGGACCTGTCCCTTCGTCCCAGAAACTTATGCTAACTTCTTACATTCTTCTGCACATTTGAAGCATGCATCTGCACAGTCTTGACAATGTTGGTGATTATGCTTTTTACATTCTTCTCCACAACGTTCACAGATGGTTGCGCAAACTTGAGCTAGTTCAGAGACAAATGGTGTCCCTCTTGTTAATGCTTGTTCTAGGTATGCACAAATGTCTGCACACTCGCGGTCGAGGCGAATGCACTCGCTCATCATGTTGATATCATCTTCCTGCAGACAAGCATCATAACAATGATTACATGCTTCCATGCATTCGTGTAATGCTTTTAGTGCTGCTTGATATTGTTCGTGTGCCATTTTCAAATCACTCCTTAATGTAGTTTACAGTATAGTTGTGCCCATCAAATATCCAGATATTGTGCAGATTTCCGATTTATTTATTTTTTTCTAAAAATATTTTGTATTTGTTTTCATGTACCAGCTATATATTTCTTTTCAAACAGAATACTCTATAAAATTGGTCCAAGCATTCGATAAACGTAAAAGAAGAAACCTAGAGCAATAGTCATTATAATTGGATTATGAAATAGCTTTTTCCGAGTATGGCCTATCTCATAATCCATTAGATAAAGCAACACACATAAACTCACACTGTAAAAGAGAAGTAGTAAACGAATGGTAAGGTCACCATGTTCAGGCATGATCATAGCCCCGAGCATTGCCCCCATCATACCACCCATCGCACCAGATACCATTCCATCCATTACGGCCACCATATGAATGGGAATCCCAGCAACAACTCCTACAATGATTCCAATCCCCATACCGATGAATGTAGACAGGAACATATCATTATGTAAATGCAAAGCAACTATCGTTCCTGCTGTTATTCCAATAAGCATACCAATAGTCATGGAAATCACCATACCTGTCATAATAGAAATTTCCTCTTTATAACGTAAAGTGGTAATCACTACAATTCCCCATAACAACACTATAGTGAAAATAGTGACTAGCATCCCGACAGATATAACATCTCCTCCAACACCTTATTTATTAATGCTTATGAGATGGGGATGGTTTACTTGTCCTATATAATGCAAAAAAGCCAAGACTTTTAAGTAAGTCTTGGCTTTTCTACGTTACACAACATCATATCCTTGCTCTTCAATTGCCTCTTTCATCTCTTTTTCACTCACATTGGCTTCGTCATAGCTAACATCCACTGTATTCTGCTCCAAGTGTACATTCGCTGATTTGACACCATTTAGCTCTTCTAATGCACCTTTAACAGCTTTCTCACAGTGTCCGCATGTCATGCCTTTTACTTCTAGAGTTTTTTCCATTATTCAACACTCCTTTTCTTTTAGCATTATACTACTTTACTTAACTTCAATAAACCAACTTCAAGCGTACCACCTAAGAAATGGGACGAGGGACCTGTCCCCTCATCCCATCCCTCTATGCTTTTAACAGTTTGGCGTTTATGGCTACTACAACTGTGCTTAGGCTCATTAAACCTGCTCCAACTGCAGGACTTAATATGATTCCAATTGGTGCTAGGACGCCAGCTGCTAATGGTATAGCCGCTATGTTATATCCTGCTGCCCACCAAAGATTCTGGATCATTTTTTGATAGGTTTTCTTGGATAGTTCCATAATCGAAACGACATCTTTCGGATTGCTTTTCACAAGTACAATATCAGCTGATTCCATGGCTACATCTGTACCTGTTCCAATAGCAACTCCTAAATCAGCGGTAGCTAGGGCAGGAGCATCGTTTACGCCATCTCCGGTCATGGCAACTTTCCAGCCTTTTTCTTTAATACGTTTCACTTGATCTGCTTTTTGATCCGGAAGCACTTCCGCATATACTTCATCAATACCTAATTGCTTGGCAACCCAATCAGCTACTTTTTGATTATCACCTGTTAACATAATAGAATGGACACCTTTTTCTTTTAGCGATTCGATAGCTTCCTTGGCATCTTCTCGAACGATATCAGCTAGTGCAATCATGCCCATTAATTCTTGTTCTACCAAAACAAACACGACCGTTTTACCTTCCTCCGAAAGTTCATTAAAAGAAGACTGATCATAGGTATAATCGTGTTCGTCCACGTAACCAGGACTTACGACGTTGACCTCTTTCCCGTCAACTGTGCCTCTGAGTCCTTTTCCAGTCATGGATTCAAATTCTTCTATATTCTTTAGGGTGATGGAATCTTGTTTCGCTTTATCTACAATTCCTTCAGCCAGTGGATGTTCTGAGTTTTGTTCCAAAGAAGCTGCCCATGTTAGAACGTCCTCTTTTGTATAGTCGTTAAGTGAAATGATTTCCGTCACACCAAACTCCCCTTTGGTTAAGGTGCCGGTTTTATCAAACACGACGGCATTTAAGCTTCTAGCCCCTTCAAAATTGGCACGATTTCTAATTAGCAATCCTTTTTTAGCAGAAATGGATGTTGATACTGCCACGACAAGAGGTGCTGCTAAACCTAGTGCGTGTGGACATGTAATAACCATAACCGTAACCATCCGTTCCATGGCTACATCAACAGGATTACCTAAGGCAAGCCAGACAATGAAAGTAATAATACCACTTGCTAAAGCGAGGTAAAATAGCCATTTTGCTGCACGATTGGAAATATCCTGCGTTTTGGATTTTGATTCCTGTGCTTCTTTGACTAATCCGATTACTTGGGATAAATACGTGTCGTCCCCTGTTTTCTGAACGGTTATCGTGATGGAGCCTTCCTGGTTGACTGAGCCACCTATCGCTTCCTCTCCTTCACTCTTTTCAACCGGAACCGATTCACCTGTTAACATAGACTCATCAATAGTCGTCTTACCATCAATGATGTCTCCATCTACAGGAATCTTTTCTCCAGGCTTGACCAAAACGTTATCTCCTGTTTGTAGATCGCCTACAGGTACATCCTCGACATTTCCATCTTCATCTACTTTATGTGCTTCATTGGGCATCAACTTCACTAGTTCTTCCAATGCATTTGAAGCCCCCATCACAGATTTCATTTCAATCCAGTGACCAAGAAGCATAATATCAACTAGTGTGGCTAACTCCCAGAAAAAGTTCCGACCTTCCAGGCCAAACACAACGAGTGAGCTGTACAAATAAGCTACAGCTATCGCGAGTCCAATCAGTGTCATCATACCTGGATTCTTTTGCTTCAACTCATCCCAAGCTCCAGTTAAGAAAGGCAATCCGCCATAGAAGAATACAAAAGTAGCTAGAGCGAATAACACATATTGGTCAAAAGGGAATCCCAAATCTATTCCTAAAAAATCTTGAATCATTGGAGATAATAATAGGATAGGAATCGTTACAATAAGGGAGATATAAAACCGTTTCTTAAAGTCTTCTACCATTGCTCCATGATCGTGGCCTTCATGACCATCATGTCCTTCATGTTGGTCATGTTCTTCGTGGTTTTCTGAATGATTGTGGTGTTCATGAGCCATATTTTCTTCATGCTCCTTTCTTTCATTTTAATGCTTGATTTAACCACTTTTGTTTTTCATTTGTAGTATAGTCATGCCCAATTAATATCCAAAATTTGTGCAGAGAATCATTGTTTGTGTTCTCTTCTAACTTTAAGGGGGGAGATTCCCCTTATATTGCAGAATCGTGCAATGATAATTATTCTCCGAGATTGACCCCCTTTTAACTAAGCTTCATAAGATATAGCTCTTTCCCCGTACGCTTTAAGGAAAATATCTTATTGATTAATGTTGAACAGAAAGTATTTTCTTTTAAAAGCTTAACTTAAACAAAAAAAGAACCCTAAGGTCCTTTTTTTGTACTTTGATTTCATTGATTCTGATGACAATCTCTATACATCTCGTTAATTTCTTCCTCGCTCATGTTTGGATGCATATCTTTCATCCAAGGGATCATTTCAGCCACATCAAACCCTAGCATAGAATGACCCCTAGTATTTTCATCTCCATGAGCCATCACGACATTACTAAGTCCTAACACTATTAATAAAACAAGTAAGGCAGAGAAAAATTTCTTCTTCATCCTAATTCCCTCCTTTTGTTCTCATTAGTAGTGTATCCAGTATTTATCAAGAAACTGTGCAGACTCTGTGGCAAAATAGTGAGAGTTTATTCATCGTCTTTTACCCATTTGTATCCAACACCCCAGACTGTTTTAAAGTAGTCATCAATAGGAAAACCAGTCTTTCTTATTTTTTCCCGAATGTTTCGTACATGAGAATCGATGGTTCGACCTTCTGTATCAGAATGAAATCCCCAAACGATATCGATGAGTTGCTCCCTACTGAATACACGCTCTGGATGCTTCATTAAATGACCAATCATTGCAAATTCTTTTGGAGTCACTTGAATTGGTTCGTCTTGATAACTTAGTTTATGTTTTTGTCCATCCCAGATTAAACCGTGGAAATGAATCAAATCTTCTTTTGAGGTCCTTCTTAACAATGCTTGTACGCGAGCCAACAATTCATCTTCATCGAATGGTTTGGTAACGTAATCATCGGCACCAATCTTCAATCCTTTTACAATATCTGTCTTCTGATCTCTTGCTGTTACCATTATAATGGGAACATCTGAAATGTTTTTTATTTCTTTACAGACATTCCAGCCATCAAATTGCGGCATCATAATATCCAAAAGGACCAAATCATAAGAATGTTCTTCTATTTTACGTATGGCCTCTTGACCTGTTTTTACTTTAGTGCATCGATACCCATGTGGCGAGAGGTGGAGTTCGAGTAAATCTAACATGCGCTGCTCATCATCTACTAACAATATGTTAATCATACGAAACTATATCCTCCTCGTTTATTAGAATTGTCATCTTCGTTCCATTTCCTACAGCACTTTCTACTTTTACTTCCCCGCCATGCTTCTCTATGATTTCTTTTACAATGGACAAACCTAATCCAGATCCCCCGAATTCTCTTGATCTGGATTTATCTATGCGATACAACCGTTCAAATATAAAAGGAATCTCTTCTTCCGGAATTCCTTCTCCTTCATCTCGAACTGTAATTGCTATGCTAGTCATGTTTCTTTTTACATCAATATTGATCGTAGATTGGTTTGGAGAATGTTTGATGGCATTATCCATTAGGTTAAGAATTACTTGTTGAAAACGATCAGGGTCCACAAAAATGATAATATTAGCTGGACACGTAATATTTAGACGTAAATGGTTATCATTTAAGATTGGATGCATTTTGTCTCTTACCTTTTTTAACATCTCACATAAATTTACATTTTCTTTTTGAATAACGAATTGATTTTGGTCCATTTTAGCTAAATCAAATAAGTTCTTAACTAGGTGTGTTACATGATCAGTTTCTTCACGAATAATACCTAGATAATCTTGTCGTTCCGAGTCACTTATCATGTCTCGACTGGCGATATTAGCATATCCCTTAATGTAGGTGAGTGGAGTGCGTAGTTCATGAGAGATGCTAGCTAGAAATTCTTTACGATCTTGCTTTAGCCTCTCTAGCTCATCAGATAGGATAACTATTGAATTTGCTAATTGTCCGAGCTCATCCTTTCGCTTTGATTTCAATGAAACTTTCGAGTCACCATTAATGATCTCTTCTGTTGCTCGTTTCATGCGAACGAGTGGCCTAGTAATAAAATGACTTAATATAAAGATAGCAAGTACTGTTAATAGTATGGCTATCAAACCAGCTAACAGGAACTGATTGGATAGTTGATTAATCACGCTCTTAATGACTGTGGTTTGGGAAAACATATACACGTATCCCCTATTTCCTCCATTAATTTGAATAGGGCTAACGGATGCTACAAAAGAACTTGACTTCCATTCTCCATTCAAAATCATCCCTTGATGCGATATGTTTGAGAGAGGTTTTGCAATCAACTGGTTAATCTCAGCATTCATAGGCTCTGACTGAGCAATGACATTTTGTTTGTCATCTGTAATCATAACGATTGTATCAGCTTCTGATTCCATCAATGCGACATGATTTAAAGTTGAATCATTAAAGCTTTTCTCCAATACATCTCGATGACTATTACCACGTGCTAACAAATTATCTAACACTTCTTCTACACGACTGTTCGCTAAGTTGGTGTATAAGAAAAAGAAGAGAATTCCCTCGACAATCATTATGCATATTAAAATAAGAACCCCTAATTTAAAGGATAGTTTATTCATATTTCGAGACCCTCGTTATGTTTGAATTTAGAGCCAGTATGTAAGAGTGTCCAAAATCCCAATTACAATAAGTATAAATCCAGTAATGATTTGGACAACCTTCCCTATCATACGACTTCTTTTAAGTAATATACCACTCATGTCAAAGTACCATATCAGGAATAGAATAAATAAAACAGGTAAAGACGTCCCTACCGCAAATATACTGGGCAATACTATTCCGTATGAAGTAGAAAGAACAAGGGGCATCAATGTTACAAAAAATAAAATGAACATAGTAGGACAAAAAGCTAACGAAAAGCTTACCCCCATAAAAAAGCTACCAATACCCGGTTTGTCTTGAAAGGATTCGAAAATGCTTCCGAGTTTCAGCGTTTTCCTAATCTTTATAACACCAATTAAATATAAGCCAGCGAATACAAGAGTGGGGCCGATAAGCTTTCGTATAATAGGAAGAAATAGGGTCAACTGTCCTCTTATCTCCTGTCCAAATACCCACACAAGTGCTCCTAAAGCAGAAAATACTACTATTTTCCCTGCAATAAATAGACCAATGTGGCGCCATGAAGTCTTTGTTTGTAATGACTGATTTCCATAGAGTGACAAAGCTCCAATATTACCAGTAATTTGACAAGGAGCTACTGCACCTACTAATCCCAGAAATAGAGCAGCTAGTAGCGGAATATGGTTATACCCGTTAGCAAGCTGTAACAAAGGATCACTAAGCCATGAAGCCACTCTGCTAAACGTTCCATACACGTAAATACCTCCTCCCTGCTAGTACTAGAGACGTATTATGAACGATTTCTTAATTAAAAAAATACGTATAGCTTTCACTAGTTAACACCCAATCATTGTGGAGAATGATTGGGTGTATGTTGATTGCTCTATTAATTGAATTCCATACCTCAGTTGCTATGGAGTAGAATTCCCACTACTCTTGTACTTCTCCTGCTTCTACAATCGTTTTCCACTTATCTCCGCCATTGGTTGTTTGGAATGCGTGATTGTTAAAGGATAGAAACACCATTTCTTCAGCGTTCTCAGGATGTTGCGCGAAATAGGCTACTGCATCCTGCTTTAATTCTGGTAATGGTAGTTGCGTTTTCTTTTGATCCTGATAATGATAGTTTACGAGTCTAGCTTCACTATCGAAATATCCATAGTACAGAAACTCATCGGTAAAATGAACCATCGTACCGTTCGTTTCTTCTGTTATTCTAGTAAAAGTGGAACCTCCATCTTCAGAAAGATAGATCCCCTTTTTGGAAGCAGCAGCTATACGTTCATTATCTTCAGGGTGTACAGCAATGGATATGACCTCTCCTTGAAGTCCTGAAGCCTCTACCTTTTCCCAACTCTCTCCATTATCTGTACTTTTATGTACACCCATAGAAAGCTCGTTCGTCTCATGACCATTTACTACATACATTGTGTGATTGTTATAACCCACACCCATGACGTGAAAATCAAAATCTCCTTCAAATGCTACTTTCTCTAGCGTTCTCCCCTTATCTGAACTCTTTTGTACACCTAGAGGGTTTGGGAGGTTAGAATCTTTGCCAGGATGTCCACTTGTATAGAACCCTTCATCTACTGCGGTGAATCCCATATAGTCATTATTTTGCTGAGAAGTAGAATACCATGCCCCATCCTGATAAAATTTCAAACCATCATGTGATGCAAAGGCAAGATCAGCATCACTTCCCATATACCCTAAACCATGAACATGTTCTAACTTCCCATCAAATTCCTGCAGGTAATCATCACTTTCAGCTTGCTCTTGGCTGCACGCTGATAATAGTAATGTCCCAGTCACTATTGCTAGTATTATTCCTTTATAAAACACATCTATCTTCCTCTCTATCAATTCCTGAATTTATTTTATATGATAATTATCGAGAAATTGTGCAGTGGGATGAGGGGACAGGTCCCTCGTCCCACAATGGAAGGAATACTGTTATTATAGGTAGAAATAATCAAGGGAAGGAGAGGAAATGATGTCATTTATTTTACTAATGGGGTTGATTGGAATCGTATTTTTGCTCTATTTCAAGAAGCCCATCTTATCCATTGTTTCTGAAAATCATGGAATTGTATCTAAACTGCAAGATTCTAAATGGTTTCAAGATTATCGTTTAGCTGGAGTGTTTTTGTTTGGGATAAATGCTGTTTTATTTATTTCTACCATTCTCATGCTGTACGGTTTAACACTACTAACCATACCTTATGTGCATTTAATTATTATGCTTTTTGCAGTTGTAGTAAGTATCTATTTTTGGTTAGTTGTTCATAAATCATGGAAAGGATCTAGAATGGAACGTGTGAAGATGAGTCTTATCGGAATTAGCTTCTACATAGGTTCCACTCTTTTGTTTATTTATTGGTTGGTAACGTTAACGCCTAGTTACCCAGGGGAAGATACATTTATTATTGCAATTGGATTAATTCTTGCAATTATAGTTACATCAGTTGCATGTATAGTGTGCTTCATTATTACAGGTATAACAAAAGATAGGCTATCCAGAGGATAACCCATCTTTTTTATTGAAATCATTTACATTTTATAATCAAAAGCCAATTTCTGGTACGAGGGACCTGTCCCTTCGTCCCATTACCGCATCTCATCATAATCCCTTAATAAACGTTTCCACCATAAATTCCTGTGACCCTTCTAAATCAACATCTAAATTAAAGCCTCCCCTATAATGTAAATCTACCAATCCATGGAGGAGACTCCTTAATCCTCTTACAGCATGAATCATACCCACTTCTGTTAATGGATATGGTGATAAAGCCTCTTTGATTAGCGTGACAATCCCTTCCCCTGCTTTCATAACATTTTGAGAAGATGGATCAGGAGCTGATAACAAAGCTTCATATATCCCTGGATGTTGTTTAGCAAATTGCACGTAGGCTTTCCCAATGGCTCGAATGGTTTCTTCACCATTTTCCAAGCTAATAGTAGATGATCTTAAGTGCTGTTCCATTTGTTTTATCGCTTGGATAGCCATCGCTTCTCTAATATCTCCTAAATTTTTGACATGATTATATAACGATGGAGACTTTATATTTAATTCTCTTGCCAAAGAAGCAATGGTCACCGACTCAATCCCTTCCTTGTTAGCGATTTCTAGAGCCTTATCGATAATGAGCGTTTGGTTTAGCCCAGCTCTTGGTGACATTGTTTATTCCCCCTGCAAAGATTGTTTAGCTCTTATAATAGCATCTCTAATCTCACTTTCTGGATTATGAATCCAATTTCCGTGGCCCACTGCTAACAAAGAAGGGGTATAATCCAGTAACCGCTCAGCTGTTTCAATAGCCACTTTTTTGTTCCAAGTAGCTAAAGCTGGAAAAGGAAAACTCCACTTCATATCCCCCGCTACAGCTACTCCTCCTTTTGTTTGAAGCGCATCGCCGGCTATCAAACTATTGCTTCGTTCATCCAAAAAAGCCATCATCCCTGGTGTATGGCCAGGAGCAGAAATCGCTCGCAATGAACCTATTCGGTCTTCATCCTTTAATAAGGTGTCAGGTTTTGTCTGAATGTTCTTAGGGGCTCCCCCTTTTATAGGCGATTCTCCTTCCCCTTCTTCTAACGTTAAATCTCCATTTAAAATCTTTAGTTCTCTTTCAGGTAACAGCACTTCAGCTTTTGGTAGTGCTTTCTTTAAACCATCTAGCGCACCAACATGATCTGTGTGAGCATGAGTTAATACAATCCTCTGGATAGGTTTCCCTATATCTTCTGCTGCTTTTAAAATGGACTTTTTACTAAAAGGCATCCCTGCATCAATTAATGTAAGGGAGTTCTCTTCCTCAATAAAATAACAATTAATCGGAAAAAACGTTGGCATAAACGAAAGCATATACACTTGGTTCGATTGAGTAACCTTCATAGGTATTCCCCCTAATAAACTTAAAAACTAATGGTATTAGTTTCATTATAACTAATACCATTAGTTTTGCAAGTGTTATTTTAGGTGCTGAGACGCGGGGACAGGTCCCTCTGCTCAAAAAAAGTGCCAGACCCCCAGCGCTTTACAGTATCACCACATTACTGAAGCGGGGGTCTGGCACCAAAAATGGGACGAGGGACCTGTCCCCTCGTCCCACCATTTCATCTCACTAAAGTCTCCTGCATTCTCGTTAACGACAGCACTCCTGATAATAGTGGGAGGATAGCGACAAGGCCAATGGCCCAGTGAACGGTTAATAGATCAGCAAATAACCCTGCAAGTAAAGCTCCAAATGCATAGCCGCTATCTCGCCAGAAACGGTAGATTCCAAGAGATGTTGCCCGCCATTTAGGCTCTGCTACATCACTAATGGAAGCGATAATGGTTGGGTAAACCATCGCAGTTCCTATACCAAGAAGTAGCGCTCCAACGAGCCATAATAAGTATCCATTGACCAGCAAGATGAACCAAAGGGATAAGGCCTGAACGAACATGCCTCCCACTATAAGAACTTTTCGACCTATTCTATCACTCCAAACTCCTGTGAACAATTGGAAAAACCCCCATGCGGCTGGGTAAACGGCAATGATAGTACCAATTTGCCCTACTGTTAATCCACCAGATGCAAAAAAGATAGGAAAGAGCCCCCAAGCCATGCCATCCTTCAGATTTGTAGTTAATCCTGCGAAGCTACTACTCGATAAATTTTTATCTTTCCAAGATGTTCGTTTAAATACTTCTGATGTAGAAATCGTATTGGAAGGTTGTTGCTGAGATTGAACCTTCAAATATTGGCCTGTATCCTTAGCTAATAACGATAAAATAAATCCAACAACAACTAGTCCAATACCAATATAAAAAGGTTCTGGAGTTAACGAATAAACAGAAGCTATATAACCTGATATAACTGCCATTAAAGCCACACCGATATAACCTGCAAATTCATTGAATCCAACAGCCAATCCACGTTGATTCGATTTCGCTAAATCTACCTTCATGTTCACTGTCATCGACCATGTTAATGCCTGATTCACCCCTAACAGCACATTTGCAAAGACAATAATCCACCAAGCTTGAGCAAAAATAACAAGCAACGGAACAGCTAACCCAATGGCCCAACCAGCTAATAATACCTTTTTACGTCCCAACCTATCTGCAAGGGTTCCTGCAAATAGATTCATAATCGCTTTTGAGAAACCAAAACTAACAATAAATGAGAGCGCCGCAGTCATGGAGGCAAGGCCAAACCGCTCTTCTCCTATGATTGGGAGTATAGTCCGCTCCAACCCAACCATTGATCCTACAAATAAATTAATAACAACTAATAAAATAAATTGCGTACTATTTTCTTTTACTCCGATTCTAATATCATTTGATGATGTATTCATATTTCTTCCCTTTCTAGCAAAATCATCTCCATTATACCCTACGGCGTAATTATACTATGTCATAGCCATAGGGTTTAATAATTTGCATATGACAACTTTCATGTAGAAATCTTATCTTCCAACATTTTCACGCTTTATAGATGATTGATTTATTGAACTAAGAAGAAGATTTTTCTTACATATATGTCGCTACATCCCTGAACATATCAATTGTCATTCTGCGTCCTTCCTCTTATAATTGAAAACGATTATCAAATAAAACATTCCACTCAGGAGGATTCTCCATGGATCAAGAAAGCAAAAGACAATTATACAACTACTTAGCCCAGAATGCGTTCATTTATATAGATTCCGACTTTAATGACAAAATTGATTTCCGATTGCAAGACATTATCGAAAAGGAAGACCAAGCTAGACAGTTCATTGACATTCAAAAGCAACAGCAGGATTTAACCAACCCCACGATCATAGGTACCCTATTTGGCAAAAAGCACTCTGTATTAGGAATGGGATTATATGTGCTGATGGTACAGCATGGAATTATGATTGATCTTAGACCCGAAAAAGTAGGGATTAAATTAGAAGAAGGAAAATCAAATGCATACTACATTGAAGAAGAAGCTATCCATCATATTAGCGACCTAACAGAAGAAGAATTTCACAAACTGATTCGAGTGTTTATACTAGAACACCTTCAACCACTTTTTGCTGCTGTGGCGAAAGCATCTAAGAGCAAGGCTTCTCATCTACATTCATTGGTATCACACAACCTGCACCAGAGAAGCCTAGTCCTTGGTCAAGAAGAAGGGGCAAACCATTCGATTATCCAACACTACTTGGATTTATTAACATCCGATCAATTATTCGATAACGATGAAACAAACCCGCTGCAATTTACCTTTCAGTTGCATACCCCTCAAGAAGGTGATCCGATGTATATCCGAAAACATTGCTGCCTCTCTTACCTCGCCAAAGGAGGAGACAAGTCACATTGCTGCGGCACATGCCCCCACCTATTTTGAGCCGCAGGGACAGGTCCCTCGTCTCACACATAATAAATAAAGTGCCAGACCCCCACCGCTTTACAGTATTACCACATTACCAAAGCGGGGGTCTGGCACTTTTTTTGGTACCTGTTTTGGGACGAGGGACCTGTCCCTTCATCCCACTCTCACCTAAAGCACTAACATCACAATGCCATACAAAATTACGGACAGCACAAATGGAACTGCGCTGTGTTTAAGCTTATAGCCTGAATAGGTGACGGTATTAAAGCCCATAATTTTTGACATAGTTGCAGTGGTGGCACTAAGAGGCGAGACTAGCCCTCCTACTGTGCCGCTTGCGAATACGATACCGATTAAGAGGGCTAGTGGAAGATCTGATGTTGTTGCAAGTGAAACACCAATAGGCATCAATAACCCCCATGAACCCCACGCTGAACCTACAAAGTAAGCTAAAACCGATCCTAATAAAAAGGTGACAGGTGGGATGAAAGCTTCTGGAATCACTCCTAATGTTTCCGTTACAAAAGGTGATAATCCTAAATCCTTGGTAGCAGACGCCAATCCCCACACTAAAGCAAACAAGAGAAACGCAGGTATGAGTTTATTCCCGCCCTCAAAGAAATATTGCAATAGTTCTTTTAAAGAATACCGACCCATACTGTGCTGAAGGAACGTAATTACAAGTGTAATCAAAATAGCATGAAACATCGCCTTTGTTACATTCGCTTTCATAAAAGCCTGAATCATGCTTGGTGTCTGCTGATACCCATCCCACCATGATAAAACAACTGACAAACTTATCGCCAAAAACAAGGGGATGACTAAATTCCACACATTGGCTCTTACATCTTTATCTTCTGCTCCTTCTTCATCTACCCTTTTTTCATCAGCCTGCTCCTCATTCTGATTATAAATTTTCGGATGCTTTACCACACTATACACAAGGGCAAGCACAATCGTCGTAATCGAAAAGAAGTTGAAGGGGATACTTTTTAAGAAGTACAGATACGGGTCACCACTGACCTCCTCATTTTCTAAAGCTAATTCAATCGTGGTTGTCATATATCCAATAAAAGCCGTCGCGATAGGAATTAAAGCAATAACAGGTAATGCCGTTGCTTCAATCACAAAACTAAGCCGTTCTTTCCTCACATCAAGCTTATTTTGAATAGCATTCATAATAGGCGCTACCGTTACAATACGCAGATTTGGCGAGATAAACGTTCCTCCCAAAGTAAGCCAGCTCAAGAAAATCGCCTGCTTTTTTGTTTGAATACGGTTGGATACTAATTCAATAAAACCTTTGATGCCACCTGTCATTTTTGTCATTTGAATAATGCCAGCGAAAATGTATAAGAAACCAATAACTTGAATCTTTGTATCTTTCGTGAGATTCGTAATGATATAGGAGGACATAGCGTCCATCCCACCAAGAAAAGAACCTTCTACAATCAAGGAAGCGATTAGTAATCCAATAAACAACCCTGGTAATACTTGTTTCGTCCACAAGGCAAACACAATAATGACTACAAATGGTATCACTGACTCCCAGTGTTCCATGCCACTCCTCCCGCTTCCGAATATTATTGTATTAGTATTGGTTATTGTAGCGGGTTTCATTACACGCAAAAAAAGACTGTAACCATTAATTGTAATGGTTACAGCCCTCTACATTAATTATATGACATGACTGTTTGCATCCCTTACCACACCATAATCAATTGAAGCCAATCTAAATAATTTCCCACTAACTCCTTCTGTTACTGTGAGCGTACTTAGATTTGTAATAAAGAATCTGCTTGTGAAAACAGTCTCTCCATTATCGCAAAAAATTTCTATACTGGAATGATCCACAAAAATTCGAATCGTATGGATTTCTGTTACTTTCCGTTTAGCAAACCTTTTCGTCCCAAACCTCTCCGCATATACATAGGTCATATTGGAACGATCCAAACAATACTCAACCTCATTCGAGGAAAAAGTTATAGCATCTCCTGCATCGTTGGATAAAGATAGTTCGAATTCGGATTCTACAGAAAGTTCTAGCTCAAATTATTAAACAGCTAAGATAAGAGAACTATTAACTAACTGTTTAGGAGAACAATATTTTAAGAACAAGAAAGTTTAATTAACCCATGCAACAACTAGCTATATGTACATTTAAAATTATGAACTTCCTGCTTTTTGGATTACATGAGCTGTTCCTCTTCAAAGTTATCTATAGCCTATGTAACCAAATTATCTAAACGTTAATCAATTACAACTTTTATTAACAATCATCCCTAATTGTTTTTATTTCTTCATTTACTGCTTTTGTATCGCTATAAATTCGTTTGAAAGTTCTGTAAAACCGCTCATATTGGTCTACTTTAATTCGTTGCGGGTAGAAGGTTTCTCCATACACAACAAATGTATTCACAGATTCTTCTAAGGAATTAAACCAACCTAGTCCATAACTAGCTAAAATGGCAGCACCTAGGCTTGGACCATGTTCATTCTCCAATTTTTGTACAGTGGCATCAAATATATTAGCTTGTATTTGTAACCAAGTATTATTCTTTGCTCCACCACCTATGGAATAGATATGATTAATTTCAAGATTCGATTCTCGTAAAATGTCTAGTGCTTCACGAAGAGAAAAAGTAATTCCTTCTACCACTGCACGGGTGAAATGGTTGAACGTATGGGAAGCATCCATTCCAATGAAACTTCCCCTGATTGTAGAATCAGCGTGAGGGGTCCTCTCTCCAACAATATAAGGTGTAAATAACAAACCATCAGAGCCAATTGGAACTTGATTAATCTTCGCTAGTAAACTTTCATAGGTTACATCAGCAGCAAACGTGTCTTTAAACCAGCTTAAGCTATAGCCAGCTGCAAGCGTTACACCCATTACATAAAAAGCATCTTGTTTTCCATGGTTAAAATAATGAACAGCTTCATTGTGTTGGCATTTGTCATGTTCCTCATAGCTCAACATCACTCCTGAGGTACCAATGCTACATAAAGTTTTTCCTGAAGAGAGCACCCCTGCTCCTATAGCTCCACATGCATTATCAGCCCCCCCTGCAAAAACTAGTGTACTAGAAGACAAACCACATTTTTTAGCTGCTTCCTCTGTAATATTTCCTACACAATGATGTGATTCTACTAATTCCGGACAAAGATCGACAGAAATCCCTAATACCTCACATATAATTTGACTCCATTGTTTATTGACAACATCTAATAATAATGTACCAGCTGCATCTGAATATTCCATTTGTAATTTGCCAGTCATTCGATAACGCAGATAATCCTTAGGTAATAAAAATGTGGTTGCTCTATTATAGTGATCAGGTTCATGCCTTTTCACCCAAAGTAGTTTTGGCAACGTAAAACCTTCTAAGGCAGGATTCTTTGTGATTTCATAGAGTTCTTCCCCAAGTTTTTCTTCAATGTCTTTGCATTCTTGAGATGTTCTTGTATCATTCCATAAAATCGCATTTCGAATCACATTACCTTGGTCATCTAGCAACACTAAACCATGCATTTGACCCGAGTAAGAAATCCCTTGAATATGTGCTACATCAATATCCGCTTTCTCAATAACTTCTTCTATTGCTAAATAAGTTTGTTGCACCCAATCTTCAGGATCTTGTTCGTTATAACCTAGATGAGGCTGTAATAGTGGATACTCTCTAGTAGCTTCTCCAACTACTTCTCCGTCTTGACGTACAGCTAACACTTTAACTCCACTCGTACCTAAGTCAATACCTAGTACATAGCACATATGAACCCTCCTTCCTATTATCCTTTTGTAGCCCCAGTGGTAAGACCATCAACAATATACTTTTGCAAGAAGATGAAGGCTATCACAATTGGTAAAGATGAAACAAAAGAGGCAGCCATTAAGTTATTCCAAACCGACTGATACTCCCCCATATAATTGAAAATACCAACAGTTACTGGTCTCATAGAGTTGTCATTCGATAACGTTAATGCGAAAAGAAGTTCATTCCAAGCCATCAAAAATGTAAAAGTTCCTACTGTAATTAAACCAGTCCGGGTTAAAGGGAGAATTACTTTAAAGAATGTAGTGAATTTATTGCATCCATCGATAAGCGCCGCTTCTTCTAATCCTTTAGGAAGTCTTAAGAAGAAAGGACGTAACAGGATGATTGCAAACGGTAATAACACAGTCGTATTCGCTATGATTAACCCAAGAAATGTATCGGTAAGTCCTATTTTTTGATAAATAATATATAGAGGTGTGGCCATAATAATGGTTGGAAACATCTGACTAGTAATGAGAACTCCAACAATGATGACCAATCCCGTAATTTTCTTACGTGCTAAAGCATATGCAGCTGGTGCAGAAAGCAATAAGGTTAGTAACATACTACCAGAGCCAATGATAAAGCTATTTTTCATATACAATAGCATTGATTTTTCACCTTGAAAAATCTCAATATATGGTTTGAAAGTAGGATCATTCGGAAAGAAGATCGGTGGACTGGAGAAAATTTCATTTAATGGCTTAATCGACGTGATAAACATCCAATAAACTGGGAACATCATGATACACGTTGCTAGAATACCAAGCACCATATATAGGATTGTACGTCTATTATTTGTATTTACCATTAGTTCGCTTCCTCCTTTTGCATTAGTTTCAGATACACGATTGCAAGAATAATTACAAGGATGAGCATAATTCCGCTAACTGCTCCGCCTTCTCCAAAGTTAAATTGCAAGAATGATAGTTTATAAGCATAGTACGGAATAACAGTTGTGGCATCTAATGGTCCGCCACCAGTCATTACATAGATAAGGTCAAACACTTTGAAGGAGTTTATCAGCCCAAGCATCAATAATACTAATACGGTTGGCTTCATCAATGGTAAAGTTATTTTCAAAAAAGACTTCCAACCATTTGCTCCATCAATTTTGGCTGCCTCATATAAATCACGAGGTAAAGTAGAAAGACCACCTAATAAAATAATCATGTAGAATGGAATTCCATGCCATATATTTGCGGCAGTAACAGCGATTAGCGCAAACTGCTCACTTGAAACCCATAATATATTTTCTTCAATCAAACCTACTTGCGTTAAGACAAAGTTTAATACTCCTGAATCTCCGGCCATGATCCACTTATAGAGAACTCCAACTACAACGGATGGAAGCATCCACACAACTAGGATTAACCCTCTCATGAAGTTTACACCAGGGAACTTTTGTCTAAATAATAATGCAAGAGCGAACCCTATAATAAACTCAATAACAATACAGGCAAAAGTAAAGATAAACGAATTAAGTAAGGCTTTATACAATAAAGGGTCTGAGAATATAGCCTGATAGTTTGCTAGACCTGCCCACACTCCACCTGTCATGAAGTTAGATACATCCATCTTTTTGAAACTCAACATAATATTATATAAAATAGGGTAAAGTATAAAAATTAAGAAAAATAGTATGGTTGGAAATAAGAAAAGATGGTCAGTAATCCAATTCATTTTCTTCTTACTATTTTTCTTGTACTTAACCTTCTGCTTTGTATTCATATTTAACCTTGTCGCTTCCGTTTTCGTGTCCATTCGAACGCCCTCCTTTATAGCAATGGTGCTGTGTTTAATACCACAACACCATCACTTGAAGATTCTATTGAGGATCTTTATTCTGTCATTAGTAGAGGCTTAATTTCCTTTTCTGCTTCTTTGGCAATTTTCTCAGCATCTTTTCCTAAAACCGTCGCTTGTACTAATTCTTGCACCACCGCTGAAATCTCAGGATAGTTCGGTCCATAAGCTCTCGATTTAGCGTATTCTAACCCTTTCGTGAACACCTTCATATTGGGATCGTTAACAATCTCTGGAGCTTCTGCAATTGCCTTTATACTTGGAAGGTTACCATCTTCTAGAATAAAGCTTTTGTATGTTTCTTCATCATAAAAGAACTTCATAAACTCAAACGCTTCTTCTTTATGTTTACTGGTGGAACCAATTCCGATTGCTTCTCCACCAATGATAGTAGCTCGTTGTTTGCCTTTTGGTAATTCAGCAACCGCCCATTCAAACTCAGCTTCTTTGTTTAATGTAGGTACATTCCAACTCCCATTAATCTGCATAGCTGCCTGTTCCGATAAGAATTGTAAGTTAGCATCATTCTGTTGCCAGTTAAGCATTTCTTTGGAGACAGATCCATCCTCTAATAGAGTCTGGCGGAACTCAATTGCGTTGACACCTTCTTCACTAGATAACGTGTCTAAGTCAGCACCTGCCTGCCAGATCCAAGGTAAGAAGTTGAACGTCCCCTGTTCATCTTTTGATCCTGCCATAGCTAATCCATACACATTATCGTTTGTTAATTTATTTGCATAATCTCGGATATCTTCCCATGTTTCAGGAGGTGAATCTAGTCCAGCTTTTTCGAACATTTCTTTGTTATAGTAAAGGGCTAAGTCGTTGTTGTATAGTGGCAAACCATAATAATCCCCTTTAAATATTTGTGGCTCTAATGACCCTTCGAAGAACTTTTGATCCAACCCAGATTCATTAATCATGTCAGAGATATTCGCAGCTATACCAGCGTCTGCAAAAGCCTGAAAACGAGAGTGAGAATTGACAAAAAGGTCAGGTAGTTCATTTGCTGCTGCAGCATTGATCATCTTCGAGTCAAAATTACTTCTGGTGATTTCTGTCCGTTTAATCTGTATGTCTTCATGCTCTTCATTAAATTTTTCAATGACATTAATGTAAGCATCTCTTCCTTGCATAAAGTCCCAAATCTCAAGGGTTACTTGATCGCTACCTTCTGCCTTATTTGTTTCTGAAGAACTAGCTGAATCCCCACCACTACAAGCCGTTATAACACCCATGATTAAAAATACACTGAATACAAATAAAAAATTTTTTATTCGAAACATAAAATGCCCTCCCTTTATTTTTTCACCAGTCGAAAACATTTTCTTTACATCCTATACGGTTACCATGGCAAGCTGTTCAGCTAGTTTCCGAACTTCTAATTCCTTTTTATTTACTTCTATAACTTGTTCAACCCATTCTGTTGGAAGAGCCGATTCACCATGTAATGCTCCTACCCAAGCCCCTACTAGATTAGCATTGGTATCGGTATCTCTTCCTAAATTACAACAGGCAGGGATAGCGCTTACATTTCCTTCCTCAAAAACAAAAGCAGCAACTGCAAAAGGGATTTGCTCTGCAAAGAAAAAAGTAGTGTAGCTCTCATCTGAATAGTTTAAAGGCTCTACTTTTGGTGGCAATGGTGCATCCCTTTCAATTGGAGGATCTTGGTCTGTAATCTCCCAAATGTGTGCTGTATTTGGCATCAAAGCATGTTGATACAAATTATCTGCTAGATCCCAAATGTCAGTAGCTTCTTCCGCTATGGAAATTGCACGCTTTATTAATGTTGCTGCTAAAGGACCGCATTGATGTAACATAGCATCAATCATTGATTGGTAAGTAGCATCTTCTTTCAAACCTTCTGCAATACCCGCAACTACAGCTGCTACAAAATCTTGTTCAAGTGGAGCTTTCCAAATGCTTGATAAATATCTACCTTCCTTTGCAGCTCCTTCAGGGTCACCTGCATGGATAATACCAATTGGGAACCACCAACCAATTCCACCTCCTTGTTTATAGGAACGACCACATTCCTCAGCACTTACTTCCCCATTCTTAATCTTGTGGAGAGCCCCTACCATTATTTGAGGCCATTGAGTGTCTAACTCCCCATTTTCTAATAGCCAGGTAACTAATTTTTCAGGTGTCCTCTCCCCCTTTGTTTCGATAATGAACTTAGTTATGTCTTTTCTACAAAATGTATCATCTGTTATGCTACCTGGTTCTGGGTGCAGTGCATAACCTGGAAAGAAAGTCCCTTGAGGATCTGTCAATCTTTCTGGTAACAGATAAGGTTCTTCATAGCGAAGCAGCCCTTTAACCTCCCCGATGTATTTCTGAATTCGTTTGTAGTGACTGCTCTCCATTGGGCCTCCCATTGCATCTCCTATTGCGGCTCCCAAATAACTTCCTATCATTTTATCTTTTGTACTCATGTAACCCCTCCATATGGTAATCTCAATATAAACATCATACGTTAGCTACTATGAACTTTTTCCCATTCGCTAGACTTCTGCGAATCCATTCCTCTTCTTGTTTTAATGTATCTATTTCGTTTTCTAATTTAGGCATCCATTGTTCAAGCACAACATTTATATTCGTGCCATAGTGTTGGATGATACCCATTACTTCTTGGATATCTTGCATTCCTTCGCCAAGTGGACAACCCCTAACATTAACTCCAATACCTTCTGGATGCATGTGCATATCATAATCTTTTAAGTGAAGTGATTTCGCAAAAGGGGCAAGCATTTTAACTGTTTCTAAAGGCCACTCCTGTTGTGCTATTGAATTACCTGTATCAACACAAGTACCAACAAGTGGATGATCTATTTCTTGCATAAGAGCAACTAGATCTTCCGATTTCATAGTAAAGTGATTTTCTATCCCTATGGATACTCCTGCTCTCTCGTACTCTGGAAGAACTAAAAGGATTGCATCTCGAATCTCATGATAGGTGAGGTTTAGGTTTGGTGCATGAGGAGCAACGCGAACAAGTTTAGCATCTATTGATTTAGCTATCTCTAAGTGTCTATATAATATCTCTTTTGTTGCCCCTGCAGTTCCTGCTTCTAGTACTATATTATTTTTGCTAGCTACTTCTTTCACTCTTAATAGATCTGCTTGTGTATAATCATCTAATGGTAAATTTTCTGCAAACTGCACTAAATCTGCCCCAAACTCTGCCGCTTTCTTTACTAAGCCAACAGCATCTAATGGATGTTCTGGCTGAAACGAGTTGGTTCCAACAGAATACCGAAACATAAAGCTACCTAAACCAATTAACATTTAGCATCCTCCCTCGTCTTACTAGCTAATTGTTCGAATAGGAAATTAAACGTTTGAGCTGGATTCCCTTTATTCACGTATTCTTGAATGACTTCAGGGCCAATGTTGTACATTAACTCTTGCGCTTGCTTCATAATGTTATTGGTGACTGCAAATGATTCTGCAGGGTCTCCGTGTCGAGTAAATACATCATACGTTAACCAACCTGACCAATTCATTCGATCCAGATAATAAAGCGTTTCCACAAGGTCCCATAGGTTTACAGAGCCCGGTAGCATATCCCAATCCCAAGCACGATTATTATCATTGAAATGAACATAAAATAAACGATCCGTTTGAGCGGCTAAGCACGCCATTTCAGCTGGATTTTCTTGAGCAGCTAATGCATGCCCTACATCCATCGTTACACCCACATTGGGTAGGCCAACTCGATCGCATACATGAAGTGTTCTCCCCATATCTGCTAAAATAATGTTATTTCGTGCCTCATAGGGCTTATATTCTAGACTCACCTTAATGTCACTACGGTGTGAGGCTCCCTCTTTTAATCCTTCAATCAACCAATTCCATTGATCTCGATAATCCACCTGAAAATTATAATCATGCCCATCGATGAGAGGGCAACACGTCACCATTTCTGTGCCTAAATCAGCTGCCAAATCCATGGCTTTCTTTAAATATGTAATCGCTTCTTTCCTGATAGTTGGATCTGGATTAGTGAAGGATCCATATTTAAATTTAGATTCGGACTTAACGTTTAAATTCACAGCTGAAACAGCTAATCCTGTATCCTTAATCGCTTCAACAGTGCGCTCATAATCTTCAAAATCCTGAGGGTACACGATTTCAATCCCATCTACCCCTGGTATATCTTTAGCAATTTTCAAGTTCTCATAAATGCTTCTTGCAGGTTGATACTCATGAAAGCGATCAGCATATTTCCCCAACAACCCAACAATTAGTGAATTCTTTAATTCCATTTTAAAATCCCCTCTCTAATTTTGTTTTCGTATACATTGTATACAAAGATTTGTAAAAAATTTTCGACCTCCTATTTATCGGCTTTCTCAGCTAATAGTGGGGTCGTTCTGCGAATATGTTCTAGCATTAGCTTCTCTGCTCTTTCAGAATCTTTCATTTCTATTGCGTCTAATATGTCCATATGTTCCTGATACGTTTCTTCTGGGCTTCGTAGAATTCCTAAGTCTAACGCAATGGAAAGAACTTGCGTATTTTCAATGTTTCGCTTGAGCACAGGGTTTTTTGCTTCTTCTAATAAAGTAGTGTGAAAAATGCGATCCGCTTTATGATAGGGGTCGTAATTTCCTTCTTCAAATTTCGGGTAAGCGTTTGCAAACAATGTTCTTAAATATAGAACAGTAGCTTCATCCATCCGTTCAGCAGATAGTCTACAAGCCAACCCTTCTAGAACTGCCCTCACCTCCCATATTGAAGTAAGAAATTCTGTTGAAAATTGATTAACGAAAACACCTTGAGCTGTTATCTCTAAATAGTAATCTCTCTCCAGTTCACTGAATGCTCTTCGAAGAGGGGTTCTACTCACCCCTAAACGATGCGCCATTTGATCTTGAATAATCTTGTCCCCTGGCTTAAGTTCACCATTCGTAATCATCATACGAATATCTTCGTACACCTTCTTTTCTAGAAAGCTTCCATTTGTGGCTTGATTACTCATTTACTTCACCTATTTCGTTTTCTTTGTATTCTTCGTATACAATGTATGCAACTTAAGTAAAGCTTACCAACAATCCCCCACGAGGTCAATATAATTTTCAGAATTTTTATTATTTTTTTAATTTGTTTTTGAAGCATGTTCAATCTTATATGAATGGTTAACTACTAACTCATTATGCGGGATGTAACTTAGCGAACATTTGTACATGCTAAGTATCAACATAAGCTAATGGATCCATGGAAACATTCAAATCCTCAGAACAAAAGCGCAAGCGCCCTGCTAGCGACGTATATGCTGGACTGAGCCGTAGGAGATAAAGGCAACACGAAGAACGAAGTGATTCGATGTTAACTTATCATACGGAGGCGAGGGAAGCATACTAGTCGCTGGGCGCTGGAGCTGGACGTGGCCGCACCACTTTTTCAGTTATACACAAGCATTGAATTTTATAATTTCGCTAGACAACAAAAAAATCGAGCACCAATGTGCTCGATTTTTTCACTTATCTATTTAACAATCATCACCTGACAATCCGCCTGTTGCACAACTCTGTGACTAACACTTCCTAGGAACCAACCTTTAATGTTTCCTAATCCTCGACTACCTATCACTATCATTTCAATATCATGTGCTTTTGCATATTCGGAAATAACGTTACCAGGATCACCTGTCAGGGCTTCAGTGTTTACTGTAATAGTCTCATATTTTTCTTCAAGTTCTTGTTTCATTAATTGCAAATCTTCTTTAGCTTTCTCCACAAGGCTATTTTCAATACTATGATATAAACCAGGGTTTGAATAAGGGCCATCGGGACTCACTACTTTGAGGATATGCAATTCCATCTGGTCTCCATCATGATGTTGATGCATGGCTTCTTCTAATGCTTTCTTACTTAAATCAGAACCATCATACGCCACCAAGAGTTTTGTCATCATCACTCACCCTCTTTTGGTTTATTGTATATTCATTCACCTTTCACTATTAGTTTAACATATTTAGCACGTATTCGCAGGGTAGTTGTCCGATTATTTCGACATTTTTGTGACTTTTAAAATTCGATTAATTAATTGTAAGAAAAAGGGATGGAGTACTAGTTTACTCCATCCCTTCGTTTATTTAACAATCATTACCTGACAATCCGCTTGCTGGACAACCCTGTGGCTCACACTTCCAAGGAAGAATCCCCTAATATTGCCTAGCCCTCTACTCCCGATAATGATCATTTCAATATCGTTTTCTTTGGCATACTTGGCTATGCTATTGCCAGGGTTGCCTGTCAGGACTTCAATGTTAATCGTAACATTATAGATATCCTGAATTTCTTCTACGGTACTATCTAACTCAGCTTTTGCTTTCTCCATTAGGCTATTCTCAATACTTTGATATAAACCGGGGTTGGTATAAGGTCCATTTGGGCTAACAACTGTCACGATATGCACTTCTATCGGAGCACCATCATGATTTTGGTACATGGCTTGTTCCAAAGCTTTCCTGCTTAACTCCGAACCATCATAAGCAACCAAACACTTCATAACCATTCACCCTCTTTGGTTTATTGTATTTTTATTCACTTTATACTTTTATTTTATCATATTTATGTAGTCGAAAACTTATATTTGGCCGACTATTTCGATATTTTTGCGAAGCCAAATGGTTACTATTATTGAAAACATTCCCATATTCTAATGGTATCTTTATAGACTTGATAAGAACCTTCTCTTACTACCTGTACTAGTTCATCTAAACTAACAAGTACTTGTTCATGTTATCTACATTCAAGATTATTACGTTATTTTTACTTTAGAACATAAATAATATAAATCATGGAAAAAACAAAAGAGTACACAAAAACTTTTTACCTTTGCATACTCTTACCTCGTTTTATTCATAGATATTGGAATTGGACCCTTTCACATACAACGGAAGGGTAAAAATAAACGAACTCCCTTTACCTAGCTCACTTTCCACATGTATATCTCCTCCGTGAGCTTTGACAATATACTTTACAATGGACAGTCCCAATCCTGACCCACCACTGTAGGTAGAACGAGATTTTTCTCCACGGTAAAAGGATGTGAAGATATAAGGTATATCTTCATTTCTTATACCTTGTCCATTATCAGTAATAGTTATGGCTATAGTTCCTTCTAAATCATTAGTATGAACTTTAATATTGATTTGATCGCTTCCATACCGAACTGCATTATCGATTAGGTTACTCATAACCTGTTCAACACGGACCGGATCCAACAAGATACTCGTTGGCTTTTCCTCGACATTTGTGTAAGTCAATTCCACAGCTTGATTTCGAAGTTCAAATTGATGCTTTGTAATGAGCTTCTCAAAGTAAACCGAGGCATTCACGACTTCTTTCTCGATAGGAAGCTGATCAACTTCCATCTTAGAGAACTCGAATAAGTCTTCTATTAAATGGTCAAGATGCTCGGTTTTATTATGGATTACTTGAAGATAGCGCTGTTTCATTTCCTCATTTTGAACGATCCCATCACGTAGCCCTTCCACATATCCTTTTATCGAAGACAATGGTGTACGAAGGTCGTGGGAGATGCTGGCAATTAATTCCTTTCTTGAGTCTTCATATTGTTTCTGCTTCTTAAAGGAATCTTTCACATGCTGCCTCATAACGTTAAAACCTTCAATGAAACGGCCAATCTCATCTTTTCTTTTATACACAATAGGATAATCCAGGTTCCCTTCTCTCATTTCTTCTGTTGCCTGATAAATATGTTTTAAAGGGGTTAAAACAGTCCTAGATATATATGTCGTCCAAATAACAATCATTAAAATCAACGTCAGTAACCCCATACCTACACTGAGGAGAAGAATGTGTACAATATGAGTCATCCTTTGAAAGGGTGCATTTTGAGAAGAATTGGCCTGAATCGTAACGTCCCACATTATGCCTGTTTCTGGTTGGACTTGAATGGTAAACGTATTGAAGTTAGGGAGAAAACTATTCACCTCATCGACTTCTCTGTAGTTCTTTGAATCAAAAATTAATTCTCTATCTTCTGTATAAATGGTTACATTCATATCATACTGATCCAGAAGAGGTTTGATTTCATTGTAGAAAGCATTTCTATCAGGAAGTTCATCTTCCGTCATCCTTATTTCCTTTTTCACATCGGAAAAAAGCTGATCTAACTGGTCGTCTTCCCCATTAGATAGTTGATCAGCACCAAGGTATAAGGTCAAGATAGCTATAAGAATGGGAACAGTAATTGTAGAGAGAAATGCTAGGACAAGCCTTGTTTTTAAACTGGATTTCATAAGGAATCGTTGAATTTGTATCCAACGCCCCACACGGTTTGTATATACTGAGGTTTAGTCGAGTCCGCTTCAATTTTGTCTCTTATTTTACTCATATAAACCGTAACCGTGTTGATATCGCCATAATCGGTATAACCCCATACCTTCTCATACAGTTGTTCCTTGGAAAATACTTGACCCTTATGGGAAAGTAGTAAGTGAAGCAACTTAAATTCCGTTGCTGATACACTAACCCTTTCCTCATTTACATACAACTCATATCTTTTTACGTCCAATTTCAAGTTCCTATACTCGATGATGTGATCATATGTTTCCTCTTTGTTATTGGAAAAATGTTTATAACGACGTAGATGGGCTTTGATTCGAGCCACTAACTCCCCAGGGCTGAGCGGCTTTGACATATAATCATCTGCCCCGATACCAAGTCCTATTATTTTATCGGTATCACTCTTTTTCGCACTCATCATTAAGATAGGAATGTTCGATTCTTTTCGAATCCTTCTACACACTTCGATTCCGTCTATATTCGGTAGCATAATATCTAGTACAGCCATGATTGGTTTTTCTTTATAAAATTGAGCAATACCCTCTTCCCCGTCATAGGTAAGGATTGCTTCATAGCCTTCTACTTGAAGATAATCTCTGACTAGTTCACCAAGTTCCTTTTCATCTTCAACAATTAATATTTTTTCTTCGTTCATAACAGCCCGCCTTTATTCATTCTTACATTATGCGGCTACATCACGCTTTTTGAACACAAACCACGTTAATGAAGTAAACACTATAAAATAAACAATTAATACAGTAACAGAAAAAGTCATCGTCATCCCCTCAACCAGTGGAACACCATTCGTGTACTGCTGAAGGTTCGTATTCGCAAACAACACATATTTCACCCAATCATAAGTGCTTAACAATTGAATAAGTTGAGGTCCAGTAAATAATAAAAAGATAGAGATGCCAATCGCAAGAGAACTACTGCGAAATACAGTGGAAATCATAAAGGCTAACGTGACCATCATTAGAAGGTCAATACTATTGAACCCAAAAAGATTAATGATATGCATCACCATGCTCTTCTCTAGAACTTCTCCGTTATTGTATACCAGATATGGTTGATCTGCACCTCCAACTCCGAAGAATATGCTTCCTACAATGAATGAAAAACCAAATAATAATACCAAACTGAAAAAAGCAAATAAAATCGTCGAAATGTACTTCGATAAAATAATTTTAGTACGGCTTACCGGCCTGATTAATAATAGTTTAATGGTACCCCAGGAGAATTCACTGGCAACCATACCGCCAGCTACAACAATTGTAAATAATGCGATGAGTCCAGTAAAATTCGTTGCATCAATCATGAACCCCCAAAGGGACTTAGAATCAACAGGAGGAATATCATGTTCAATTCGATAGTTGTTAATCGCCACTTGTTTTTTTACGTACGTTTCACCTGCCCCCTTTAAGGGACTTGATTCTAACTGTTTTTGTAATTGAGTATTTTCTAATTGAAGTCTTTCTTTCCAGTTGGCATTATCATCTGATTCCATAATGAATGCGGAAAATACCCCAACCGCCAAAACTGCGAATACGACTAACCCAATCATCACCCATGTTCCTAATCGTTTATATAACTTCATATTTTCATTTTGGATTAATTTTAATAATTTCATCATCTAGTTTCCACCTCCCGTAATTTCGAGGAATTTCTCTTCTAATGTTGAATGGATGGTCGTAATTCCGTACACCTTCAGGTTATGTTTAACAAATAATTCATTCATTTCTGCAATCTCCTCATACGTAACAGACACATCAACAAAATCATTACCTTCCTTTACTATTACGGACCCGTAAGTGGAGTTCAGTAATTCCACTGCTTTATCCAACGGCGATACATAGAAACGAACTCCTTCCTTAGAAGAGGAGCCGACAAAGTCCCCAACGGTTTCCACACTGATTAACCTTCCATGCTGGATAATCCCGATACGGTCACACAACAATTGCATCTCAGCAAGAAGGTGACTGGAAACAAACACAGCCATGTTTTCCTCATGAGCAATTCTGCGGATATAATTTCGAATTTCACGAATACCTGCAGGATCCAATCCATTTGTTGGTTCATCCAGGATCAACAAGGAAGGAGAATGAAGTAATGCTTGCGCAAGTCCTAGTCTTTGCCTCATCCCTAAGGAATAACTCCCCACTTTGTTTTTAATCCTTTTTTCCAATCCCACCAACTTCACTACTTCTTGTATCCGGTCCTTTGTAATCTTTGTTGGAACCATTCTTGCATAGTGAATCAAATTGTCATACCCAGATAGAAATTTGTACATCTCAGGATTTTCAATAATCCCCCCAACATGAGCTATAGCTTTTTCGTAATTCTTTTTAATGCTATGATTGTGAATCAGAATTTCTCCTTCTGTTATATCCATTAATCCTACCATCATGCGAATCGTCGTTGTTTTCCCTGCTCCATTTGGCCCAAGAAAACCGAATACCTCACCAGGAAAAACTTGCAACGATATATCATCAATAATCGTGGTCTTTCCTATTCGTTTCTTTACATTTATTAATTCAGCGACTGGTGTCTTCTCCATCCCAATACCTCCCTTTCAACTAAGACCATTATGCCAAGGAATTCTTATCAACCACTTATAAAAATATTAAAAAAGTATTAATAACTATTATTCCGAAAGACTGTAGTGGCATACTTTTTCACAGTAAAGGTAAACTCAAAGCGCTAAAGTTAATCTTGTAATAACCAACAACTTTCTTTACTTTTAAAGAAAACTCGCCGAGTAGCAAGCCTTTGGTGCAGACAGAGGCCTAGTTGCACTCTTACTTTCATCCTTGAAAAGATTTAAACTTTCTAAAAGTGTAAAAAAGCCTGTAACCATTAATTTCTTAATGATTACAGACTTCTAATCCTCCATGCTTTAAAGAACTTATTGTTTTGTTATGGTTGTATAAATTTTAATGTTTAAAAACGGTCCCTTCATAAGGCGATAATGTTCCAGTTGCGGAACTTTTATTTTCATTGGTTATTAGAACACTAGCTCCACTTATTTCTTCAACAACCTCCTGAGCTAACTCAACCTCCTTCCCAGAAAAATTACACAACACAATAAGTGATTCCCCATCCCCTACACGTCGATAGGCAAAAACATTCGGATCATCTCTCATAAGTAATGCAAAGGATCCAGTCGTAATGACATCTAACTCTTTTCGTAGTTGGATAAGACGTTGATAAAAATAGAAAATAGAATCCTCATCCGCTAATGCAGCTTCAGCATTGATAGTTTCATAGTTACTATTTACCTGCAGCCATGGAGTTCCGTTCGTAAAACCTGCATTTTTCTCATTGCTCCATTGCATTGGAGTTCGGGCATTGTCCCGGCCCTTTGCATAAATAGCTTCCATAATCTCTTCATGTGACCAGCCTAGGTCTGATTTTTCCTTATACATGTTCAGCGTTTCGATATCTCGATAATCTTCTAGGTGATTAAGACGAATATTCGTCATGCCTAACTCTTCCCCTTGATAAATATAGGGGGTGCCTTGCATCATATGCAGACATATAGCTAACATTTTTGCAGACTTCTCTCGATAGGCTTCATCGTCACCAAATCTAGAAACAATTCTAGGCTGATCATGGTTGTTCCAATACAAGCTATTCCATCCTACGCCATGTAATGAGGTCTGCCATTTTTCGAAATTCTCTTTTAGGTCAACTAGATTGAGAGGTTTCAGGTTCCACTTATCTCCGTTTTTTTCGTCTAACCCCATATGTTCAAATGTGAAAATCATATCTAGTTCGTGATTGGCAGGATCCGTGTATTCGATAGCATTTTCTGGACTTGCTCCCGGCATCTCCCCAACTGTCATGATATCGTATTTTGACATAACCTCATTGTTCATTTCCTGCAAAAATTCGTGTATGCGTGGACCATTCACAAAATATGGACCTGGATCTCCGAATTTATCCCCTGGTTTTACTTCTCCATCCTTAAACTCCTGATCTTTTGAGATGAAATTGATTACATCCATACGAAATCCATCTATCCCTTTATCTAACCAAAATTTCATCATGTTATATACATCTTCTCTTAACTTGGGATTTTCCCAATTTAAATCAGGCTGCTTTTTTGCAAATAAATGAAGATAGTACTGCTCCGTTTGTTCATCATATTCCCATGCAGAACCACTAAATATCGAACCCCAATTTGTTGGAGGATCCCCGTTTTCTTTTCCATCTTTCCAAATATAATAGTCACGATAATCGTTTTCCTTACTACTCCTTGATTCAATAAACCATTGATGCTCATCAGAAGTATGGTTTACAACTAAGTCCATGACAAGTTTCATACCTCTGTTATGCAATTCTTTTAAAAGCAAATCCATATCTTCCATTGTTCCATATTGTTCAAAAATAGCTCGATAATCACGAATATCATAGCCATTATCTGCTTGAGGAGAGTCATAAACTGGCGAAAGCCACACAACATCAATTCCTAGTTCTTTTAAGTAATCAAGCTTTTCGATGATTCCTTGTATATCCCCTTTTCCATTCCCAGTAGTATCATTAAAACTAATAGGATAAATTTGATATACAATACTTTTTTTCCACCATTCATTTGCCATACTATTCACCCGCTTCACTTTTTCCTATTATTCCAACTTGTGATTTAACTATTGTATCAAGTAACCCTGACTTATCAACATGTATTTGTCCGTCTTTATGAACGGTTATCTTTGTTAAAGAATAGCTACCCTCTCGATAGTCGTATGATAGTTCATCATCTTCATACACCGCTCCTACCATCTCTTTATCACTAGAGTAGTAGACTAACCATTCTATATCTTGTTCTTCTTTTGTATGATTAACAAGTGACCCGAGAGGAAGTACTGTCCCCTCTTTAATATAGATGGGTAATGTATCTATGTCAGCAAAAACTAAGTGATAGGCTCCACCTTCTATCTTTTCTTCTGTCCAAAAGTCATACCAAACTCCTTCCGGAAAATAAACTGCACGATGCGTCTGACCAGGTCGAAGAATTGGCGCCAACATAATATTACTTCCTATCATCACTTGGTCACTACACTCAAACGTTTCGTAATCGCTAGGGTATTCCATTACTAGTGGTCGTACGATAGGAAGGCCTGTTTGCTCTGCTTCATAAAAAAGGGTGTACAAATATGGTATAAATCGGTAGCGTAATTGAATGTATTTTTTAACTGACATCATTGTTTCTTCACCGAATACCCATGGCTCCTGATAAATAGAATCCTGCACACTATGATTACGGAAGTAAGGTAAAAACGCTCCTAATTGGGTCCATCTAATTAACAATTCTGGTGTAGTGTCGGAAGAAAAACCCCCAACATCCGCCCCACAAAAAGCGACACCTGACATCCCTAGATTCATAGACATTGGCAATGACATTTCAAGGTGTTCCCAATGACTTCTGTTATCTCCAGTCCATACTGCAGAATAACGCTGCACCCCTGCATATCCAGCCCTTGTGAGAGAAAATGGTCTTGTATTAGGCATTAAAGCTTGTAATCCTTCAAACGTAGCTTTACTCATATAAATACCATATAAATTATGTCCTTCTTTATGGCTAATACGTTTTCCATCAAGATTGTGCATGACATCTAGATCCATCGTTTTCGTGTCATTGAATACAGAAGGTTCATTCATATCATTCCATATCCCTCGAATCCCTAACTGTGTGTAACATTCATGAAGAGACCCCCACCAGTTTTGAACATTTTCCTGAAAAAAGTCTGGAAAAGCGCTCGCGCCTGGCCATACTTCTCCGTGATAAACCTCTCCACTCAAATATTTACTAAAGTATCCTTTTAGCATCCCTTCTTTGTAAACCGAGTACTCAACATCTTGCTTCACCCCAGGGTCTACAATAGGAACAACATCTATACCTTTCTCCTTTAACTCGGAAACCATTTGTTCTACTCGAGGAAAACGGTCTTCATCAAAAGTGAATACACGATAACCATCCATATAATGAATATCTAGAAAAATGCAATCTAACGGAATGTCGTATTTCTTAAATAAAGCAACCACTTTCTCCACTTCATCTTGTGATCGATAACTGTATCGAGATTGGTGGTACCCTATCGACCATTTGGGAGGGAGAGGAGTTGTACCCGTGAGCTTTGTATAAAGTTGGAGCGTGTCTTTTATGTCTTCTCCTAACATAACATAGGTGTTTATCACTCCACCTTCTGCTCTTATGATCATTTTATCCGCATAACGTTGCATATCAAATTCAGTACGGTAAGAATTATCAAAGAATATACCCGTAGAAACTTGCTCTGGATCATGGATAATAGCAAAAGGGATACTTTGGTATAACTCCACTGTGTCTTTATTATGAGGAGCAAATACATCTGTGTTCCAGTTACTAATCTTTGAACCATTTTTGTTCAAAAAGCCACTCTTCTCACCTAGACCATACACTGGTGCATCAGGCGATTTATGAACGGTTAACATAACGTGTTTATCGGTAGTATAGGTAACACTTGGAGAGTCAGTGGCAAAAAGTAAATCGTTATTGTTTTCTACCCTAACAGAAAAAGGTGATTTACAAATGATTGCTTTACAGTTCTGGTAGACCAAGTGAATCTCAGTTTCCTTCTCTTCACACTGGACACCTGACAGAGGCTTATCTTTTACGACCGCAATCGTATTTGTTTCTGATACCTTTCCAAAAGGGTCTACTCCAAAACGAAGAACGTTCTCTTCAGTAAAATAGATGAAAAAGGATCCTTTCGATAGCTTTCCCCTTAATACGTTGCCGTCCCAAATGATCGATTGAACATCTCCTACAGAGTGGATAGTTTCTTGTTCTTTTCCTACATTAGAAGGTAATATCGCATAACTAGTATCATCTAACACTTTAATCCCTCCTAACTACACGGAATGATTTGTTATTTCCAATGACTTCAAACTGCAGGTCATCTAACTCTGTAGACGTTTCAATGACAATTTCACTATCATAAACCACTACGTTTATTTCAATCGTGTTCCCTAAATGATCTTCCATCTTTTCTGCAAAGGATGATTCACAATACACTTTACATAGAGGAACCTGGTACTGAGTTACAACATTGCCAACCGAACTTCCTAATTGTCTTGTTTCATCTACATTCATTAGGACAGCAGAATTCATTCGAACAAATACAGGTATTTCATCGATATTCGCTTTCGACCTTACAACCGTAGGACCCTGATGTACTACATTAGACCATAAATCCACCCATTTACCTTTTGGTAGATATACTTTCCTTGATATTGCTTGTTCTTCTATTATCGGTGCAACCAACATGGCATCACCAAACATATATTCATCATATAATCCATTCACTCTTCTATCTTCTGGGTACTCAAGCATCAAAGCTTTCATTAATGGAAAACCTGTTTTCGTAGCTTTTTTTGATTCATTGTAAATATAAGGAATGAGGTTCATTCTTACATTGGCAAAGAAACGGTAAACATCTATTACTTTATCTTCTCCTGTTCTCGCAGCTATGTTCCAAGGTGTACGATCTTGACTGAACTCTGCTTTACTTTCAGCATGATACTGCATAATCGGACAAAAGGCAGCCATGGAAGAGGAACGCATAAATAATTCTGCCGTAGGAATGTCCCCATTAAATCCTGCTAAATCCCATCCCCAAAACACGATTCCAGCGAGCCCAGCGTTAAGACCAGCTACTAGTGACCGCTTAAAAGCATCGAATGTGGAGCGTTCGTCTCCTGCCCAATGAGCCGGAAAGTTTTGTGCGCCCGTGTACCCAGCACGACTAAATGTAATGCCGTTATTTTGTTGGGCAAAATGATAATACGAGTCTATATAATCATTCGGGTATAGATTACGCATTTCACTTCCAGTTTTTCCATTGGCAAATTGAAGATTTTTACCGAAAACAAACTCTCCTCCATCTGTCTTAAATCCATCAACACCTAGATCAATTAAATACTGGCGTTTAGAGAACCACCATTTTCTACCCTCTTCATGACTGAAATCCATGATTAAGCTATTCGTAAACCAGTTTTCAGGGATTCTATAAGGGGAACCGTCTTCATTTTGTACAACATATCCTTTCTCCACCATGTATGCTTCATCTTGATCTTTAAGTGGGTGCTGTTGTTTATTTAAATATTTCTGTATCGGTATTTGCCATAAAATAAGCTTTAAGTCATCCTCATGAAGTTCTTCGACCACTTGCTTCGGATTAGGCCATCTCCCCCAAGAAGGAAACTTCATTTCCTCATAGTGATAGATATGTCCTGGCTCTTTCATGTCGTACATTGCATCATTGAACATATAATACGTTGCTTCATCGCTCCATTGCTCCAGCACAATCACAGTAGCAGGTATCTTGTGCTGTTTCGTTGCTTCAACCTCTTGTTTTACTATAGATTGTCTATCCCAGTTATTACTAGACATCCATGGTCCTAATGCCCATGCTGGCACCATAGCAGGTTTTCCAGTCATATTCGTATATGCTTCTAATTGTTCCTTATACGTGCCAAAATAAAATTGAATTTCAGTATTCTTCTCCTTAGAATGTTGTTCAAATACCATCGTGCATTTATCTTTTAACTCAGAAGCCAAGTCAAACTTTGTATAAGAAGCTGTATTGATATAACAACCATAGCCACTATTCGTCATATAAAAAGGTATTGGAATATATGTCCTTGTACCTTGATCTCGATATTGATTATACACATAACAATCAATAACATTTCCCCGTTGTTCTATTGCATTATACCGCTCCCCGAAGCCATAATATTGCTCCTCCGAAGGGCTCTCCCAGTGTATGTTCCATTCTCTTACTACACCATTTACGTCCGTTTTCCATTCAATAGGAGGATACAGTGGGTGGGAGGTTAATAGTTTCTTTTCGCCTTTGTAAAGAGAAAGAAAGGGATTATTCGCTTCCACCTCTAGTTTATATTCCCCTGAGACTAGTGTCGTAGTTGAATGTTGATGGTTTTCTCTCAATTGTTGCTCTCCATGCTGCTGAAAGTTCAAACTCACCCCTTCATCTCTAAGAGATATATGTAAGGTCTGGTTACTGCTAAGAGCGAGCTTGACTTCGTTTTTATTAGCTTCGATGATTTCAAATTGTTGGAGACTTTCTTTCTTCCAAGTCATTAACTCGTAATAGTGCGACTGAAGCTGTTTACCATTCTCAAGGTTCGCATAAAAATAATAGGTGTATGTTTCATGGCTTGGTAAAGGGGATACATTACTTTGATAAATAACAGTATCTTGAACATTTTTCGCTTTTAAAGAGATTTCTTTATCCCAGGTTTTTGACTTATTTTCCATCACTAGTCCAACGTCCAGAACATCTATATCGCTTGTAACTTCACATGCAAAATAAATGCTATCTTCTAAAGTTGGATAATGCGGAAACCGTTCTGTAACTTGTGATTCGTACACATTCTCATTACCTAACGGATCGTGAATGATTTTTTCCTGTACGTTTTCTTCTGAAGCATAGAAATCAAAAATCCCCATTATTACTTCCGCAAGTTTATCTTCTTGCTTATGTTGCTTAACATAATGAGCATAGCGGAATGCCTTTTCTCTATCTGACTTCTCCAAGTAATAAAGTGCTATCATGGCTGTAGCGGTTGATGAAACATGAGTAGCTCCTCGAAATGGAAGTACTCCATTTTCTTCTTCCAAATGAAGAACCATCTGTTGTGTAGCCTCTACCATAATCAAGTCTTCAGGCGAGAATAATCCATACGGCATAACAGCTAACGTTTGTTCAACAGAAATCGTTCTACTATTAACACCGTTTAATGCTGTGCCACGTGATAATAGATGGTTGAAGATAAAATCACGTACGGCTGTCATCGTTTTCTGAACTACAGCTTCTCCTCTAACATGCTTTGTTTCTTGCAATGCAGCATAGGTCATAGCTAAATTGGCTAAATATATATCCTTATTTAATTGCTCCCAAATACTTTTTTGTTCTTTCTCCCATTCCTTCGTTAAATAAGATACATATGGCTTATAGTTGATCGTATTTAACCGTTGATTGTTTGGTGTAAGCCCTACTTGTTTCTGCAAAACCCAAAGCCATGTCGCAATAGTGTATAATTCATCTTTCTCTATATTGGGTTGCAAATGTAGTAAAGATGCCTCTACTGCCTCGTATTCTCCTTTTAATTGAAGGAGATACGTTTGAAGCAGTGCTGTATATTTTGAATTAGCCTCCATTATGATCATCCTTTCAAGAAAAAGGATATATGTGCTGTACAAAGCACATATATCCTTCTTCATATAGGTTTACTCACTTAAAATATCTTCATATTCAGACTGCAATGTTTTTAATACGTCTTCTGTTGTTTTGTCACCATTTAGTGCTTTTTCAAATTCTTGATTTGTTATATCACTAATCTTACTCCAATTATCGACTGCAGGAGGTAAAACAAGTGTATCCAAAGCATTAAATACTGCCTGACGATTCTCTGGAGGAGTCTGTTCTAAATAAGGCTGTAAAATATCTTCATTCGTTATTGCAGGCAGTTCCCAAGAATTCTCCACTCGTAGTTTAGCAACTTCCTCACTAGCACTCATAAATGCAGCAAATTTATATGCTGCCTCTTTTTTATCTGTGTCTGCAGAAACAGCTAAACCATTAGCAAAGAAGTGGTGTGCTTTTTGGGTATTTCCTGCTTCAAGCGCTACATCCCACTCAAAAGATGCATCCTTAAAGGCATCAAACATCCAAATACCTGTATGAACAATTCCTAATTGACCATTTAAAAATAAATCTGCTGGTTGTTGTCCAGACATTTCACCCGGAGATGGAGATACACCCGATTCGGTTACTTTGTCGACCATATAATTTAACGCTTCTAAGTTTGCCTCATTATCAACAGCAGGGTTTCCACCTTTATCAAATAGGTTTCCACCGTTTTGAGCGGCAATTTTAAAGTATTCATTCATTGTTACAGGTGCATAAGTTCCCCACACATTATTCTCTTCGTCGGTAATTTTCTCAGCGGCGGCTAATTCATCTTCCCATGTCCAATCTTCAGTTGGATAGTCCACACCAGCTTTATCAAATAAATCTTTATTATAGAAAGTTAAAACGTTCGAGAAGCTCTCCACCATACCATATTGCTTGCCTTCAAACTGATAAGCTTTGAATGCTTCTTGATTTAACTGTTCAGGATCAAAATTTTCATCTTCTTCAATTAGCGAAGTCAAATCAGCTAATGTACCTTTTGATGCATATTGCACGAAATTCTCATAATTCAGTTCAAACACATCCGGCGCATTTCCACCAGCTATTCGCGTTTGAAGCTTAGTGAAATAATCCTGATAAGCAGTTAATTCTGTATTCACTTTAATATTAGGGTTTTCTTCTTCAAATGCAGCTACAATATCAGATAATACGTCTTCATAGTTTGGAGTTGCAGAGAAACTATAATAGGTAATTTCGGTTTGACTATCTCCGCCATCAGCACTATTTTCTTCCCCACCACTTTCAGAAGAAGTACAACCTACTAAGCCAATAACACCTACAACAAGCAACACCAATAAAGACCACCATTTTTTCATGTGATTTCTCCCCTTTAAAATAGTATTTATTCTTTCATTCCGCTCATCGTCATCCCTTGAATAAAGTATTTTTGAGCGAAAAGATAGACAATTAAAATAGGTAATACACTAATCACAACCCCAGACATCATCAATCCCCAGTCTGTTGCCCATCTACCCTGTAATAGGGAAAGTCCAAGAGGTAATGTGGCTAACTTTTCATTACTAACGACAATTAATGGCCATAAGAAGTTATTCCAAGATTGCATAAAGGTAAAAATCCCTAACGTTGCAAGCATTGGTTTAATGAGAGGCAAGCAAACCTTATAAAAAACTTGAAAATGATTAGCACCATCCATAAATGCTGCCTCTTCTAGCTCACGAGGAATACCTAACATGGCCTGACGCATTAAAAAAGTTCCAAACACTGCAAACATGGTAGGTATAATTAGACCAGGGTAGGAATCTAGCCAGCCAAATTGTTTTATTAAGATAAACTGTGGAATCATGGTGACTTGAGTAGGGACCATCATAGTAGCTAGATAGAGTAAAAATAATTTATCCCGTCCTTTAAAATGCATTCTTGCAAAAGCGTAAGCAGCCATAGAACTAAAAATCATCTGCCCTATCGTCGTAAGTACCGCTACTACTATGGAGTTCCATAAAAATCTCATCATAGGAAATTGTTGTGTGACTTTTTCATAGTTATTGGTAGTAGGTTCGCTTGGAATAAACTCTGGTGGCAATACCATTGTGGCTCCATTTGGCTTCAATGAAGTTGAGATCATCCACAGGAAAGGAACCAACATTATGGAAGCGCCTACAATTAACAGTAAATAGAATAGGATTCTTTTTAGTATAGGGCGTTTTTGTTCCTTCTTTTGATTCGAGCGATATGCCATTTGTTCACTTGGAGTCTGCGCTTCCATGACTAATTCGCCCCCTTATCCTGAAATTTCATTTGAATCCATGTAAATAAGAATATAACCAAAAATAATACCCAACTCATCGCAGAAGCATAACCCATCTCAAAATAGCGAAACGCATGGTTATATATGTTCTGAACCATAACGATGGTTGATCCTCCAGGACCTCCACCAGTCATGATCATGACTTGGTCAAATACTTGAAAAGAGTTAATTAATGAGATAATCGTTACAAAAAATGTGGTAGGTGCTAAAAGTGGTATCGTAATATTCCATAGCTGTCGAAGTTTACTAGCGCCATCAATAGATGCTGCTTCGTAATAAGTAGGAGATATGTTTTGTAATCCTCCCAAAAATAGAACCATTACAAATCCAATATCTTTCCATGCACTTGCTAATATTATTCCAATCATCGCTGTATTGGGATCATTTAACCATTCAGGACCACTTATACCAATTACGGATAACAAGTAGTTAATGAGTCCATACTCTGGGTTGTATAACCATTTCCACACTAGGGAGACAGCGACCCAACTAGTTATAACAGGTAGGAAAAATGTAGCTCGGAAGAATGCACGAAATTTCATTTTTTGATTTAACAACAAGGCACAGGCAAGCCCGAAAATAAGTACTAAAGGTAAATATCCAACTATAAACAGAATGGTATTGCGAAATGATACCCAAAACTCTGGGTCTTGAACTAATCTAATGTAATTTTCGATACCATTAAAAGACATAGAACCAAGTAAATCCCAATCTGTAAAACTAATTACCAACGAGGATACAATGGGGACACCAATAAATGTTAGAAACCCTAGTAAGTTTGGTAAGAGGAATACACATAGCCAAAAGAACGTTTTCTTCTTCGTCATACTTACCACTTCGTACACCCCCTTCTCTTTTACAATCCTGCTTTAATAGGTTCATAGATAGGTTCTTGAAAAATTTGATTGATTGCAAGTAATGCCCCACCAGTGAACCAAGCATCATCGTTGAGACCAGAAAACACAAGCTCCGTTTTAATATCCACCTTCTCAAAGAAGTTATCATTAGCGATAAGGTTTACTTCATGATTAAATAGATGGCTATACTTCACACCTTCTCCTACAATGATAATTTTATCTGGATTAAAGGTATTGATAAGATTGCGTAGTCCGTAGCCTAAGTAGGATCCCATTTCTTTCATTAGATTCATTGCAAACTCGTTTCCTTCTTCAGCAGCTCTTGCTACTTCTGAAAAATGAAAGTCTGTTAGCTTGCTAGAAGAATAGCTAGATACTTGATCTTCTGCTTTATTTTTAAAGTAAAATTCGGATGCGTACATTTCCAAACACCCATTTTGGCCACAGTGACAAGGATATCCATTTGGTACAAGCGTGGTATGACCAAACTCTCCAGCACCACCTACAGATCCATAATAAATTTTTCGATCGATGACCACTGATAATCCAACTCCGGCTCCAATCGATACGACCAAAAAGTTTTGGCTTGATTTGCCTTCTCCTTTTTCTAATTCTGCTAATGTATATCCGTTAATATTGTTATCTACGAATACCTGAACTTCAGGAAATGATTCTTTTACCATTCTTGTGATGGGAACATTCTCCCACCCAAGCATAGAAGATCTTATAATGGTTCCATCATGTCTGTTTACCAGCCCAGAAGACAGGATACCTATACCTAATAGAAAAGATAAATCTTTCTTTTCTTGTGTAAAGATCTGGTGAATTTCGGATTCAATCATATCAGTAACATTTTCTGGCGAATCTTTTTTGGAAAATAAAGCATACCTTTTGCATAGTATTTCACCTTCCATATTTGTAAGCGCTGTCAAAATTTGCTCTTCTTCAATTTTCACACTAATAATGTAACCATGGTCCTTGTTAAATCTTAGTAACTTCGCCTTTCTTCCACCTGTAGAGGTAGCCTCTCCTACTTCGTAAATTAACCTTTGCGTCTTCAATTCCTCGATAATATAAGACAGAGTAGAAACACCCAAATCACATTGTTTCGCTATTTCTGATCTACTTACAGGCTGTTGATGTCTAATAATGTTCAACACTTTAAACCGATTAATTTCTTTAATAAGTTCTTTACTACCAGTTCTTAACGCCCGCATTTCATCCACTCCTAATTACTCCATTAACTTACTTTTTTCACTGAACGAATTAAGTATGGTTTTAATATACATCAGGAATGATGAAATTACAATTATTTTTTTGAAAATTCTCACGTATTTTAATATCTAATAATAAGACTTTAACCACTAAACTTTAATCACTACCTTATTAATAGATATTTTGATTGACCTATCACTTTTCAAGGTAAATCTATAAACTATGAAAACCTGCCCCTACTTCTCTCCAAACCATTGTATTTCTCCACCATCTCTACTATAATAACTAAACATTTAAAAATCAGAAAAATTATGAGAAGCTTTTTAAATACCAAACATTCACAAAAGAGGTGCTGTCATGAGTCAACATATATCATTCGTGCAAAGAGAAGAATTAAAGAACAAACCTTCCTCCGACGCTTTAGGGTTTGGTGTTCATTACACTGATCACATGTTCGTGATGGATTATGAGGAAGAACAAGGATGGCATGATCCGAGAATTATTCCGTATGGCCCTCTTACGATGGACCCAGCAGCTATGGTGTTTCACTATGGACAAGCTATATTCGAGGGCTTGAAGGCGTACACGACACCAGATGGTACGGTTCAACTATTTCGTCCAGATCGAAATATGAAGCGATTTAACCAATCCTGCGAACGTCTTCACATTCCTACAATTGATGAAGACTTCTTGTTGAATGCAATCCAACAGTTGCTTTTGAAGGAAAAAGATTGGATTCCGACCGAAGAGGGAACCTCCTTATACATTCGTCCTTATGTATTTGCGACAGAGCCATTTATTGGAGTTCGTCCATCTAAACAATATAAATTACTTGTGATTCTTTCACCTGTAGGATCTTATTATGGGGACCAACTTAGCCCTGTACCTATCTATGTTGAGGAAAAATATATCCGAGCTTCCGTTGGAGGAGTTGGCGAAGTAAAAACAGCAGGTAACTATGCAGCTAGTATGAAAGCCCAGAAAGAAGCTGAAGCAAAAGGCTACTCGCAAATTCTCTGGCTTGATTCGAAAGAAAATAAATATGTAGAAGAAGTGGGTAGTATGAACATCTTCTTTAAGATTAACGGAGAAGTCGTAACTCCAGAATTAAGTGGAAGTATTCTAAATGGAGTGACACGAAATTCCGTTATCGAGCTACTCAACTATTGGGGCATACCGGTTCGGGAAGAGAAAATTTCAATCCAAGAAATTTTTGATGCTCATGCACGTGGAGAATTAGAAGAAGTATTCGGTGCTGGTACTGCCGTTGTTATTTCCCCAGTCGGAGAATTAACATGGAAAGACCAAACGATTCAGGTAAATGATAAAAACATCGGTCCATTATCCCAACGCCTTTATGACACCATTACAGGAATTCAATTTGGCAAGACAGAAGATGAATTCAACTGGACTGTACAAGTGGATGAAGTGAGAGTGTAATAATCCGTTATAACGTTATAAAAAGAGCTCCCTACCAATTGGTGAGGGAGCTCTTTTCTTATTTTATTTAAGTTCTTAAGTTCCACAAAATGTTTGATAAGGACCTCTTGACGGATCTGGCCATGTAGCATACTCCTCTTGTTCATCTGAGTACGCATAAGGGTTAGAGAGAACGCTCATTAACCGCTCCATCACACTGTAGTCGTCTTTGTTGACTGCAGCTTGAAGTGCTTTTTCTACCTGGTGGTTCCTTGGGATGACGGCTGGATTAGCATTTTTCATCACTTCATAAATGGACGTAGGCGTTTCTTCTTGTCTAGCTAACCTCTCCTGCCATTGTTCATACCAGTGAGTAAATTCTTCTGTACCATGCATTGGTATTTCCTCTAATTCATTAAGTGTTAGTGCGCGAAACGTATTGGTGAAATCAGCTTGATGCTTTTTCATGATGTCGAGAAGGTTATCCATTAACTCTCTGTCTTCTTTTTCTTCGTTTAAGAGTCCTAGTTTCTTTCTCATTCCAATTAGCCAATGACTATAATAGATTTTCTCATAATTGGCTAGTGCTTCTTTCGCTAGTTCTACACCTTCCTCTTGATCTGCATGGAATAATGGCAATAAAGCCTCCGCAAAGCGCGCAAGATTCCATTGACCAATGGCTGGTTGATTTTGATAGGCATATCGACCTTGCGTATCAATCGAACTGAATACAGTTTTCGGATCATATTCATCCATAAAGGCACAAGGACCATAATCAATCGTTTCTCCGCTAATTGTCATGTTATCCGTATTCATAACACCATGGATAAAGCCAACCAATTGCCATTTAGCTATGAGTGAAGCTTGTTGCTCAATCACCTTTTTATAAAAAGATAGATATGGGTTCTCATCCTCTTTCACTTCCGGATAATGACGATCGATGGCGTAATCCGCTAGCGTCTGAAGATCTTCTTTACTACCCCATTCTGATACATATTCAAATGTGCCCACTCGCAAATGACTTGCTGCAATCCGGGTAAGTACTGCACCAGGCAATTCTCTTTCACGTCTCACGGATTCTCCAGTTTTCACAACAGACAGACTACGGTTGGTCGGAATGCCGAGACCATGCATGGCTTCACTGATGATATATTCTCGTAACATCGGCCCAAGTGTCGCACGGCCATCGCCTGCACGGGAATATGGTGTCGTTCCAGAACCTTTCAGTTGAATATCAAGCGTTTCCTCTGAGGAGGTCCTATGCTCCCCGAGTAAAACTGCCCTACCGTCGCCTAACATAGTAAAGCCACCGAACTGATGCCCGGCATAAGCCATCGCAATCGGCAAAGCACCTTCAGGAAGTTTATTACCACTCAACATATCAAGTCCATCTTCCTCTTGCAGCTTCTTATCATCTAGACCTAAGGAGCGTGCCAACTCTTCATTAAACCTGACCATCTCCGGAGCCCGCACTGGAGTAGGATCTACCCTTTCAAAAAACATGTCCGGCAGACGAGTATAACTATGATGAAGGTTCCAGCCCATTTCATTGTTTGTTGTCATACAATCACCTTTATTTCTATATATTTCTTCTAAATTATTCTTCTACAAAAAACAAAACTCACTCAACTTTATATGGAAAAATTGTGTTCATTTGTACTTTCTTTCTTCTATCATTACATGTGTAAGTGTAAATTTAAAATAATTACTATGTCTATTTTTTCAACAATACAATCCACATATATAAAAAGCCTGAAACCATTTATTACAGAAATGGTTTCAGGCTTTTCAATAGAATGATTCCGATTGGGCTCGAACCAACGACCTCATGCCTGTCAAGCATGCGCTCTCCCAACTGAGCTACGGAATCGTGTGGGAAAATGTACTGCAATATATTTTTTAGACATCTATTAATATACCGCTTTCTTCCCACTATGTCAACGTTTTTTCATTATATTCTACGTGTGTATAGGTTGGTTTTGGCTCTCCGCAACAGGTGCTGGTTTTACTTTTGGCCTATTCACTTTTCCTACCATAAACTGTCCAAATGGTAAGAATGATATCAGATAGCTTATCAAGATGGAACCTACTATACCTGCCAGGAATAAGATAACTACATACACGCCCATATTGATATAGATAGGTATATCTTTTAGATAGCGCGTCACATTATACATAACCAACAGATGAAGTAAGTAGATACTATACGAATAACTGCTCACAATCATGACGAATTTCGGCATCACTTTAATTCTTTTGGCAATTAAATAAAGTGCGCAAAATACAAACACTGTATAAAGCAATATATCTGGTCTTTTGGATGATACTAATCGGATGGAATCGGTATATTCCATCGTTAATGGAAAAGCTACTGTTACAATCACACCTGTGTAAATCCATTTCTTATACTTCGTAATCATTTCAACAAACGTATCAATATGTTTCCCAGCATAATATCCAACTGTGAAATAGAAAATCCAGCCAACGAATGGGAGCTTGTAGTAGTTCCAAAATCCGGCTATAGCGGGAAAGTCATGGCCGCTCATAAAATTGAAGAAAGATAAATATAAAGCATTGATAATTAGTGAAATCAGGATGACGTACTTTGCTGAAAAGCGGTCAAAATACTTTTTCATTACATAGTGTAGGGCATAAAATTGAAAAATAATTAGAACAAAATAACCGTGCCACAATCCTAAAGCAGCTTTATCAAAGAAGGTGTTCAGTACCTTCTGAAGTTCCCATCCATACAAGTACCATGGATAGAGTGAGTAGAGCATAGCTATAACAAGGTAAGGAACAAAGATATAAAGGAGACGCTTCTTCCAAAAGGATTTTGGTAGTCGGTCTGGATAAGAATAAGACAGTAAGAATTCTGATAGCATAACAAACAATGGTGTAGCATACATCATAGCAAGTTTTATCATATAAAAGCTATCAACTGTAAGCTCCGGAAGTTGATAGTTTGATTGAGTTAGTGTCATAGAATGGATAAGGACAACAGATATACAGGCGATAAAACGAATGAAGTAGATTTCAGTTATTGGCTTTCGATTCAATTATTTTCCTCCTCTAGCAAACATCTATTATTATACAGAAGTTTAGGAGAAAAGATATACACGTCACAAAATTTACAAGAATTTTAAAGACCTACATTCTAATAGATGTAGGCCTTCTCATTTATACTAGTAGAAAAGCTGTTCACCATCTTTAGGAATAACAATATTCTCTAGTCCTTGTTCTTCCAAGTATTGGTGCATTTCATTGCGTGTTAATAAGCAATGATTCAACGCCTCCATATGAGAAACAATTACAGTAGCATTTGGGGCCTCTTGTTGCGTTTGGTGCACATCTTCTTTCGTCATCGTAATCGGCCCACCCTCTAGAAACTGTGCAGCACCGGCGTTCACAACGATTACTTCAGGTTGATGTGTATGGATGGCTTCTTTCACATCATCACACCATATCGTATCTCCTGCAATGTAGAGGGGTTTTTCATTCTTATGAGCAAATACAATACCAGAAACCTTCCCAGTTATTTCGGTCATCTCCCTGGAACCATGTTGTCCATTTGTGTGGAAAATGTCTACTCCTTCCATCGTTGCTCCTTTTTCAAATGATTGTACATTGGTAAAGCCTGCTTCTTGAATCACTTGTAAATCAGCTTCGTTTTGGGCATAAATAAACATGTCTTTTGGTAACATTTCTTTAGCAGCATCATCAAAGTGATCAGGATGAAGATGCGTGACGATAACAGCATCGACATCAATTAATTCTTCTTTCGAAACTGGCAGTTCTACAAGTGGATTGTTCAGGTCTTGATTCGGTGTATCAGGGAACGGTGGCATCGATCCTTGTTCAGCTAGGAATGGATCGATTAAAAACTTCTTATCTGCAAAGGTAATAATAAGTGTAGCATTTCGAATCTGCTTGATATACATACAAGTTTCCTCCCTTTCTATCGACTACATATGTAGGATACTATGGAATGGAAGCGAGCGTACATAACATAAATCAAGTATTCTAGACGATTTACTTGATTCTTGAAAGGATTGTGAATAGATGGATAATACAGACAGAATGATTATAAAAGAACTACAAGATAACGGCAGAATGAAGATGAAGGAACTTGGAGAGCGTGTCCATTTAACTGGTCAAGCAGCAGCTTCTTCTCGTGTACAAAAACTAGAGGACGAAGGTATTATCGAGAGCTATACCATACGAGTAAATGAGAAAAAGATGGGATATCCAGTCCATTGCTTTTTGACGATAATCACGGATAGTCTCCACCACCAGCCTTACTTTGCTTTTCTTGAAACAAAACAAGAATATGTACGAAATAATTATAAAATAAGCGGAGAAGGTTGCTATCTACTAGAGTGCCGCTTCCCAAGTAATGAAGAGCTTGATGGATTTTTGGTACAACTAAATAAGCATGTTAGCTACAAACTTTCAATAGTTATTCGAGAATAGATAACGAGCAGCGCTGGTACGCATGAAAATGGTGTACTTGCGCTGCTCGTTTTGTTTTGGAGTATTGTGATATGCCTCTCTCATTCATGTTTGCTGTCTACATTGGGCATGATAACACCAGCAATACATAGAAGGAGTTATAAAGATTCATGGCTTGGAAACGTAAGAGGAGACAAGATAGGCTCTAGAGAGATAAACATATAAGACCCAACAATAATTTTTCCGATCGAATAAGAAGGGAGTTTTATTATGTATAAAAATATCCTATTAGCTTCAGATGGTTCTGACCACTCGATTCGAGCAGCTGACCATGCTATCCATATTGCTACCTGTAATGAGAATGCTTCCCTCACCATCCTATACGTTGAGAGTCACAGGGATGCAAAAACAAATACGCTGCAAAATTGGAACAGCCCTGAAGGTTTCTACGTGTTAGATGATAAGTTTGCTGAGATTGAAGAAAAAGCACGGAAGGCTAACATTAACTATCATGTAGCTACAATTTTTGGAGAAGCAGGAACAGCTATTGTGGAGCATGCCAATAACGGGGACTTTGATATGGTTATTGTCGGGAGTCGTGGCCTTAACGGATTCCAGGAAATGATGTTAGGAAGTGTAAGTCATAAAGTAGCAAAACGAGTACAATGTCCAGTTCTAATCATTAAATAAATGTGTGAATCTTACATACGTTTTATTACAGATTGCTTGTTTTACTCAATGGCTTTAAGAAGGAATAAAAAGGAGCACCACCTACCCTACAATTATATTCTAATAATAAATTTACAATCATTTTACAAAAAAAGTAGATTATTCCTACACAAAACGGGAATGAAAACAATATACCAAGAAGGGAGGTGCTTGTATGCCAAATACAGGTGAAAAACCGGGACAAGGAACGTACAAATGCCGCCGTTGTGGAGAAAAAGTAACTTTGGACGAAACGGATGACATTTTACCTCCGTGCCCAAATTGTGAAGCTACGGAGTACGATCAAGCTTAAGAAGAAATTCACTAATCGAAGCTTCGTCATAACCGTAAAGCTTTCCTAGCACCCAGTGATCAAAAGAAGATTTGGGAGCCTGTGGCAGCTGTTCGATAATATCGAGAATATGTGGATGCTTATACATCCATAAAGTGTCCCAACCGTCCGTCAACGGCTGTAGTTTATAGGAAACACCTAATTGTGCTAGCAGTTCTCGTACGTCTTCTACATATCTCGACTGAAGAGCCATCGATGCTGCAGGCTTTCCCCTTTTGATCATATAACTATACAAAGAAAGTTTCTCACGCACATATGCAGGAACCATTTACTTCATCGCCCCTTTCTGAATTTTCCTTCGAGACATTTATAAACGCTCCTACATTACATATATGCTGCTCTCATCTTTAGGTATGTCACCTAAAAAAGTGGACTATATCCGATATGATATAGTCCGCTAATAAACTCTCTTTTAAACCATTCACGTTTCATACTTATCACTGTTTTTCCTGCTTTATCATTCGTATAGCCTGTACGATAAAGCATACTCCCGCTCCTAAGTAACAAACAATCGTAATCCAGCTTAATTGTTCATTCGATCTAAATAACGAACCAATGATTACTAAAAAAAGGGCAACTGCTAATAAACTGTAGGTTTTCATGTGTCCTCACCACTCTCCTTCATTCATTTTACAATATCTATCATTACATTAAAAAAGGGGTAAGCTCAGGTTTAGCTACATACAATTTCTCCTACAGTTATTTAGAGGAAGTACCTTATACTACAAAAACCTGACTACCACTAATGGTAATCAGGTTTCTCTCTAAAATCTACTCAATGGGCAAGACCAGTTCTACACCCAAGCGGCAAGGCCACCTTTAACATTTGTGATGTGCTGAAAACCTTGTTTCCTAAGAGTCTTGGCTGCTTTCATACTTCTCATTCCACTTTGACAAAGAACAATCACTTCTTTGTCTTTATCCAATTCACTTGAACGCGTAGCGATATCTCCTAAGGGGATATTCTTAAAAGGTTTCTTGTGATTGGTCTTGTATTCTCTCGGTGTTCGAACATCAATAAATTGCACGTTTTTTTCTTTAGTACGGTTCTTTACCAATGCTGGGGTTGTGTTTGCAACACCTTTTGCCGGCATAAAACGACTAATAACAAACCACATGACTCCGATTAAGATAGCATACTGTATAATGGCTTCCACACGTATTTCCTCCCCAATTCTTCTCTTGTCTATTTATTTACTTTTTACTAGTAGCTGAACTGCTTCATTAATCAATTCACTTGAATCTTCATTATTTTCATCCTGTTCACGGATGCATTTCTCAAGATTTGAACTGACAACAAGCGCTGACGTACGATCAAGTGCGCTTTTAACTGCAGACATTTGCGTAACAACTTCCTTGCAATCTTTCTCTTCTTCCATCATTTTAAGCAAGCCTCTCACTTGTCCTTCAATACGTTTAATTCTATTTTTCACTTGCGCATCGTAATGCATAGCAGCATCCTCCTTGTTCTGGAATAGTGTATCCGACTATGTTATAGCCTTTCTTCCTTAATAGGCGTGTAGCCAGATTCTTTTCTACTTGATCGGTTGATATAAGCACAACATCCTTATTAGGGATGTCTCTGTAGTGTCGATTTAAATAAGGCAATGGAATACAAAATGCTTCCTGGTTTGCTTCTATAGCTGATGTTTGGTATGCTCGTGTATCGACCATTATAACATCTTCGTGTGTTGCTTCTACATCTCTTACATTAATTTTATTTACACCTGCTACCGGGAAATATCGTCTCATTAAAAAGAACAGCACTAAGGCAGTTATACCAATTCCTATATACATCGTAATCTCCTACCTTTTCTTTAATCTATCATTCATTTTATACCCCTACAGGTATTAAGTCAACCTAATAGCATGCAAAAATTCACCTATTGTAATAACCTTTCGAACAAGCATTTTACTTCAATATTTGCTAGACTATAATCAACTTTTTCCATAATGCAGGAGATAACCGAATGAAGCGACAGATATCAAGCCTGTTAAACTCCCATTAACAAGTACCGCATTTCAAGAAGCGAAACTCCTTTCACTTGCATACGTTTACGAGCAAACTTCGAGTGTGGTGCACCAATCTCCTAACTTAACAGAGAATAGCTTTAGTTTATATACCCCTCTACATAAGTAAGGACCTGTACCTCAAATGGTACAGGTCCTTCTTTTATTATGCTTTTGCGTTTGCTTTCACAACAGGTTCACCAATCTTCTCTTTTTTATAAAAGAACTGAGCTGCTATGAGTGCAGCGAATCCGACTAGTCCTGCAATATCAGAAACGGCATGTGGATAGATTAATGCAAGACCTGACGCTACTGCAAGAACGCGCTCGATCCAATAGGTTTTTCGGTACCAGTAGCCAATCATGCCAGCTCCGATTGCAATCATACCTGAGATGGCTGTAAATAAGGCCCAGATGAGTTCAACTGCATTTGTATTAATCATCAACAATTCTGGGCTCAACACGAACATATACGGGATTATAAATGCAGCAATTGCAAGTTTGGCAGCATTCACTCCTGTCCGTATCGGCTCGCCCCCTGAGACACCTGAAGCAGCAAAGGCAGCAAGTGCAACTGGTGGTGTGATGTCAGCGACAATTCCGAAATAGAATACGAAAAGGTGTGCTGGTAAGTCATCGACACCGAGTAAAATAATGGCTGGTGCTGCGATGGTTGAAGTAATAACATAGTTAGCTGTTGTAGGCGACCCCATCCCTAGAATGATTGCTGCAATCATCGTGAAGAATAGTGTTAGTAACAGCTGTTGATTTGCCAATTCAACCAGGCTATTGGCAAGCTTTAGACCAAGACCTGTTTTCGTTACAACTCCAACAATTATACCAGCTGCGGCTGTTGCTACAACAACACCTAGAGCGGTGCGAGCCCCATCTACTAGTGCTTCCACAGAATCAATAAAGTTGCGGTCAAATAAATAACTAACGAGTACGGTGATCATACCGCCCCAAACAAGACTGTTTTGTATAAGATCAGCAGGCATGCCACCTGCCAACACCGTTTTAATAATAGGATATCCTATCGCACCTGCTACAAAGGCAAGTATATAGAGCTTACGGAATTTCTCTGGTCGAAGAAGCCCTACAAGAATTGTTGTTATAATTCCGTAGAATGCTGATAGAATAACACTTAATCCAGATGCTAAGAAAAACACAATCGCAAAAATTGGAGCTAAGAGATAGAGCCTCTTAAATACTTCTTTACGATCCGGTAATTCTTCTTCATCCATGCCTCTAAGGCCTAACCGTTTTGCTTCGAAGTGTGTCATGATCCATATCCCAGTAAAGTATAAAATCGCTGGAATAAGTGCGGCTTTGGCAATACTCCAATAGTCAATGCCAATGAATTCAATCATAAGAAAGGCAGCCGCACCCATAATGGGAGGCATAAGCTGTCCACCAGTAGATGCTGCGGCCTCTACACCACCAGCGAATTCTTTACGATAACCAAGACGTTTCATCATTGGTATAGTAAATGAACCGGAGGTCACAACGTTGGCAACCGAACTTCCGCTGATTGTACCCTGAAGGGCACTTGAGAAGATTGCCACTTTTGCTGGGCCACCAGTACGTCTACCAGCAAGCGTTACAGCTAGGTCGTTGAAATATTGTCCCACTCCCGTTTTCACTAAGAATGCTCCAAATAATAAGAACAAGAAAATAAATGTGGATGATACCGCTAGGGGTGTACCTAATATTCCTTCTGTTGTGAAATACATGGACTGGACTAGGTTATCTAAATCCACTCCTCGGTGGATGAGGAAGCCAGGCATTTGGCGGCCCCAATAAGCGTAAGCAAGAAATAGTGCTGCTATAATCGTTATTGGTAAACCTACAGCACGTCGTGTTGCTTCTAGGATTAGAATCACAGCCAAAATACCAACGTAAAAATCCACTTGGGAAATTTGACCTGCACTTTGAACAAGTTCGTTATACTGAATTGGCCAGTATGCTCCTACGCCAACCCCTAATATGGATAAAATATAATCATACCAGCTTAACTTTCCTCTAGCTTGTTTCTTTTTTGTCGCTGGGTAAAGGAGGAAAACGAGTCCTAAACCAAAGCCGAGGTGAATGGGACGATGTATTTGCGCTGGCAATCGTTCAAATACAGTAAACCACACTTGATAAAGAGAGAAGGCTAGTAAGCCAAAGAAGACAATCTTCGCTAATATACCTGAAAGCTCTCGCGAACCTGATTCTTTATCGTACTTACTCAACACTTCCTTTTGTTGTTCTTGAGATAATGATTGATCTTGATCACTCAAGCATATTCACTCCTTTCCAGAGCTGCCACCTGCTTCGTTTTTTTGCATCGATGGATAGGTTTGTTCCTGCTCCGACGTAGTCTTTTAATAAATGAGTCTGATTATTGTGTATGACTTTATGCTCTGCCCTAACCTGTCCCACTGACAAGTTCAATTCTTCAAATGGTTTTGTATCATCACTTTTCTCAATAATGTATTTCCCGTCCTCCATCCGAAAGGTGTCATCCCCATGCGCATTAGAAGGCATACCAATTGCTGTATCTTCGTACACCAGTTTTATCGGTTTGATGTTTCCCCCATTAACTTGGTAGTACTCTACTACTTCAGATAAATGAACAGAGTGGGTGTACTTGATTTGGAAGTTATGATTATCTTTCAATGGCAGATAGGCCAATAAGTTACCTGATCTTTGTTGTTCCAAAGTAAGTATATAGTGGTATGGGTAAAAAATAAATACGGCGAGGGCCGCTATAATAATGAATATAAATGCGGTTAATGTGCCCCATGTTTTAATTGAACGTGCCATTGATACCCCTTCTTATATAGAAGGAAAAGATAGGCCTTAAGTGGCCTATCTCCCCTTTTTCTGTCCTACTTTCTTACTTACTGATTCCTTTTTCATCAAAGTATTTCTTTGCACCAGGGTGAAGCTCAATTCCTACCCCTTCTAGTGCGCTTTCAGCAGTAATGAATTCGCCTTTTGTATGAGAAATAGCATCCGTGTTTTCAAAGATTGCTTTTGTCATATTGTAGACAAGATCTTCACTTAGATCCTCACGTGTTACAAGCATAGCTTGAACAGCTACTGTTGTTACGTCGCTTTTCAAGCCATACGTTCCTTCTTTGACCGTATCTTTTGCATAGTAAGGGAATTCTTCTTTCAATTCATTGATTTTATCTTCCTTAACCGGAACAATATTCACATCTGTTGTCGCAGCTAGACCTTCTACTGCACCAGTTGGTGTACCAGACGTGATGAATGCCGCATCAATAGAGCCATCTTGAATACCAGATGTAGATTCACCGAAGTCCAAGTTTTGAGCATCGATATCATCTGTGCTTAATCCATGAATCTCAAGGATGTTCTCAGCATTTGCACGTGTACCTGAACCAGGTGCACCGATGGATACAGTTTTTCCTTCAAGGTCCTCTACCGATTCAATTCCTGATTCTTTTGTTGTCACGATTTGAATGGTTTCAGGATAAAGAGAGCCCATCGCCTGAACGTTTTCGATTTTATTGTCTTTAAACATCAGCTTACCTTCAGCTGCATACGCAGCAATATCTGTCTGTACAAAAGCTACCTGACCATCGCCGTCAGCAATTTTTTTCATGTTTTCGACAGAGGCACCTGAAGATGTTGCGCTCGCTTCTACGTTCTCTAGGTTATCGTTGATTACTTTAGCAAAGGTTCCGCCAAGTGGGTAATATGTACCCTGGTTTCCACCAGTTAACATGCTGACAAATTGCTTGCCACCACTGTCACCTTCACCACTTTCTCCACCGTTTCCTTCACTTCCGCTGTCAGCTGTACCGCCACCACATGCAGCAAGTACTAGTGAAAGCGCTACCATTAATAATAATCCCAAAAAGCCTTTTTGTTTCATAAATGAACCCCCTTGTTTATAATAAGTTGCTAGATATTTTACCAAGTTAATGCGCTACTAACAATTGGGTAAAATACCTATTTTTGAAAATTTTTATAATTTATTTATCATCCAAGTATGTTTCTTTTTTCACCCCCTAAAAAGCTCCCTTTTTAAAATTAGGTATTTCTCTTACTCTTTCATTAATAATATTCTATTTATTTACATTTACCCCATTTTATAGAAGTAAATCATAAATCTACATGTTCGTACCTTCTTAATACTATTTAGCACAAACCAAATAACCCTGCACCAAAGATTGGCACAGGATTGTGATATACCCTAGTAGGTTATACTAAATAGACCAAGATTTATTAGATGAAATTAGCTTAGTCGATCTTCTTCGTCACGAATCTTCATCTCGTCTTCTTCTAGCTCTTCCTCATAGTCACGCAGGCGGTGAGCGATTCTTCCAGAAGCATTTGCCGCAATACTTGCGATGATATCATCCAAAAATGTATGTACACCATTAACTTCTTTCGTGTCCAGTTCCTTGATTAGGCCAATTTTTTGCTTATCAAGGTGACCATATGTTGTGACAGCAATACTTCCATAACCAAATACTGCACCTAACGCAATAGTCTCATCCACACCAAATAGTCCTTCATCCGATTCAACAATTTGTTGAAGTGGCTGAGATAATTGATTGTTTTCGGCTAGCTTATCTAGTTCAATACCGACTAATATGGCATGTTGAATTTCTCGTTTTTCTAAAACACGATCCACGCTCTCATAACAATCATCCATTGTTAACGTGTCTGTATATTGGGCTTGCATTTCATAAACGATATCAGCAATTCCTTGTACAGTTGCTCCACGTTCTTGTAGTAATTCGCGGGCTGAACGTTCCACCTCACGACTATGCACCTGATTAGTTGTTTGTGCCAACCTGTTGTCCCCCTTACATCATGCTTGTTTACAATAATTATACATTCCCTTTGTGTATCCGAGTAAACTCCTAAATCCTACTCTTTTATTTTGTTTATGATACACTAAACGTATTGGCGTTTATAAAGTAATTTTATAGGGAATTGGGAAGGATAACTTCCTGTATTGATAAGGAGGTAGATTATGGGCAGAGATGGAACAATGGTCGATCATACAATTGAAAGTAAATACTTAGAAGAATCTTTGACGGTGAAAATGTATAAGCCGTCCTCGTTTTCTCCTTTATACAAGTATCACATATGTATTATGCAAGACGGGGATGACTACATGCAGCTTGGTCGAATTGCTACCCTAAGTGATCGCTACCATGAAGACCAATCCATTGAGAATACAATTTTTGTTGGGATTCATTACAATGACAAATATGATCGCCGTGAAAAATATCACCCAGATGGAAGTAAATTTTCAGCTTATATGAAGTTTTTAGCAAACGAAGTCGTACCTTTATTAGATGAAGAGTTGCCAACCTATCATATGGGAGGCTCTCGCTCTTTAATGGGAGATTCTCTTGGTGGTACGATGGCGCTTATGACAGCTATTAAGTATCCTAATACGTTTGGAAAAGTCATCATGCAATCCCCATATGTAGATGATTACGTACTAAATCAAGTCGAACAAAGTAAAGAAATCTCCTCTATGGATATCTATCATACGATAGGAAATGAGGAGACAGATGTTCCTACAACGGATGGGGATCGTCAGGACTTTCTCACTCCAAACCGTAAATTAAGGGATGTTTTACAGAAAAAGTGTTCAAGCTATACGTATCATGAATTAGATGGGGAACATACGTGGAAATACTGGCAAAAAGATTTAAAGCGTGTTCTACCAACCATGTTTGGACAAGATGAATAGGGTAATAATGCCTAGCTTATAACAATAATTTGTCTTGAAAAAACAATGAAAAATCTATAAGAATGATGTCAGAAAATTTGATATAATAGATTCATTCCATAGAGCGCTTCAAATTCATGAAGCATAGTAACATTTACAATAAACATTATTATTATCGGGAGGTTATAGGATGAAATATGGTATAGCAATTTTTCCATCAAAAGACATCCAAGATGTAGCTAATTCTTATCGGATGCGTTACGACCCTCATTACGCACTTATTCCACCACATATCACTTTAAAGGAAGCGTTTGAGGAAGAAGATGAAGACATCGAGAAAGTAGTCGAGGAAATCTCGGAAGTCGCAAAAGAGACAAACCCTTTTTCCATGGCTATTCGTAAATTAAGTACATTTTCTCCAGTAACGAACACAATATATATGAAGGTAGAAGCAAGTGAAGAGCTACAAAACCTTCATGACCGATTAAATCGTACAGATATTCCAAAAGAGGATACGTTTAACTTCGTACCTCATATCACCATCGCTCAAAAGCTGTCAGATGATGAGCATTCTGATGTGTACGGCAGCTTACAAATGAAGAGTTTTGAATTTGAAGAAAGAATTGATCGTTTTCAACTGCTCTATCAATTAGATAATGGATCATGGACGGTATATGAAACCTTCCGTCTTGGAAAGGGTTAAGCCACGTGAACATTCAACAAGCCACTACAGAACAACAAAAGAAAGACGCTTTCTTCGTTCGTCAAAAAGTATTTGTCGAAGAACAACATGTTCCGATTGAACAAGAATTAGATCAATTTGATGAATACGCAACTCATTTCGTAGGATATGAACACGATGCTCCCGTTGCCGCGAGTCGCCTTCGTTTCGTAGAAGGATACGGTAAGCTCGAACGTATTGCTGTTGTGAAAGATTATCGAGGCAATTCCTTCGGAAAGCAGATGATTCTATTTATGGAGGATTTCGTAAAGGAAGAAGGATACTCCAAAACCAAACTCAATGCTCAAACGAGGGCAATTGGCTTTTATGAATCATTAGGCTATGAAGTTATTTCTGATGAAGAATTCATGGACGCAGGAATACCACATAAGACCATGACAAAATCATTAAGCTAGAGCAAAAGTTCATAATCGAAATAAACCTATATCGCATGTGAGTCCACCAGGGATTCACATGCGATTCTTTTATGAGATTTTTTTCTGTAAAATTAGGGGGATCTTGAATTTTAAAGTGATGGTTTGATTTAACCTTTACCCTAAATGATTTGTTTTGTGGTATAACTCCTCTCTCATCTGTCAAAAATGGATATAACCATAACAGAAAGGATGAGGGGAGAATGGTATTTGGTCAAATTTTTATCGAGACACTAATTGGCTTTTTATGCTTATTCGTACTAACCAAACTACTTGGCAAATCACAAATCACTCAAATTACGGCCTTTGATTTTATTTCTGCTCTTGTTCTTGGGGAATTAGTGGGAAATGCTTTATACGATAAGGAAGTGGGAATTCCGCAAATTTTGTTTGCAGTTTTTCTGTGGGGCATCTTGATATACACGACTGAGGTTATTACGCAAAAATTGAAAGGAACTCGTGCTCTCCTAGAAGGTCGACCTACCATTATTATCTATAAGGGAAAGCTTCAAAAAGACAACTTAACTAAAGGGAAATTAGATATTAACCAACTTCAGCATTTATTACGTGCAAAGGATGTTTTTTCATTAACAGAGGTAGAATATGCAATATTAGAAACGAACGGAACCGTATCGGTCTTGAAAAAATCCTTACAGCAAACTACGACCAGGGATGATTTAAACTTACAGCCAGAATCTGTCCCTCTTCCACGGAGTGTTATAACCGATGGGGAAGTAATATGGGATAACCTTCAAGAGGTCGGGTTTGATAAAGCATGGTTACTTGAACAACTCAAACAACAACAGATTTCTTCGCCGAAGGATGTTCTGTATGCTGAATATAAAGAAGGAGAAGCTTTGTATGTAGTACCATACTAAGCTTCTCCTTTTTTATCTTTTAGGTAAATCGCTGCATCACGCAGCAACATCGAACCAACCCACGTCGTGTGGGCAGCAGTTTGTACGTCGCTAAACGGGCGCCTTGAGCTTTTGTTCTCTGCAAACTATTCTTTTTCTTTAAGATTAAACATCCATCGATACTGATGAATTTGATACTCGATTTGTTCTTGCTTCAATAAAGCAATAAGATATGCCGTAATTGCTGTTCTGAATAACAACCATTGTGATAGTTGATTAACAGTTACTTTAAAGGTTTCACACATGTATGCGATTATCTCTTCATGACTTACAAATTCCTGATCTTCGATGTACTGTTTTAACATATGCAAAAGCTCATGGTGATAGGCAATATTTGCATCAACAGTGGGATGGAAGTCCTCTTCAAATTGCCCATGCCCAGGAACCGCCCCGTCGCACTTAATATCTTTCAAACGATAAAGGCTCTGAATCGCATGGTAGGCATCTGTAAGGAAAGGAATTTTGTGTTTATGAAGTTGCTCTTCGCTAAAATATGCATCGCCTGCGTACAAGCAGTCATGAATGAGAATTCCTAATTGATAATAGCTGTGCCCAGGTAATAAGAACGTTGTGAAATGGAAGCCGTCACGCTCATACACTCCTTCCTGAAGCACTTCATCTATAAAAATCGGTTTTCCTTCTAGAAACTTGTTTCGTAACTCTGGTACAGGGTCATTTCCACCAAATAAATAGAGAGGCTCAAGTGATGGGTTACGTAGAATAGCCTCTTCATAATAAGGGGCAAATGTATAAATTGGACGATCCTGCTGCAAATAAGACCCGCCACCATAATGATCGGAGTGGGCATGGGTTATAAATAAATGGGTTACAGGTAAAGCATGTTCATCTAAATGGTCCAGCACTTTCTTCATGGTTTGAGCATCAATACCTGCATCAATAATCATGCCGGAATCGCCTTTATGGACATATCCTATGTTTACTGCGCCATGAAAATAGTAGCAAAAGTCATTGATTTGTTTAAATTGCATAGGGGACTACTCCTTCGGCATTTTACTACACACTTTCGTTAAAATGCCGTCCAATTCCTGTTAACTCAGAGTAAATTTTTTGACCTTTTCCTGCATGAGTTGTATTTGGTGTATAAATTTGGTTAGTTTTTTTGGTGAATTGCTGCTTTTCCATACGTTCTTCATAGTCTTGAAATTCTTTGCGGTCTTCATCTCTCGGTTCGTTTTCACGTAAATTTTCTTCTAAGTCCAGCCTGAAGACAGGATCAACATGAAATGGATCTCGTTTCGGACTCTCAACACGTTCGCGGTAATCATTGTACTGATGATGCGCAATAGGTAAGATGTAACCCATAGTGTATTCCTCCTTGTAAATATGATCCTTATACATTACCATTACCCGAATTTTGCTATAGTTATTCGCATGAATGGTCTGTTTTCATAGGGCTATACGTGAAAACAGGGCTAATGATGGAGCCGCTTACATTTATATTCTCCTTTACCAGACGAAAGTCCTCTTTTTTCGGTGCCAGACCCCCACTCCACTACCGCGTTACCGTTGCATAAGAGCGGGGGTCTGGCACCAAAGAGGCACCGAACTCAAGCGCTTCATACAAAAAGCTTCTTAAGTACATGACTTAAGAAGCATTACTCTTCCATTTTCTTTTCTAATTGCTTCATGGCGTTTTCGATTTCATCCATACTTTTTTTAAAGGAAGGTTGCCAATCGTCATGCCACTCATTAAAATCTTTCTCAAATTTGGCGTGTTTTTTCTCAGGAAATTGGAGCCATTTTTCATTTTTTCCAAGGTGTTTATGAACATCATGAAACGGCTTCATCCAATGGGGTTGGAAAATTCGAATACGACCCATTTATCGGTTTTCCCTTTTTTTCTTGCCGCAACCACAGCCACTTTTCTTTTTCAAAGGTCTTGGGGAAACGCTTTTCTTTTGGCTTGGCTGAAGTTTTTTAGGTGATTTCATTGCCACTACCATCCTTTCTAGGAGAATGCATCTCTTTCTAGCATATGATGGTTTGCTTTAACTCGTATAGGTTGTTTCACTATTCACGAGGAAAAATCGACATTAATAAAGAAGCCCCTCCACTAATAGCAAAAATAATCCATAGAGGAATAAGAATCGGTACATAAATGAAAGTAAGTAAAACAAGTGCTGATGCCCAAACGCCAGTACACCAATGACAGCTTAGTAGTTCCCCAATAAACGCTTGAATCCCCTTCCCCTTTATCTCAATGTATTTTTCTTGCTCCCCATCATCATTCTCCTCCACCACAATACGATGAAAAGGACGCCTCACCCACTCGGTGATTGAATCATAAACAAGTAGATTCGTAACTCGATAGCTTGCCAATACTAATAAAATGAAATCCAACCAATTGATTGACACGTACTTCCCCTCCTCATCAGTAGTTTATGTTCTAAATAAGATAAACTTGAGTGTCTTTTGCCAAAAGAAATCCTCAATGTTAAAGGAAAGGAAAGGAAATTTGTTGGTATCGCTATAGTCGAGTATATACAAAAAGAACCCTAGTACACAGAGTGCGCTAGGATTCATAATGCTAAGAATAAAGCTAGATTGAGTTATGAACTACTTTTAGTAAGGATTCTATTTAAATCCAGGAAAACGGTGGGCGTTGCTCGTTGTCGTCTTCTTTTTCTTCTGTTTCTTCCGCTACTTCTACTTCTTCTTTCTCTTCTGCATCTGTTTCTTCTACTTCCATACGACGTGGGCCAAATAAGCTGTCAAATGGGCTACGTCGGTAATCTCTGCGGTCGTCTCGACGATCATCTCTACGGTCATCGTAGCGATCACGACGTGGTTCAATGACCACGTTATCTGCTTGGATGAGGACTTCATCTACTTTAATGACTCTTCTTTTCTCAGACATGCTGTTTACACTCCTTTTGGTGACTTAATCGATACTATCCTATGTGTTTCACCTAGTTAGTGTATAGGCGTTGGCCCGTTTTAGTTATAAAAACATGCGATAACACAAAATCATATAGGTTACATATTTTAATAGTAATGGATTTGGCTATGATATCTCGACTAGGGTGAGTGGAGATTTTGCATGCATATCTCCAAAAAAAATACAGGCTAGAGCCCACACAAAAGGGAGAGCAGTACATATTCTATTAAAGACAAATAAGTCAATTCACCAAGAAAGGGGTAATGACACATGGGTTGTGGCAAAAAGTTTGATAGTGGAGATTGCGTAAGAGATATCCTTAAAGAAATTGTAGCTGCTCAAAACGATGTAGCAGATGATGTTTGTGATTCAAGTTGCGAACAATCAATTAATGATCTTTTAGGCGATACAGGAGGTAACAACGGTCTAGATACTGTTCCTGTGCTTCTATATTGTAAAGATTGCAAACCTTTCAAAGGGTTCGGAGCACTTCGTGGAAATGGCCGTGGTAGTGTTGGAGAACTAATGTGCAGCTTCTTCTTCCGTGTAAATGAAGTAGACGATGACTGTGCACTTCTTGAACTACTTGTTTCTGATGATCATGATGATCATGACCATAAAGATAAACATGACTCTCCAAAATGCCAAGATATCAGCGACTTAAGAGCAACTGGAATCTGCATCACAGTTGACCTTGACTGTTTCTGTCATATTACTTGTCTTCCAGCTATCAACGCTATCCGTTAATCAACCTAAAAGCCAGCCTCCAATTCGGAGCCTGGCTTTTTTTGTTTAGAAAGGAGTCATATTAGCTTTGTTAAAATCCTTTTAATACTATATCCTTAATGGACTCAAATGGAACTTCCACGCGAAATGGTCGTTGAAGAATCTTCATGTGTACAATTCCATCTTTGTAATCTTGAATCCAGCCTCGATAGGAGTTATCGTCTTCCATAATAACTTCACATTTCATACGTGGTACTTGTGATGGAAGGTTTACAAAATAATCTACCTTCTCCTCTAAATTCATCTCTTTAAATCTACTTCTACGTTTCCGATTAGATAAGGTGCCTTTATTATCCTCTTCAGACTTTTGTTTTTCTTCCTCATCTAGCACCTCTTCAGCTTCTACAGCTTCGAACTGTTTTTTTACTTCTTGTGGTTCAAATGTTGCATCAACCTTACCTTCATCCACTTCCACATCTAAAGTTTCCTCTTCTTGACCTTGAGAGGAATCATCCATATTAAATGCTAAGTCAAATCTACGCCTACGCTTTCGCTCTGATGTGGATTTTATCGTTTCGGTTTGTACTTCTTTACCATTAGCTGCTTCAGCTTGTTTGAGTTCTTGTTTTCTCCGTTCAGAACGATAGGACGATTGCATTTTAGGCTCGCTGCTTTGAAAGTCCGGTTGGGTGATGTAAAGCATCGGCTTTTTGTTCTTCCCTTTCCTATCTGCCATTCCATACACTCCCCTATATACATTATTATTCCTTACATTATATGCAGTACAGTAAAAAAAGTGCCTATTTTTTCTGTAACAGGAACCAATGTGTATCGTATAGGTCTTTTTACACAAACTTTACAAATCAATGAGTTGCGCTTTACCTTTTTTCTTTATACTAAAATAGCGAGATATTCTCCTAATAAGGGGGTTGAACGTTACCTATTATGATTGACAACCAAGAGACAAGTCAGGCTTTTGCCCTATTTCAATACTGGCTTAAAAACCGTTCTTTTTTTATCCACTATCAGCCCATCATATCACTGAAGGATGGAAGCACGTATGGGTATGAGGCTCTAACACGTTTTCCAGATAATGATATATTTTCACATCCTGGGGAGCTTTTTAATTTTGCAAATTCAACAAACTCTTTATATGATTTAGAAAAAGTCACAAGAGAGCTAGCCATTCAATCGATTAGCAAGGATCTTTATCCTCACGAAAAGCTTTGGATCAACCTAACGCCTGAAGTAATTTATGATGAAGCCTTTACAACTGGTTATACTCGAAACTTATTAAATGAGTGCGGACTGAAAGCAGATCAAATTGTTTTTGAAATTACGGAAAGAAGTGCTATTGAAGATTTTATTGCTTTTAAAGATGTCTTACAGCATTACCGGAAGCAAGGATTCTTGATTGCTATCGATGATGCAGGAGCTGGCTATTCATCATTAGAGGCGATCACAGAACTTCAGCCTGATTTTATCAAGATTGACCGTTCGCTCATTAATGGAATACATGAGTCATTCACAAGACAATATATGCTGGAAGCCTTGCTGCAACTCTCGGAAAAAATGCGAGCTACCGTTATTGCAGAAGGAGTGGAATTGAGCGAGGAGCTGGAATGTATAGGAAACCTGGGTGTCCACTATGCACAAGGCTTTTTCCTAGCACGACCTAATTTCCCTGTACCAATTGTAAATCCAGGATGTTTAGACGTAATTCAGAAAATCATACCAAGTAACTATGCCGATCACACGATTACCGAGAACACCACCTTCTTTGACTTATTGCAAATGATTTCTCGTTTCAAAGGTCGTTTCGACACGTCTTGGGTAAAAATGGATGTTCCGCACGTGCACTCCGTCATTCCATTAACCGAGGTCATCCAATTCATCACTCATATTCAATGCAGAGGATCCGTTCCCCTAAATCAACCAATTTGGTCTAACATTCTAGAATATCGAGCTCAATCCGAACGGTTTATTATGAAGTAAAATAGCCTGCTCTCCTTTTGAAGCTTACTTTAGAACGTATATGATAAGATTAACACCTAATGAACGACACCTTCTTATTAAAAAAACCCGCACAATAGTAGTAAATGTGCGGGTTTTGTAGCTATGCTTTTTAACGTCCAATAATATGGAAGCCAGAATCAACGTGGATAATTTCGCCTGTTACACCACGTGAAAAATCACTTAATAGGAAGTATGCTGTATCGCCAACTTCATCCTGGGTGGTTGGACGACGCAACGGAGCACGCTCTTCGATATCTTTTAAAATCGAGTTAAAATCGCCGACACCTTTAGCAGATAGCGTACGAATTGGGCCAGCAGAAATGGCATTTACGCGAATGCTGTGTTGTCCAAGGCTTTCTGCCAAGTACTTCACACTAGCATCAAGGCTTGCTTTTGCAACACCCATAACGTTGTAGTTCGGCACAACTCGTTCTCCACCAAGATACGTAAGCGTGACAATGCCTCCGCCTTCTGACATAAGTGGCTGTGCAGCACGTGCAACTGCAGTAAGGGAATACGAACTAATGTTGTGAGCAGTTAAGAACCCATCACGGCTCGTATTTAAGAAATCGCCCTTCAACTCATCTTTATTCGCAAATGCAATACAATGTGCAAGTCCATGGATGGTACCAACATCGTTTTGAATCTGCTGGAACGTTTCCGTAATGCTCTCATCATCCGTTACATCACACTGGTAGAACAATGCATCTTGTCCTTCTAATGAATCTGCTAAATCACGAACAGATTTCTCAAAACGCTCTGCTGCATACGTGAAAATAAGACGCGCGCCAGCGTTATGAAGAGACTGGGCAATCCCCCAAGCAATGCTACGCTTATTTGCAACACCCATAACTACATATGTACGACCTTCTAATGAAAAATTCATCTTTCGCCCTCCTCAGAGTTATTTTTTCAAAGGTGAGAATTAGTATTTGTTATTAGTACCTGATACTATTTTAAACGAACCCACCATGAAAGACAAGAGATATGGTAATCGTCCTGATTTCAGTATAACCGATATGAATACGATTACACTTGAATTTATTTGTTGGATTTAAAAGCGACCACCACCTCCGAGGAACATACCCACAGCCACATGGCTAATTTCCCCACTTCGGATCAACTTTTTGATTTTCGGAGCAACTTTTCCCATTTCCGAGCAAAATTTCAAATTTGCGAGCAACTTTTTCTTTTTCCGAGCAAAATCGCAAATTTCGGAGCAACCACCCTCCAGGAACGTAAAAATTACAACCCCCCCTCACCTTCCAAGCATCCTGAGATGAAAAAAAGCACGCCTCACATAGGCGTGCTTTCTAACTACCAGTTTATTTAACAAATCTCGCAGAATTCCAAATCCATACGCAGTTCTTCCACATATTCTGAAGAGCCGGTTACAATCAAACGGTCGTCCATTTTTAGTTCGGTATCGCCGTGTGGGACGATAGAATCTTTTTCGCGGAAGATTCGAACCATGATTACATCTCCGGTGAATGGGAAGTTGCGTAAATACATACCGTCGTATCTTGGATTGTTCATGTTGATTTGGTATAGCTGGCTTTCTTGTTTTGTTAAGAGATCAACTGAGTTTGGTGCGACAATCATAGCTTTTAGTAGTGCTTTAGAAGATAAGAAGACGGAGAATACTTCCACTCCATAAGCTTTCAATTCATTGTTTAACTCAGATGTTTCAGCTCGAGCAATAACGCGTTCAACGCCTCGATCTTTTGCATATTTAGCAATAACGGCGTTTTGCTGTTCATCACCGGTGGAAACGACAAGGACATCAACGTCAAAAATGCCCTGCCCGTGAAGGTCATCCACATCATAACTCTCTACATCATTGATTTGAAAGCAAGAGTTGGAGATGCGTTCATCAACTTTTTCCACTTTCGTGTGATACAGATGTGTTTCATATAGTTTAGGATCTAACTCGCGAACAACGGGTAGCGTCATGCGGTTGGAACCAATAAAGGAAACTGTATAACTGTGCTCCGATTCTTCCTCGTCCTGATTGTATAATTTCTTGAAGATAACCGGTGCAATTAGACATGAGATTACGGACACGAGAATTAATGCACCTTCCATTCTCGTAGTAATGAGTCCCATTTCTTGGCCGATTGTTGCAGCAGCAATCACTAGTGAAAGCTTCGCTGTTAAAATCGAACCACTCGCAAATACTTCTTTCCAAGAGTACCAGCGTCTAAGCATTAAAGAAGGGACCATCTTAGCAACGACAAGGGCTAAGAATAAAAGCGGCATTAGTAATAAGATTTTTGAATCCTGGAATAACTTTGGAATATCAATGCCGACACCAACCATCACAAAGAAGATTGGAATCAAAAATCCATAGCCGAAGCTGTCCAGACGCTTGACCATCTCTTGATTTGGTGAAAGAAGTGCGACGATAACACCAGCAAGGAATGCACCAAGAATGTTTTCCGCTCCAACCGTCTCTGAGATACCTACCAGCACCATGATAATGGTAAAAATCGCTCGCGTGTCAATTTGGACTGTTCCTTTTGACATCGTTTGTACGAAAGATTGATCTCTAAATTTCTTCCCGAGAAAGTAGATCAATACGCCTGCTCCGAATAGGATGAGCAGTAACCACATGCTTCCACTCTCTTCGCCTCCATAAATGGAAACGAAAATCGCTAATAGAATCATTGTGGACAGGTCAGCAATAACTGTAACGAGCAAGACAATTTGTCCGATATGGGTTTTCATCATTCCAGCGTCTTTAAGAGTTGGTACGACAACCCCAAGAGATATCGTAGAGATGATGAGTGTCATGAGGAATACGTTATCGATAAAATCAAATACAACAAATAGATACGACATCCCTAATGATAACAGCAATATAACGACAAACATCGAGGAGGCTATTTTCAACGGATTAGGGGCAAAGTTCCCTTCCGCTGTCTTTTCCTTTTTCTGTCCCCCTGCAAATGCAGAGAAGTCTATTTCAAGCCCACTAAGGAACATTAAGAAGATAAAGCCTAATGTTGATAAGGTTTCCAACCACATACCAGATTCTATGAGGTCGAAACCACTTTTTCCGATGATCAATCCTACGATAATTTCAGCTACGACAATTGGTACTGTGCGAAGCTTAAATCGATGCAGCAGAATAGGAGTAATAAAAGCGGCTAGGATAACTATCACTAGCGATGTTACAGATGCGGAACCGTGCTCCATACACTTTCCCCTCCTTTATCATGAATTCAATAGATGTAAACTTAAGAATGTTGTCGCCATTCCTAAATAAATTAAGATGGAAATAATATCATTAATCGTCGTAATAAACGGACCAGAGGCAACTGCCGGGTCAATATTAAGCCTGTGCATCACAAGCGGCACAATAGCACCAGCCAGAGTGGCCACAATTAAAGCTGCCATAATGGAAATTCCAACGAGCATACCAAGGAAGATATTCCCTTGCCATAAGAAGACAATAATTGTGATGAGAATTCCACAAATTGTTCCTGTAATCAGTCCTGTTCCTGCTTCACGCATCACAAGCTTTGGTATGCCATCTTTTTCATGGTCCCCTGTAGCCAGTCCACGAACAGCTACTGCTAATGCTTGCGTACCTGTATTACCAGCCATGCCGGCAATTAGAGGGATGAACACTGCTAGGATTGCCACTTGATTTAAAGTCGCTTCAAACTGTCCCATCAAGGAAGCAGTCATCATACCTAAAAACAATAAAATCACAAGCCATGGTAAACGTTTCTTGGCAGCTGCAAAGGCGTTCTCATCAGGACGATCAAGGTCTGATACACCGGCAAGTTTAGAGTAGTCATCACTTGCTTCTTCTTCCATAACGTCCATTATATCGTCGACTGTAATAATCCCAAGTAGATGATTTTGAAAATCTACTACTGGAAGGGCAAGAAAATCGTAGTCACGCATCATGCGTGCAACTTCTTCCTGATCTTCCCCAACTTGTACAGAAACGACACGATCACTCATTACTTCTGCAATAAGCCATTCGTCTTCTGCAATGATAAGGTCTCGAAGTGAGATAACACCAACTAAATGCTTATCCTCATCAATTACGAATATATAATAAATCGTCTCAGCATCTGGAGCTTCATGACGTAAGTGCAACATGGCCTCTCGGACGGTTTGATTGGCATGTATAACCACAAACTCGGTAGTCATGATACTTCCAGCTGTTTTCTCCTCGTAATATAAAAGCTCTTTTATATCTGATGCCGCTTCCTTGTCCATAATCGTCAAGAAGCTAGCTACTTTATTTTTATCTAACTCATTCAGAATATCTGCAGCATCATCCGTTGAGATTTCAGCTAGGACTTGTGCTGCAAAGCGAGGGTCCATTTCTGTGAAATATTCCTCTATTTCTTCAATATCAATATGCTCCATAACCTCAGCAATTTCTTCAGGCGAGAGGTACGTATAAATTTGCATTCGTACATCCGTTTCTTGTTCTTCAAATATTTTCGCTTGGTCGTATGGGTGCATTTCAAGAAATTCAGCACGAAATTGGTCGATCTTATCTTGAAACAACGCGTCTTGAATTTTCCCCCAAAGTTCTCTTCGTTCTTCTTCTTCAAGGTATTCCATCCTGATTCCCTCCTCATCGCCTAAAATTGAAGTGCTTCTATCTGCATTCTGTTCCATATTAGATGTTCGAATTTGACCGTTTCATAGTAAGGGTCAAGATAGCTTTTGTCAACGAATGTTCTCTACTTTTATCAAAGATTTAATTTTATCTTATAATATAGGAAAGGAAATTCTTAAAAAATAGCATAGAATAGTGTACACTTTTCATTGTGCATACTTTAATATCGTATCCTATTAGGAAACGGATTGCTCCCTTTTGGTTACAAAGTAAATGGGAACACATCCTCTATAGAAGAAAGGGATCATCTATGAACCAAAAAAATCAAGGCTTTAACATAGATTTTACGTTAATTTTTATTATACTCTTATTAGCTGCTGTTAGCTTATTTTCACTCTATACAATTCAACCGACGTTACCTTCTAAATATGACGGGACAAACTTCTTAATGCAGCAAACGCAATGGTACATACTCGGTACCATCGTAGTTATATCAGTGATGTTGATTGATTATGAACGTTTCCGCCAATTCGCGTGGGTTATTTATGGGTTAGGTGTCATGATGCTACTCATGCTTGAACTAAACATCCCTAGTTTTCTTGTCCATTCAAACAATGGTGCTACAAGTTGGTTTAAGTTGCCATTCGGAACAATCCAACCGGGAGAATTTATGAAAGTGTTTCTTGTTATCATTCAAAGTCATTTAATTGCCCGACACCATGAAAAAAGACCAGATTATCAAAGCGTTAAATATGATTTATGGTTGTTAGCTAAGTTAATTGGTGTCGCCCTTCCTCCTATGGCACTCATTGCCAAACAGCCTGACCTTGGAACATTTCTTGTCATGGCTGCCATAACAGGAGCCCTTATTCTCGTTTCCGGTGTCCGGTGGCGAATCTTATTAACTATTATTGGAATTATCGGTATTTCTGCTGCAGCATTCGTGACCATTTATCTACTGTTTCCGCTTGCGATGGAGCAATTTTTAACAGAGTCTGATTTTGGTCACGTTACTGGTAGGTTTTATGGCTGGCTTCAGCCTGAAAAATATGAAGATTACGGTTATCAGTTAACAAAAGCGATGATGGCAATTGGCTCGGGGCAATTACTTGGTAAAGGTGTAATGGGGATGCAATCGTTAAACATTCCTGAACGCCATACGGATATGATTTTCACAGCTATTGCCGAACAATTTGGTTTTCTTGGAGCGAGTGTTGTTGTGACGTTGTTTTTCCTACTCATTTATCGTTTGATTTCTACAGCGCTAGAGAGTAACGATCAATTCGGTAGCTACCTCTGCGTAGGGATAATTGGTTTATTCACCTACCAGATTTTCCAAAACATCGGCATGTCTATTCAATTGCTACCAATAACAGGACTTCCCCTCCCCTTTCTAAGTTACGGAGGAAGTTCCCTACTGACCTACATGCTTGCAATAGCGATTGTATTAAATGTCCGCTTCCGAACCAAAACCTATATGTTTGATTAAGGTAAAGGGTGGTTACGCTAAAATAGCGACCACCCTTTTTTGAACAAGATTCTGTTGAAGGGGGTGGAAAATAACTCGCATTCCTGCGGACGAGCTGTTCCCCCACCCAACCCTGCCGATATGTTGTTATCGGAATCGACAATACGTAAGACATCTTTTTTGACGGACATACAAGCTCTTATTTTCTGTAAAAACCCTCTTTTGAGGAGGCAAACGGACATATAGTATCTTATTTGGAATAAAACACACTACATTAAGGTGTTTTTGGCTAAATAGCGAACTGATTGTCCGTTTCGAATGCAAAGTAGCCTTCAAATCGAAGAATAAGAGACTGTATGTCCATTTAGCATAGCATCACCTTGCGTCGTAAACATTGATGGAAAGAAAGTTCTGAAATAATGCTCACATAGAAGCATCTAACTGCCCCTGTTATAGGAACAAAATAAATTGATACTTAATGTAAGGAGGAGTCACATGAAAGTCGATATCATTGGTGATGTTCATGGTTGTTTTGATGAGTTGTTTGAATTATTTCAAAAGCTAGGCTATACAATTAATGATGGCGTGCCTGAGCATGAGGATGGGCGCACACCTATTTTTGTGGGGGATTTACCTGATCGAGGTCCAGAATCCTTAAAAGTCATTCATTTTGTATATGAGCTTGTCGTGAAACACCAAAAAGGTCACTATGTTCCAGGAAACCATGACAATAAATTGTACCGCTTCTTCAAAGGGAATAATGTCCAACAAAAGCATGGGTTAGAAACAACTGTAGCTGAGTATGAGGCACTTCCAACTGATCAACAGGAGAAGGTTAAACAACGTTTTAAGGAGTTATATGAGCATTCTCCTTTATATCATGTACTTCCAGAAGCCAACCTAGTTGTAGCTCATGCTGGTATTCGTGAAGATATGATAGGACGAGACGATAAAAAAGTGCACACCTTCGTTCTATATGGAGATATAACTGGGGAGTTTCACGAAAATGGTATGCCTGTACGTCGTGATTGGGCAGCAGATTATGAAGGAAGTCGATGGATTGTTTATGGACATACACCAGTACGAAAACCTCGCTTCAAAAATAAAACGGTCAATATTGATACTGGCTGTGTATTTGGCGGAGCCTTGTCGGCATTTCGTCTCCCGGAAGAAGAAATTGTGTCTGTTCCATCAAAGCAACCTGAAGTACCAGAGAAGTTTCGAACATTTGATGATTAAGAACAAAAATTCAAGCAACTTGGTTACTACCTACCCCGCTCCTTTTTTCAATTTTTCAAAGTCAGAGTCGCTCCAAAGCCTCGAAATAGAACTAAAAAAGCTGACCCATTAAAGAGTCAGCTTTTTTCATGTGTAATAAGCCTTACCATATCCTCAGGCATCTCTGCATTCACTACTATCTCTTCCCCACTCATTGGATGCGGAAAAACAAGAGACGTACAATGCAATGCCTGTCTATCAATCAAGCTACGCTCACCACCATATAAATGATCCCCAAGAAGAGGATGTCCTAGATAGCTAAAGTGAACACGGATTTGATGGGTGCGACCTGTTTCCAGACGAACATCTAAGAGTGTATAGTCTGGAGTCTCTACTTCTACTTGGTAATGAGTAATTGCTTCACGACCGTCAGGTGTTACCTGTCGTTCAATAAGGGAATCGTAATTTCTTCCTATCGGAGCAGCTATGGTTCCGTTTGAGTCCGCTATCCTTCCCGAAACGATGGCTTTATACGTACGTCGAATCTGTCCTTTTTCCTGCGTGGAGGACAAAATCGAGTGAGCCAGTCTATGCTTTGCGATTAAAACGATACCTGATGTATCGACGTCCAATCTAGTAACAATATGCACGGTATAAGATATGTTTTCTTTGTTGTAATAAGCAATAATTCGATTGGACAATGTATCCTCTAAATGATGGATAGAGGGAATGGTTGCAAGTCCTGCAGGTTTGTTTAATACCAACACATCCTCATCCTCATATAAAATAACGATTGGACGATCTACAGGATGCAGGTGTGGCCCCCGTTCTTCTGGTGGAAAATGAAGTTCCAACACATCACCCTCTGCTAGCTTAGCTTTGACACTAACGGGGTCGTCGTTTAAAAGAATTGCCCCCTCGAACTTCACCACTTTTACCATGCTACGAGAAAATGCTCGCACGCTGTGAAGATAGTTACGTACGAGCATCCCTTCTTGCTGTTTGGTAATGGTCCACTTCACGTTCAGTGCACCTCGCTTCTCTTATTCATCATCTGCAACGAAAGAATCATGTACTCGCTTCCAGAATGGGAATGGTCGAAAACGTGCAAAGCGGACTTTTTCTTTCGCCACACGACACTGAATGGATTTTACATCAGCATAGCGCCGTGTTATATGATCAAGTGTTATTAAAAAGCTCTTTTCATGCTTAGGCTTTAGCATACATGTATGATGTTTCGGTAAAATCAATGGGGATCCAATCGTACGGAAGACACGGTTGTTAATGGACGCCATCTCTGCAATTTGAATCGCTTCAAGTGAAGGGTGAATGATTGCTCCACCTAAAGCTTTATTATAGGCGGTACTTCCAGAAGGGGTCGATATACATAACCCATCTCCGCGGAACGTTTCAAAATGCTCACCTTTTATCTCCACATCCAAAACAACGGATCCTTCTGCCGTTTTTACGGAGCATTCGTTCAATGCAAGGAAGCGATCCTCAGGTTCGTCCCCTTTTGGACGTATTGTAATTTCTAATAATGGATATTCGACTACTTGAAATGGTGTACGAGCCACTTCAATAATTAACTTTTCGAGTTCCTTTGGCATCCAATCTGCATAAAAGCCCAGATGACCAGTATGTACTCCAATAAATGCTGTCTTATCAAGGCGATGGATGTACGTGTGGAACGCTTCTAAGAGCGTTCCATCCCCACCGATTGAAATAACTAAATCAGGTTCTTCCTCATCTATGACAAGGTTGAATTCGGTTAAATAATTTTTCATTTTAGCTAGAATTTCATCGGAGACAGAATCGCCTTTTGAAGTAAGCGCAAACTTCATAATAGAAGAAACCTCCCTTATTTACACATTAGGATTTGTCAGTTGGCTCATTATCATTCTTTTTCCTGAAAATGGCTTGTGCTTCTTGAATTTCATTGCGTATCTTGGACATCTCTTCATCTAATTGAAAGGCAGCTTCAGCTGCTTTCTTCAAGCGCGCTTTCACCTCAATTGGAATCTGTCCACTATACTTATAGTTTAAAGAATGCTCATTTGTCGCCCAGAAATTCATGGCGAGCGTACGAATCTGAATTTCAGCTAGCAATTTCTTTTCTCCCTGAATTGTTTCTACAGGATATTCAATAATAACATGATAGGAGCGGTAACCGCTTTCTTTCTTTTTGCTAATATAATCTTTTTCTTCAATAATATCAAAGTCTTTGCGCTGTCGAAGCATACCTACTACAGTATAGATGTCATCGACAAATTGGCAAACGACTCGAAGACCAGCAATATCTTGTATTTCATCTTCAAGGTCTGGATAAGCAATATTTCTTTCTCTTGCTTTTGCTAATATACTCTGTATCGGTTTGACCCGACCTGTAACAAATTCAATAGGGGAATGCGTGGAACCATATTCATACTGGGCTCTCATCCCCTTTAATTTCACCTTTAATTCATCAACAGCTTGATTATAAGGTGCCAAAAACATTTCCCAATTCATACTATCAAGCACCACCTTTAAACGTAACAACAGCGATTCATCAAGTTGTTTCACATGATGAATACTGCGTTTTTATTGTATCATAAAATAGGGAAATGGATAATGATTGCAATCTTCACAAATGTCATCAATAATAAAAACGACCCATTTTAGATGGATGGAGGTATAAAAATGTCTCAAGAGATTGAAATAGAATTTAAGAATTTACTAGAAGAACATGAATATGAACAACTTGCTCAAAACTTACCTTTCCAAAAGGAACAACGTTTTAGTCAAACGAACTATTATTTTGAAACAGATTCATTTGATTTACGGGAACAAAAATGTGCCCTTCGGATTCGTAAAAAGAAGGACACATGGACGGCAACATTAAAAGAACCGCATCCCGAAGGCCTTCTTGAAACTCACGATACGTTAACGGAAGAAGAAGCACAGGAATGGATGAATAATGAACCGGCTCCTGCTCCAAATATTAAAGAACGACTAGCTAATCTTGGAATTGTATTTTCCTCAATTCAATTCAAAGGTGCTTTGACGACAGAACGCATGGAGTCAGAATACAAGGATACACTTATTGTATTGGACCGCAGTCACTACAACAATGTGACGGACTATGAGTTTGAGTTAGAAGCTAAGGAAAAACAACATGGACAAGCTGTATTCAATGAAATACTTCGTCAATTTGATATCCCAGTACGTGAGACTCCTAATAAAATTAAACGATTCTTCCAATCTGTAACATAAACAGATTTGTTGAGTTTTGGAAGCTAGCGTTGCTACAATAAGAAAAAGAAACATGATGAAAGCCTATTGGAAAGGTATCGTATTCGACAAGCATACCTTTGTCAACGCTTTCATCATGGCCTGAATTTACGCTTTTGTCTTATAACAGATAAAGTTAACGAGAGAGTGTTAAGTATGACAAATTATGAAGGAACGGTTTATGATGCAATTGGTGGCTCAGCTACCATTCACCTTTTGGTTGAAGCGTTTTATGAACGTGTGGGAAAACACCCAGATTTAGCTCCTATCTTCCCAGACGATTTAACAGAAACTGCTCGTAAACAAAAACAATTTCTATCTCAATTCTTAGGTGGTCCTGCGTATTATACAGAGGAGCATGGACATCCTATGCTAAGAGCTAGACATTTACCGTTTGAAATCACCCCTACTCGTAAAGACGCCTGGCTCTCATGTATGAGGGAAGCGTTAGAGGAAGCTGGGGTAGAAGAGCCATATCGAAGTGCCATTTTTGAACGATTAACTTATACAGCACATCACATGATGAACACACCAGAAGATAGGAAAGGAGAATCCACGTGAGCTGGCAAATGACTGGGGAATCAAACAACACGAAACCATCAACATCCCAGTTTGGTTTTTTCGACCTATTAAAAAAACCAGTTGAGATTTATGTATTCATCGATCCCTTATGTCCTGAATGCTGGTCTTTAGAGCCATATATCAAAAAGCTTACGATTGAGTACGGGAGATACTTTACAATCCGACCAATCATTAGTGGAAAATTAACTTCCTTAAACTCAGAATCTTTCCAGAAACCAGAGGACTTGGCTAAAGGCTGGGAAAAAGTAGCTTCCCGAACTGGTATGAGTTGTGATGGTGATTTGTGGTTAGAAAATCCTGTCTCATCTCCTTGGCTCGCCGCATTGGCAATCAAAGCTGCAGAATTACAAGGTCGAAAAGCTGGGATGAGATTCTTACGCAAACTACAGGAATATTTATTCTTAAATAAACAAAACATCTCGAATGAGGATGTTCTCATTTCCTGCGCAAAAGATGTTAAGCTGGATGTTGAAGAATTCAAACGTGATTTACATTCTGATTCTGCTAAACGCGCTTTACAATGTGACTTAAAGCTGACTCGAGAAATGGAAGTAGATCAAATACCAGCAATAGTTCTATTTAACCAAGAGGAAGAAGAAGAAGGTATTAAAATAACTGGACTTTATCCTTATCCAATATATGTAGAAGTACTGCAAGAAATGTTGCAGAAAAGGCCTTCTCCTGCTTCCAAACCAGATATCGAAGAGTTTTTAAAACACTACGGACTTGTAGCAAGTCGCGAGATTTCTGAAGTGTATGACTGGTCTGAAGCTAAAACAAAATGTGAAATGAAGAAGCTTCTTCTCAAACAAAAAGTAGAACAACACCCTGCTAAGTATGACATGTTTTGGCGTTATATTGATTAGTATATTAAACCGGAATTATTAACAAAATAAGTACAAGTCGGGCTACTCTTCATTAGAGTAGCCCCTCTTTTATTGAAGTCATATGTAACTTGCTCTAAAGATTATGTTTTCGCTTTGAAGTGTGTAGATCATTAAGAAAAAAGCCAGGCTAACGATCGCCTGGCATTACTATGTCTATATCATTAGACAAAGGGGGATGGGAGAAAGTATCACAGCCTAAACAAAGGGGTGTTATAGTATGTGATTCATTTCACATGTAAACTATATCATGAGACATTTACTTAATACAATCCTTTTAGCCTATTGTCACAAAAGGTTCACGAATATGCTTGTAAAGATTAGGCCAACCCTTGCATAAACTAGTTGTAAAGTTGAACGATACTCTCCTGAATCTCTCCAAACATACTTAAGCAAGAAGAACGAATAATTAACATTCTCCTATCAAAGAATTGCTTCTGTCATACTAGAGGATTGGTGCTGGAGATAGACATCTATCATCTTTATCTAATACTTTTTATCCTTAAGGAAAAGGAGTGGCGCTATGCGTTATCTACCATTGTTTTGGGTGATTGTCACTATCATTGCACTTGGATTTAACTTACTAGGATTGATGAAGCTAGTTCCTCTTCTCCTATCGATGCCCTTATTGTTCATATCCATTTATTTCACTATCTTTAGCTTTACACACCGACGCTCCTTTAAAGGGTTACGATAAGGTAGATCGTTGCTGTTGTACGGGAATGTGACACTTAATACCATGTAAAAGCTCCTCCCCCCTTTTAACAGGAGGTAGGAGCTTTTTGTTTAAGCTTTTATTGTGCTTTAATTAATTTCTCAAACTCAGCTAATTTTTCTTCAAATACATCAAGAGCTTCTTCAATTGGTTGCTTAGAAGTCATATCTACCCCAGCATGCTTCAGCACTTCGATTGGATAATCACTGCTGCCAGCCTTTAAGAAGTCTTTGTAACGACTCACTGCATCATCACCTTCTTTTAAAATCTGTGATGCTAAAGCAGTTGCGGCAGAATAGCCGGTGGCATACTGATAAACATAATAATTGTAATAAAAGTGTGGGATACGTGCCCATTCTAAGCCAATTTCGTCATCCACTACAATATTATTTCCAAAGTATTTTTGGTTTAAATCATGATAGAGTTCTGTGAGTTTATCAGCTGTTAAAGCTTCACCATTTTGTTCACGCTTATGAATATCATGTTCAAATTCTGCAAACATTGTTTGACGGAACACAGTGCCACGGAATCCTTCTAGGAAATGGTTAAGAAGATAAAGCTTCTTCTTCTCATCTTCTGTTTCTTTCAGTAGATAATCGTTTAATAGTGCCTCATTACATGTAGAAGCAACTTCTGCTACAAAAATAGAGTAACTTCCATAACGATACGGTTGGTTCGCTGCAGAATAATAACTATGCAAGGAATGGCCTAATTCGTGTGCCAACGTAAATAAGTTGTTCAAATTATTTTGCCAGTTCATTAAAATATATGGATTCGTTCCATACGTACCAGAAGAATATGCACCGCTACGCTTTCCTTTGTTCTCTTCGACATCAATCCAACGGTTCTTATACCCTTCTTTTACAATATTCACGTATTCGTCGCCTAGAGGTTCTAACCCCTTCAGTACTAATTCCTGAGCTTGCTCGTAAGGAATATCCATATCAACATCCTGTACAAGGTCAGCATATAGATCGTACATATGAAGCTCATCTACACCCAGCACTTCTTTACGCAAGTCAACGTATCGCTGTAATGCAGGAAGTCGATCGTTTACCGCTTCTACCAAATTATCGTACACCTTCTCAGGAATGTTGTTATTATCCAAAGCAGCATGTCGAGCAGATTCATAATTACGCACGGAAGCTGAGAAATTATGCTTCTTAACTGATCCACTTAACGTAGTAGAAAACGTATTCTTAAAGTTGCCAAACGTTTCATACATAGCCTCAAAAGCTTGCTTTCTTACACTTCGATCTTTAGATTGCAAAAAGCGAATGTAACGACCATGTGTTAAATCGACATCGTTGCCTTCTTCATCTTGAATGGTTGGGAACGTTAAATCAGCGTTGTTTAGAGCACCAAATGTTTGAGTAGGATTTGCCATAACCTCTGAAGCTTTAGCAAGAAGAGCTTCTTCTTTTTCACTTAATGTGTGAGGACGTTGGCGAGTAATTTCATTCAATGCTTTCTCGTACAGTTTTAGTTCCTCTTTTTCAGATATAAACTGTTCAACCGTACCTTCTTCCATTGCCAGAATTTCTGGATCAATATAACTCATGGCACTTCCTACTTGTGTCAAAAGGTTTTCTGCCCTAGTATTCATCTCTTGATAATGAGAATTTGTCGTGTCCTGATCGTAGCGCATATGTGCGTATGTAAACAGTTTTCCTACTCGGTTTGCCACTTCATCTTGAAGCGTTAACAGATTATATAACGTATCAGCTGATTCATGTAGTTTCCCTTGATATTCTGTAATACTTGGAGTAAGTTGTTTAACTGCTTCAAATTCTTCGTTCCACTCTTCATCATTAGAAAAAATATCTTCTAACCTCCAGGTGCGCTCTTCTGGTATTTCATCACGTTTAGGTAACTCTTTTGCCATCTTAATTCCTCCTTAATATTTCCTTCCCCTTATTTCGTGTCCCGAATTAAGAAACCCTTCTTTTTTCAGAAATATTATACATTTATTGATTATTATATCGTATATCAATACCTGTTTGCTATTCCTCACTCTCTAGCTGCTCTTTTATTGTACTCTTCAATAGTTTGATTAATTCTTCATCTTGTTTGATTCCATCGTGTAATGTACGAGGAAATTGAACCTCCCTTCTTTTTTCGAAGATGTTTCCTTGTATATGCTTTAATAAGCCAATCTTGGTTAACAATCTTGCATATGCTAATTGGGGCTTTGGTTGCTTATTCAATAATGGATAACGCATAGTAGGAGAGTCAATAACGTTGATTCTTTCACCTAAGGGAAGAGGTAACAGATGCTCTATCACCCATCTCGCTTGCCAACTATAAGGTTCTTCATTCGGGGACAAGTTTGGTATAGGGAGATGAATAATTGATGGAAGTAGACTAGCATGATAGCCACGAAGGTACAGATATTGATGAAAAGAATAGGCTCTAGAAGCTTTAATAATATAGTGGGGACGTTTTCTAAAGGAGTGTTTTTCCTTTAGCCAAATGTCTAATAAAACATTAGGTGAGAAATTATTTTGTAGGTTAAGAAGTTGTGGGAAATTGATAAACTGAATTGGATAAAAATCGAAGGTGCCAATCATTTTTGTCTTGCTGATTGGATAAGGATTTTGAAAGATGCTGAACTGCTTCGCATCAGGACAATAATAATACACACTCATGGGTGAATTAGATTGAAATTGATGAAAAAATAGTTGATCAAACGAGGAAAATGATGAGGTGTTTGTTCGTTTACGATTAAGGCGATTTCCACCAAGGATCCAAATAGGAATAATTCCATAGCGTTTATATCCTCTTGTTCGAGCCAACATCATTTCCGGGGAAATACGACAACATTGATATTCTATTGCAATTTTTCTTTTATTTATAGTGAGAAATATGTCAGGACGTTGATTAATCTCTGGTATATAAGCTTCCAATGCCACGTTATAACCTTGCGATTTAAACCATTTAAATAAATGTATTTTTCCTCTTTCATGATAGTTCCCTTCTCCTGTGGATGCATTCACGCACATTGAATGAGGTTTATGAGCAAAGTGCGGCACCACTTTCGCTCCTGCTTTCACCAATACCCCTTCCTTACATATGGGACAAAGGAAGTTTTCTGTGCTACGAAGATGGCTAATTTGTTGAATGGAAAAATCCATTAACAGAAATTCCTTTCCTAATTGATTGACTGCTTTTAACACATAGGTACACTCCTCTCTTTACTACGCTATAAATACGACCTCCACCAGTCATATTCCTTTAATGAAATAAAAAAAGATGCCCCTTTATAAAAGAAACATCTTCAGTATTCATTAGAGCAAAGGAGAAAGAAGTCGGGAAGTGGATTCCAAAAACCTTTTGAGTATCGGTCTTTTTTTAAATGATTCTAAAGTGATTTCTTTCGCATTAGTTAAATCGTCCTCGTAATCATGCACCAACTTTTCAGTACTTTGGGTTCTATATAGGAACGCATTCACTTCAAAATTTAAATGAAAGCTCCTCATATCCATATTCGATGTTCCTATTGAAGCCAATTCATTGTCGACAATCATTAGCTTGCTGTGCATAAACCCTTTATTAAAGGCATAAATCTTCACACCTGCCTCTAATAACTCTGGAAAATATGATCTAGAAGCATAATACACAATTCGCTTATCAGGTTGATTTGGGACAAGCAACTTAACATCAATCCCACTTAAAGCAGCAGCCTTTAAAGCTGTCAAAATATCTTCATCCGGAATGAAGTACGGAGACGCAATCCATATTGATTCCTTCGCACTTACTATCATGGAGAAAAACACATGTTTGATGACTTCCCATTCATTATCAGGTCCACTAGCGATCATCTGTACTCCACCTCGCCCCTCTGAGTCTACAAGAGGAGGAGACAGGTACTCACTAGTTAAATGAGCCCTCCCAGTCATATAGTACCAATCCTGCAAAAATATCAACTGAAGGCTGCGTACAGACTCTCCTTGAACAAGTAAATGTGTATCTCTCCAAAAACCATAGTTTGAATCCCTTCCTAAATATTCATCCCCAATATTTAACCCTCCGACAAAAGCCGTCTTACCATCGACAACTACAATCTTACGGTGGTTTCTAAAGTTGATTTTGTTATTAAGAAACGGTAGACGAACTGGTGAAAATGGAACCACTTCCACTCCAGCATCCTCTAAGTCTTGCTTAAAGCGATTTGATAATTGCCAACTCCCCACAGCATCGTACAAAAACCGTACTTCTACACCTTGTTGTGCTTTCTCCATTAGAATGTTTTTAATTTCTATTCCTATTTCATCGTGTCGAACAATATAGTACTCCATATGGATGTGATGTTGCGCTCTATTTAGTTCATGTAATAACGCTTCAAACGTTTCTTCTCCATCAGTTAATACTTTTGTATTGGTATTAAATGTGATGGGGGAATGGGCTAATCGTTGAGCCAAGCGGAAAAGAAGCTTTTGGTGGTCACCCATTTGTTCCATCTGGCTGTGATCAATCTGCCTAGACCCTTCTATTCTTCGAAAGGCTTGTTCATCAATTTCCCCTTTTTGTTGAAACATTTTCCGTTTTCGATAATTTTGACCAAAGATTATGTAGAAAAAGAAACCAACAATTGGAACTGCAGCTAATACTACAAGCCACGTTAACGTTTGCGTTGGATGTCTATTTTCAAAAAATATCACAACTCCAATAAACACAGCTGATACCGTAAAAAGGATTGAGATTGTTCCTAGAAGCCAACCTTGCCAGTAAGAATGTGTCAGATAAAGCACAAAACCTATTAAGGTTAAAAACACTAAGATTTGAATACGTTTAAACATGAAGGCTCGACCCTTTCTGAAATTCACCGTGTTGTTAGAAGTATATTCTATTTACCCTTTGTTTTTCACTCTTATTCGTTATACGAATGTGAAACCATTTTTGATTCACTATGTGAGATGAAAGGTTTAATGAACTTTATTTGTCCTTTAAAATTCAGAACAAAAGCGCAAGCGCCCTGCTAGCGACGTATATGCTGGACTGAGCCGTAGGAGATAAAGGCAACACGAAGAACGAAGTGATTCGATGTTAACTTATCGTACGGAGGCGAGGGAAGCATACTAGTCGCTGGGCGCTGGAGCTGGACGATGTAAAAGCGCAAGCGCCTTGGTCACCCCCGACAGGCTTAAGTCAAGCCTCGAAGTGGCGTTATTTGCCACAGCGAGCCTTGACTTAAGACCCCGAGGGGGTAGGCGCTGGAGCTGGACGTGGCCGCACCACTTTTTCAGTTATACACAAGTATTGAATTTTATAGTACGCTAGACAAAAATAAAAAGCGACAACATTTCGTTGTCGCTTCAAATCCAGTTATTTTTCTGGAAAGTAGTTGGAAATTTGTTTCAATGCATCTTCATCGAAAATGGTTTTTCCGTATTCTTCTAAGCGGTGGACAGTCAATTGAGATTCATGACCAAATTCAAGTAATTGGCTTAGAATATTTTCTTGTATTTCGTCGCTCATCTCTTCTTTAGTGAATTCTACGTATAAGAAATACGTGTCTTCGAAGTGATAAAGCTTATCTGTGATGCCATCTGGCTTATCGAAGTAATGACTTAGTTGAATAACTTCTTCAAAGTCTTGGAAACGAATAACGAAAGATAAACGATCATTTGATGACTTCTCATCATTTTCTCCAGTGGATTCACTGTCTTGATCTTTGTTTACCTCTTCCCCACTATCTAACATGGATTCCAGTTTTTCATCAACTGGCATGTCGATGGTTTTGCCATCATCAGTAGGTAGTTCAAGCTTATGTCCATCTTTAGAAATCTGAGCTTTTGTTACAACAATTTCTAAGCCTTTATCCATAGCCTGTACTTGTATCCATAACGGTCCATCTAGACTGAACCCTTCTTCATCATTTACTTCATCCATCATTTGCCAGAAGAGCTGTTCACTTCTTTCTCTATTATACCAGATCTCTTCTCGGTCAAAACCTCGATCTTCGATGTCCATATACGTCACATAGAATTTAACGGTATTCTCATTAATACGTTCGATTTCCATTGAACTCGCTCCCTTCTGTTGATTAGTTTAGGTGGAAGGGAAAACTTCACCCTATAAAAATAGTTCTTATTTACAACATACCCTGATTTGAAATGTTTCAACCATTTGATGTGTTGAATCCTTTTAGTATTTGTTACTATTTTATGATACTTAGGGGTATATTGAAAACAGAATTGCTCAAAATGTTCAAAACAAACGAATGACCTAGATTCTTGACATCGAAAAAGGGTTGCACTATATTAGTTAAGTCGAGAATCATAAATTTATTCGTAAGTTAATTCATTATTTTAGCTGAAATTTCAGCTATTGTCACTAGGTAGTAGGAGGTTTTTTGCTTGGAATTAGACTTGATCAAAGATATATTGATCATAATCGGCATCGACATTGTTCTAGGCGGTGATAATGCCATTGTTATTGCACTAGCTAGTAGAAACTTACCTGATAAGCAGCGCAACAAAGCAATCTTTTGGGGGACAGGCTTAGCAGTAGCAATCAGGATTGCATTAACAGCCGTTGCTGTTTACTTACTACAAATTCCTTTTTTACAAGCTGTAGGCGGAATACTACTCATTTACATTGCTATAAAGCTTCTTACAGATAATGAAGAAGACCCTGACATAGAAGCTAAAACCAGCCTCTCTGGAGCGATAAAAACGATTGTATTCGCTGACTTGGTTATGGGTTTTGATAACGTCCTTGCCATAGCAGGCGCTTCCCATGGTAACATCTGGCTAGTTGTTATAGGATTGCTCGTTTCCGTTCCCATTATTATTTGGGGAAGTAAACTTATTCTTGCCTTACTAGAAAAATATCCATTCCTTGTGTATCTTGGTTCTGGTATTCTAGCATACACAGCTGGTGAGATGATTTTGCATGAAGGTAATTTTGAAGCCTTTTTCCATGAATATGCATTTCTTGAGTGGGTCATTCCTATTGCCTCCATATTCCTTGTAATTGGAATGGGATATTTGCTAAATCAACGAAAAAGTCAACATGCCTAACATAATTGTTCCACACTAAAAACTCTGCTGAATAATTCAGCAGAGTTTTATTATGATTAAGTATTAAATTTAGTTAACTAAGCGTTGTGCTTCCTGAAGCTGAAATGTACGAACGGTTCTAGGTAAAAATCTACGGATTTCATCCTCATTGTATCCAACCTGCAAACGTTTTTCGTCTACAATTATTGGTCGACGTAACAGACCAGGATTTGCGGTAATCATATCCAATAAATCTTTCATAGGAAGTTGATCCAGCTCGACTTCCATGTTTTGAAAAACCTTTGATCGAGTCGAAATAATTTCATCTGTGCCGTCTTCTGTCATGCGCAGAACTTCTTTAATCTCATCAATAGACAGGGGTTCAGAAAAAATGTTACGTTCCTCAAACGGAATATCATGCTCCTCTAACCAAGCCTTCGCTTTACGACATGATGTACAACTTGGAGAAGTATAAAGTGTGACCATGCAATCTTCACTCCTCAATCAAAATTTATCACGAATGTTTTAATCGCTTATTAAATTAAAATAAGTTTAATGTAGGCGCTTAAATTTAAGTATACTACATTTACAACCAAAACGGTAGACACTAAACAAAAAATAATTTTCTATCATACAAACATTATACAACGGACAACTATTTACATATGTACTATTCCACTTGTATATAGATCTAAACATATAAACTATTCTTTTTTTAAAAATTTATACTTCTTGTCTTGAATATCATTTTCATCATTATTTCTGATAATCAAATTTTCTTACAGCAAGATATAAATAAGCAAGCAGGGTAAACAATTTCCCTACTTGCTATACTACTTTTCTAAGCTTTTTCAGGTGTAGTAATATCTTCTAAAATATTTTTGGAATCTGAATCTTCATTAATTGTGAGGACTTCTTCAACTGGCTGGTAGGATTCACCGTATAATTCTTTATCCTTATACGTATGAATATTTATATACAATTCCTTCATTTTTTCGAAAATGGACTCTTCGGATTCGTGTTCTGGGGACCAATAAAGGATTTCCATTTGGTTTAGTTCATTGGTAGCAAGTGAACGTCTAGTGTAACCAATGGTATGGGCGTGTTCGAATCCTTCTTTCTGGTAGAATTTGAGGCGTTTTTCGGTGTCCGTATCTTCATAATCAACAGGCTCTACCTCTAATATGATTGGTTTACCTTTAGATTTTAGTTTCTCAATCAGTTTATGACCGATTCCCTGTCCTCTTGCTTTAGTGGATACCCAAACATAATCAATAAATATAAACGTTTTAAATTCAGCATACATTAAAACGTGCTTTGAACTTTCATCCTTAATGTACACATCACTTTTTTCTTTCAAGAGCAAATCCATATGCTCCTTAGACTTCATTTCCTCAACCGGAAAATATTCATTTAACTTCTCATACCAATTCATTGATCTACTCCTTTTTGTGTAGTCCTTTTAATTATAACGAATTTTCAGCGATTTGTGAAATTTACCTCTCTAAAACTTTCCAATCAAAAACTTTTCCTTAATAGCATATAGTATAACATGGTCACATTTCTATCTTTCGAAAGGAGCCTTTGTTTATGCATTTATTCATTTTGGACATGTTTCTTGTAGGGATTGGCATTATTTTATCAACGGCATTTCTAGCTAGTATTGTTCACCTTATAGTTAGTACAATATTTGGAAGAAGCTCTAGAGATTCATATAAGATTATCTCCACTACCATACAAAAAAACTGGCGTGGAATTGGTGTGCAATCAAAAAGAAAAATGTAATCCCTTTACTTATGTTGAAAAGATTAAAAGCTTTTATACATTGTATCTTCGGTCCCTAGAAACTAGATATTAGGAATAGCGTGGAAACTAATACTTTCTATGCAAAAAAACATCCTGGCGAAATTAGCCAGGATGTTTTGTATTATGGAGTGTAATCAACATTTTCTGAATAAGAGTTAACAGGATTCCATAATAAAAATTCATTTATTCCATGTTCATTTAACGCCTTAATTTGAGCTTCAACCTCTTCTTTATCATAATGCTTTGTTGGTTCTCCTCTGTAGAGCCAAGGAGCATCGAAATCTTGTATCCAAGGTCTAGAGGTTGGAGGGTCTTCTAATTCACCCAATCTTTCATTTTCCACTTTTGCATATTCGGAAACTAGTTTATAAGGTTCTTTATCAGGGAACGGAATACCAAAGTACGATGTCCAATGTGAAGGATAAATCATGGATGATATTACATCGACTTGCTCTGATATTTTGGTGAAATTCTGTCCAATACCTGGAGCCTCAGCAATAGTTGCAGAATAACCGAAAATATCTACCGATACATCAACATCATAATACTCTAATTCTTCTCTAGCATATTTAACAAAATCTGTTACGGCAGTTACACGTTTTTGAACATTGTCGCCTTCGAAATCTTTATAGTCACCTTCATTATAGGTAAGGATGTCATCACGTTTCTCGAATCCTTCTGGGAACCTGACATAATCAAATTGGATTTCCTGAAAACCCATTTCTGCAGCTTTTTTAGCAACTTCAACATTGTAGTCCCAAACTTCTTTCATAAATGGATTTACAAAGGACTCCCCTTTTCCATTTGCCCATACCTTCCCATTTTCCTTAAATGACCATTCTGGTCGTTTTTTGGCTAATTCACTGTCCTTAAAAACGACTATTCGAGCTATAGGGTAAATTTCTTTTTCTTCTAATGTTTTTAGCAATTTCTTTGGATCCTTAATATAATTTCTACCTACATCATGATAAGGAGATTCCTCTTCTGGTTTATACGTTAAAATGCCTGCATCCTCTTTAATATCAATTACCATACTATTCAATTCTGTATCCTTTATTAATTTGGTTAGTTTCTCAAAACGACTTCCCCCGGCACTAGGACCTGTTACATAAATTCCTCTAACTGCATCTGGATATTCAAAATTAAGCCCAGTATCATATACAAATCTTGGTACAGGATCAGGTAACTCACGCTTCTGTAACGTCATTTGATTTTCCGTGTGAAACGATACTGTTTGTGCCTCTGAACCTTCATCAGCAGAGACTTTATTATGTAGCGGGAAACTCAAACTTAGAAGGAGAATTCCTATGAGGACTACCGTCTTATGTTGCATTTTCTCCATATCGCATCGACTCCTAATTAAAGAATATATTACTATTATAAAAGACAATGAGGAACTTTTGGGAAACAATTTATATATTTTTCCTATTTATTTATATTTTTCATACATTTGTCTTATACCTACTACTTTTTCAATTACCCTGACACGTATATGTAATATTTTTACACTAGAAAGTAAAATAAAAACCTCACCACCTATATGATGAGGTTTAATCATTATTATTTTAATTGCTTTTTGTATTGCTCTAGTTCCTTCGTTGTACACAGGATCCAGTGTCCTGGTTTAATTTCACGAAACTCTGGCTCTTCGCTCGTATCATGTTGTGTAGGATCGTAGTTTTTACGTTGGCGATTTCGTTCATAATCTGGGTCTGGTAACGGAATCGCTGAAAGTAAGGATTGTGTGTAAGGGTGCAATGGATTTTTGTATAACTCATCACTATCCGCTAACTCTACAAGCTTACCAAAGTACATAACACCAATTCGATCACTGATGTATTTTACCATGGATAGGTCATGGGCAATAAATAGATACGTAAGGCCTTGTTCGCGTTGTAGTTTTCTCATTAGGTTGACGACCTGCGCTTGAATGGAAACGTCCAATGCAGAAATAGGCTCGTCAGCGATAATAAAGTCAGGATCCACTGCTAGAGCACGAGCAATACCAATACGCTGACGTTGTCCACCACTAAATTCGTGGGGATAACGGTTCGCATGCTCTTTGTTTAATCCTACAGTTTCTAACAGATCTTCAACTTTTTTCTGGCGTTCCTTTTGATCTTTTACCAAACCATGGATATCCAGCCCTTCTGCTATCGTATCCATAACCTTCATACGCGGGTTAAGGGATGCATACGGGTCTTGGAAAATCATCTGCATTTTACGATTAAATTTCTTCATCTCTGATTTATTTTTCTTTCCATGAACATTTTCTCCATCAAAAAGAACTTCACCATCAGTAGCATCGTATAGGCGAATAATTGTACGGCCAGTAGTAGATTTACCACAACCAGATTCACCAACTAATCCAAATGTTTCGCCTTTATAAATATCAAACGTTAACCCATCTACTGCTTTAACTACATTATTTCTTCCTGATTGGAAATGTTGTTTAAGGCCTTTTATTTCAAGTAATTTTTCTTGTGATTGACTCATTTGGTATCACCTTTCCCATCATCATTCGAAGCGCCCATGCTTGCAAAACCTTGAGTGCGTTTCTTAACAGCCTCAGGTAATTCAATTTTAGGTGCGTTCTCATGAAGCAACCAGGTAGCGGCATAATGCGAATCAGACACTTTGAACATCGGAGGCTCTTCTTCTGTATCGATTTTTAACGCATATTGGTTACGAGCCGCAAACGCATCCCCTTTTGGAGGATTTAACAAGTCAGGAGGTGTACCTTGAATCGCTGCTAATTCACTTTCTTCGTCATCAAGTGTTGGCATAGATCCTAGTAATCCCCAAGTATATGGATGCTGTGGGTTATAGAAAATATCATCAACTGTTCCAACCTCAACGATTTTCCCAGCATACATTACAGCTACACGATCAGCTACGTTTGCTACTACACCTAGGTCGTGCGTAATAAATACAATGGACGTCTCTGTTTTCTTTTGTAAATCTTTCATTAATTCTAATATCTGTGCCTGTATCGTAACGTCTAGTGCTGTGGTTGGCTCATCGGCAAGTAGAATTTTCGGGTTACATGCTAGTGCTATTGCAATAACAACACGTTGTCTCATACCACCAGAGAATTGGTGTGGGTATTGATTAATACGACCTTTCGCATCTGGAATACCAACCATTTCCAATAATTCAATTGCACGACTTTTTGCCTTGCTACGGTTCATTTTTTGGTGCTTAATTAAGCCTTCCATAATTTGATTACCGATTTTCATTGTTGGATTAAGAGATGTCATAGGATCCTGAAATATCATAGAGATATCTTTACCGCGAACCTTCGACATAGCTCTATCAGAAAGCTTCGTTAAGTCTTTTCCTTCAAATAGAATTTCACCATTCTTGATCTTACCAGGAGGTGATGGAATTAAACCCATTAATGCTTTTGTTGTAACGGATTTACCAGAACCAGACTCTCCTACAATTGCTAATGTTTCACCTTTATTTAAATGGAAGTTCACACCACGAACTGCTTCTACTTCCCCTCCGTGGGTATCGAACGACACTTTTAAATCTTTTACATCTAGTATTTTTTCCATGAAAAGCACACCTACCTTTCTATTCCCTCATCTTCGGATCTAGTGCATCTCGTAGTCCATCTGCTAGAACGTTAAATGCAACCATGATTAACGAGATGATAACGGATGGGAATACAAGCATATAAGGATAAATTTGGAATGATTTAAATGCATCATCAATTAAAGTACCAAGGGAAGCTAAAGGTGGCTGTAAACCTAGTCCAATAAAGCTTAGGAAAGCCTCGAAGAAAATAGCTCCTGGAATTGTAAACATTGTATTAATAATGATTAACCCAGTTACGTTAGGTACTAAGTGTTTCATCAGAATACGTGAGTCACTTGACCCTAGCGTCCGAGATGCTAGAACAAATTCTTGATTCTTAAGTTTAAGAACATTCCCTCGTATTACCCTGGCCATTCCAATCCAGCCTGTTATGGTTAAGGCAATGGTTATCGACAAAATACCGGGTTCGAGTACGAGAATCATGAGAATTACAACTACCAAGTTTGGTATTCCTACTAAAATCTCCACAATACGCTGCATATAGTTATCGACACGACCACCATAATATGCAGAAACTCCACCATAAATAACACCAATAACCATATCAATGGTTGCTGCTAAAATAGCAATATATAAAGAGATTCGAGTACCAGACCAAGTACGCGTCCAAAGGTCACGACCTAGCTGATCAGTACCAAACCAATAATATTCATCTTGAATGCCTCTTGCGGCATAGATATCATTTGTGAACTCCACTTTTGCCATTTCATCTTCTGTAGCCTCTTGAATTACTTTAGACTCAATAAATTCAGGTTCAGTTTCAAAAACATAAAGCGCTTTCTCTTTTAAGGCCTCTACAGATTCACCTTCTAAAACTTCGGTTTCTTTACCATCAAGTCCAAGCCATGAGATATTCTCAAGACCTTGTACACGTGGTGGTACGTTCGTAATGTTAGAATCTTGTTCTTTGAATGTGTAGTTATTCATATATGGACCGAAAATAGCCATAAAGCCAATGAAGAGTAGAATTAGTAGGCCAATAATAGCCCCTTTATTCTTCTTTAATCGAATCCATGAATCTTGTAGGTAGCTTAATTGGGGTCTTGAAAGTTCTTCCCCTTTTTCCTCTGATATTTCTATGGGTTCAAATCGATCTTTATTATACTTATGCTCTTCGTTTGCCATACTTAATCTTTACCTCCTGCTAGTCGGATACGGGGATCAATAATTCCATATAGTATGTCGACTACCAATACAATAAAGATAAATAAGAAAGAGAAGAACAGTGTTGTTCCCATAATCATTGGGTAGTCATTTGTTGTGATAGATTTTACAAACTGTTCACCTAATCCTGGGATTGCAAAGATATTCTCAATTACCAGGTTACCAGTCATAAGCGCGACAGCTAGTGGACCAACTACTGTAATCAATGGAATTACCGCGTTTCGAAGTCCGTGTTTAAAGGTAACTAATACACTGTTAAGTCCTTTTGCTCTAGCGGTTGTGATAAAGTCAGAACCTAACACTTCTAACATTTCCGTACGCATAAAACGTGCTGCTGTTGCAATTGGGAACATCGCCAAAGCTATGGTAGGTAAAATCATATACCTAGGGCCTTCCCAGAATGCAGCTGGCAACCAACCTAATTTTACAGCAATGTAATACTGAAGCATTCCAGCAAACACAAAGCTTGGAATTGATTTACCGATTACAGCTAAGAAAGTTGAACCGTAATCAATAAACGTATTATGTTTAATGGCGGCTGCTATACCTAATAGCATTCCAACAACCATTCCGAAACCTAATGCAAGCGCTCCCAGTTGTAGAGATGGACCTAATTTCTTCATAATTAGAGTTGAAACCTCTCTGTTGTCAAACTGGAATGACACCCCAAGGTCTCCTTGTGCGACATTCGTTATATAATTAAAATACTGAACGGGAATTGGTTGATCTAAGCCATAACGAGCTTTCATCAATTCTAATTGCTCTTCACTTAACTTTCCTTCCATTGCAAATGGAGAACCAGGAAGAAGCTTCATTAAGAAAAACGAAACGGTAGCAATTATAAACAATGTAATGAACATATATATAATTCGTTGAAGAATATATTTAGCCATATCAACACCTCCTATTAAAATTTCCCCTACGAAACATTTTAGCATACACATGACAATACACATAGACTTGACTTTAGCGCATGTGTAATAATTTGTCGAAAAAATATTTGAAAATTCATTCTAGTGGAACTATTTGTACTTTTACAGGGAAAAAGAGAGTATGCGCAAAACTTAACACATACTCTCTTCCTTCATTTAACCATATATACAAGTTTTGTAACGATTCTGTATTTTACTTCTCGATTTCTACAAATTTGTAGCTGTAGTCGTTACCAAATGGATTTAATTGATCCATGTTCTTAACGTAAGGCTTTTGTAGAACAGAACGTACACGTTGATATACAGGAGCAATCGCAGCGTCATCTAGAAGTACTTTTTCAGCTTCTAGCATTGCTTCGAAACGCTCTACTGGCTTCGTAGCTAGATCAGTACGTGCTTGGTTGATTAGCTTGTCATACTCTTCGTTAGAGTAACCCATGTCATTGTTAGGTCCGCCAGTTACCCATAGGTCAAGGAATGTCATAGCGTCTGCATAGTCAGGACCCCAACCTGAGAATGTTAGTTCATACTCAGAAGCGTTCTCGATACGAACACGCTCTTTAAATGGAACCTGCTTAAGCTTGATTGTAAGACCAGGTAGGTTCTTTTCTAGCTGGTTCTTAAAGAATTCACTTGTAAGCTTCGCACTTTCTGTGTCACCAGATAGGAAGGAAAGTTCAACTTCTTCAAATCCAAGTTCTTCTTTCGCTTTACTCCAATGCTCTTGAGCTTTTTCAAGATCGAATTTAAGCATTTCGCCGTTAATGTCACGGAAGCCTTCATCTGTTTCCGGATGCTTGTCCAAGCCAGTTGGAATAAAGTAGTTTGCAGGAATACTGCTGTTACCAACAACTACGTTTACGTAGTCTTCTTTGTTAAAGCCTTGCGCAATTGCTCTACGGAAGCTTTCGTTCTGCATTTTCTCACCTTGAGTAGCAGAATCTTGGTTAAACTTCAGATAGAAAAGAACTGTTTCTTGTAGTTCCTTATAGTCTGAATCTGTTTTGTACTTATCGATAAAGTCTCCGCCTAGACCAGCTTTATCAACTTTACCTGTTTGATATAAGTTTACGGAAGTAGCACGTTCTTTAACAACACGAACATCAATTGCACCTAGGTCCACATTAGATGCGTCCCAATAGTCTTCGTTCTTAACAAGTTTCCAGCTTGAACCGTGGTCCCAGCTTTCCATCTTGAAAGGTCCGTTAGAAAGAATTGTGTCTGCTTCTAACGCATAGTTTTCACCTTGCTCTTCTACGAACTCTTTATGAAGAGGGTAGAATGTCGGGAATGCTGCGAAAGAGTCAAAGTATGGTACTGGTGTTTCTAGATTTACAACAAGTGTCTGCTCATCTTTAGCTTCTACACCTAATTCAGAAGGTTCCATTTCGCCATTTGCAATAGCAGTAGCGTTTTTAAGGTTACCTTTCATTAAGTATGGTCCGTAAACAGATCCTGTATCTGGGTTAATAGCACGTTGCCAAGCATAAACGAAGTCGCCTGCAGTTACTTTATCTCCATTAGCCCATGTTGCGTTATCACGTAAATGGAATGTCCATGTAAGTCCATCTTCACTAACTTCTGTTTCTGACTTCTTCGCTACACCATCAACGATTTCTCCGCCTGGTGCTAAACGATAAAGTCCTTCTTGTACTGCTGTAACGAATTGGATACCAGTTGAAGTTTGTACTTTACTTGCATCCATGGATGGAATTTCAGAGCCTTCAGTAAGACGTAATGTCTCGTTACTTGCACCTGAAGCATCATCTCCAGAATCGCCTTCGCCTTCGCTACCTTCGTCAGTTTCTTCTGTGTTTTCTCCGTCACCTTCATTGCCAGATCCTTCATCTTCAGATCCGCCGCCGGAGCAAGCTGCTAGGAACATTGTAAGAACTAGTCCTAACACAAGTAGTAATGACCATTTTGTGTTTCTCATTTAGAAATTGACCTCCCCTTAAAGTAAGAATTACTGAATTTTTTCAGTAGATATTTTATCTACAAAACAAATTATACAATTTTTCGGACAATTTTGCATTAACTTTTTTGCATAAATTTTAAGAAATCCTTTAAAAATTACGTTTGCATTACATAAAATAGGTATTTTGTGCTATTAAAATTAACGCAACTATTGGGCATAAATAACTACAAATGTATGTCTTCTACTAAATATACATTTCTATAAATTATGTTATATGAGCACCAATACTACTATTCCCCTTTAAATGCATAAAGCATACACACATTATTACTTACTAAATTTTCCGTCATTTTTACATTCTTTACAATGTGGTTATTTTGTAAAATCATGCTATAATATGTTTTAGAATATAGTGAAAGGGTGTAAATGACTTGGCACTATTCTCGAATAAGTGGTGGTTATTAGGAGTAAATGTCGCCCTGAGTTTTGGTTTCTTCTTTATATGGGCACCAATGTATGATTTATTTCATTACATTAACTCCCTATTTTATGTTTCATATTTTTACGTGATGATCTCTTTATTAATGATTGTCATTAAAGGGAAGTTCCTGGATGCTATAACATATAGTTTTCGAAGATTTAATAACCGCGTTTCTAAAGACAGAGATTACTTGGACGATTGGGAAGAAAAACCCCTCCCTTCACAAATGGTGAAACCTACAGTTTTAAAAATGTTTATCTTCCAAGGAATTGTATTAACTGTTGGTATGCTCGGACTGCTAGCTTATTTTTACCAATCAATTTAAGTAGCTTGCAAATCAATGTATAATTGCATATAATTTAACAACAATACGATAAACGAAGCGATGAGAAAGAGAGTACATCTCCCCCTCTGCCTAAAGAGAGTCTGTGGTAGGTGAAAACAGATGGCATGTGAAGATGGAAGTGGACTTTCGAGCAATGTTTCTGAACGTAAGTAGGAAACATCGCGGCCCAGGCGATATTGGGTAAAGTGATCTCTTATTAAATAATTTAGAGATAACTAGGGTGGCACCACGGTTCATTCGTCCCTACATATTACATGTAGACGAATGGACCTTTTTTATGTTTAAGAATATCTAGATGAGGTGAAAAAAGATGAAGAATATTTTTTCAGGAATTCAACCGAGCGGGACGTTAACAATAGGAAATTACTTAGGAGCTATGAAGCATTTCCCTGAGCTTCAAGAAGAAAACAATACGTACTTTTGTATTGTGGATGAACATGCTATTACTGTTCCACAAGACAGATTAGAATTACGTAAGAATATCCGTTCCTTAGCTGCACTGTATATTGCTTCTGGTATTGATCCGAATAAGTCTACCTTATTTATTCAATCAGAAGTTCCAGCACATACGCAATTAGGATGGATGCTACAGTGTGTAGCCTACATTGGTGAGCTAGAACGCATGACGCAATTCAAAGATAAATCCAGTAAAGCAGGAAGAGAAGGTGTTTCTGCAGGATTACTAACTTATCCTCCATTAATGGCATCCGATATTCTTCTATATAATACAGATATCGTTCCCGTTGGAGAGGATCAAAAGCAGCACCTAGAGTTAACACGAAATCTAGCGCAACGTTTTAACAATAAATACAATGACATTTTCACTGTTCCAGAAATTAGCATATCTCAAGTTGGAGCTAGAATTATGTCCTTACAAGAGCCAACGAAAAAAATGAGTAAATCAGACGAAAATCAAAAAGGTTTCATCTCCATGTTAGATGATGAAAAACAAATGGAGAAAAAGATTAAGAGTGCTGTTACTGATTCTGAAGGCATTGTCAAATTCGATGCGGAGAATAAGCCAGGCATTTCCAACCTTCTTACCATCTATTCCAGTTTTGCTAACGAGAGTATTGAGAGTCTTGAAGCAAAATATGAAGGAAAAGGCTACGGAGAATTCAAACAGGATGTAGCCAATGTTGTTATAGAGGCAATGCGCCCAATCCAAGAACGCTACTATGAACTCATCGACTCTGAAGAGTTAGATGATATATTAGATCATGGCGCAGAAAAAGCTAATGCCGACGCTATGAAAACGATACGCAAAGTGAAAAAAGCAATGGGCTTAGGCCGAGTGAAAAAGAAGAAGTAATGAACAAAAGCTCGGGGAGCGCCCGTTAAGCGACGTATCTAGACAATAATAAAGGGGGTCTGACCCCAGTGCATCATTCGCACTGATGGTCAGACCCCTTTGTTTACTTGTTGGTTGTATTCTAGCTCCCAAAGTTTTTCGAAAAATGGTTGGCCTTTAACAAGGTTCCTGCATAGTTCTTCGTGTGCTCTTGACCATCCATCGGATACACCGTTATATAGCATCTGCCATGCTTGGTCAAAGCTATATTGGTGAATGGTTGCATAATGACTTGGATCCCATTCTGTTAACCAATAGCGAACTTCTGATAAATTTTGGGTTGTTTGTAATTGATCCAACGCCATCATTAGAAGTTGCTTGAGTTGTCGTTCTTTTCTAGTTAACCCAATCATAGTCACGGGATGAGGAGACAAGATGTGGTATTCCTTCTCCTCTTCTCCTTCACGGAAGTTGTACGATTCTGGCTTGTGTTGATCAATCATATCGTACACCAGTCGTTCTTGTCTTGGAATCAATCTACTCTTTCGTACTGGTAAATTGTATCCCATCGTATCCACTGCTAATACGGATGTGCCATCTGTAACGACAAAAGCATATTCCAGGGAAATTCGTTCTTGATTCTTACGTAAATAAGCTCGTTTGTACACCGCATCTAACAAAGATTGTGGTAGGTCTTGGAGGTCATTTTCAATGTAATGGTAGAGCGATGCATGTACGTACAATAGTGGTACCTGGTCCAGAAGCTCAATGCCATCTTCTTTACGCCATTCATGAAACGAACAAACGTTATATCCATTTTCTTCTCCTTCAAACCAATTCACCCATACATCATGTAAATACAGCATTCTTACCCCTCACTTTTCCAAACGTTTTCTTCTGTAGAAATCAGTATGACCATCACAGGAATTTTTATTCGAATTCAGCCAACTTTTAACAGGAATCATTCGGAAACAGAAATGTAGATACTAATATAAGAAGGACGCCAATCGGAAGGAGATAGCATTCTGGGCGGGTTTGTATAAACAAAAGGTAATCCATCCATTGAAATCCCGCAGGTAAAAAATTTAGATAGGCAATCATTGTTACTCCACCAGAAACAGCTAGTCCAAATCCTATTAAAAATAGAACAATGGCCACCACTTGCTCATCCCCTTCCCAAGCTCGTCCATTTTGCTACTATAAATATATGTACAAGACTACCCCCTCATTCCAAATGATAGGACCGAATTTTTATCTAGAAGCAAAAACCCTCTTTACTTGAAACAATAGAAGGAGTAAATTATTAAATAAGTGGTTTTTTTGAGAGAGGAGGTACATGGATGGCCGGAAGCCGTATGATACGTAGACAACGTAAGAGAAAACGTAAACGAAAGCTTCTCTTTTCCATCGTTATTGTACTGATCTTGAGTGTGATTGGATATTCTTCATTTCAATTTGCAGCAGGTCAAGACTTAGGTGCAGACAATGGTGGTACTGGGAATTCCGAAAAAAATGAAGAAACAAAAGAGGATTTTGAAAATAGAGATGTTGAAATTGAAAAACCTGAAGATGAGAAGATAAACATTCTGCTAGTCGGAAGTGATCAACGAGGCAATGAATCTGCTCGTACAGATACGATTATGATTGGCCAGTACAACACAGATAAAGGTACTGCTAAACTTGTCTCTATCATGAGAGACACTTACGTTCAAATTCCAGGAAGAGGCTATAACAAAATCAATGCCTCATATGCTATAGGAGACGTTGCGTTGCTCTCTGAAACCATTGAAAAGAATTTTGGAGTACCAATTGACCATTATGCTGTTGTGAACTTTGAAGGGTTTAAAGACATCATCGATACAGTAGCTCCAAATGGAATTGAAATTGATGTAGAAAAACGAATGCAATATAGCGATAATGCCGGGGATGTAAATATTAATTTATATCCTGGAGAACAAAAATTAAATGGATCTCAATTGTTAGACTATGCTCGTTTTCGTAATGACATCGAAAGTGACTTCGGACGTGTTCGAAGACAACAACAAGTGATGTCTCGCTTAAAGGATGAGATGGTTTCTTTCAGTAGTATCACTAAGCTACCAAAAACAGCTGGGTTACTTAGTTCCTACGTTGCGACAGACATGAACAATGCGCAATTATTAAATTATGGCCGCATGTTCTTAATGAATCCAGCGGAAAACATTCAAAAGCAGCGTATTCCTGTTGACGGTTCCTATGAAAATAAACGTGTAGCCAACATAGGTCTAGTACTATCGCATAACGAACAGCAAAACCGTCAGGCTATACAAGACTTTTTGAGTACAGAATCAGAACAGGATAAAGCACAAGCAAGCCAAGATCCACTAAGTGAATCAACTAATAATGAATCGTGAGAACAAAAGCGCAAGCGCCCGGGTAGCGACGTATATGCTGCGGCCCACACGACGTGGGTTGGTTCGATGTTGCTGCGTGATGCAGCGATCTTAATCGAACTTCCCCTGATTCCGTATGAGATAAAGGAAACACGAAGAGCGATAGCGATTCGATGTTGACTTATCGTAAGGAGGTGCAGGAAGTTTGCTAGTCGCTGGGCGCTGGAGCTGGACGTGGCTACTTCACTTTTTCAGTTATACACAAGCATTGAATTTTATAATTTCCTATATGATAAAACAATCCCGTACCACTTATTTAGTGGTGCGGGATTGTTATTTGATACGACTTAAAATTATTCGAAATTTCTACAGTGTATGGGACGTTTTCTAAATGGGTGGTATCAACGAAAGCGAGGAATGGTTTAGGACTCAAAGTGATATGATGCTATGCTAGCGGACATATAGAAGCTGTCTATTAACTGTGGAAACCATCCACCGTATAATATTTGGACTTAATAATGGTCAAAGCACCCCCACAATTAGGCTTTTTTAGAGTGATATATCTATTTTTTTAGCCTAAAAACCATGAAATTGGAGTGAGTTTGAATGAGACTCAAACTTATCCAGAGTTAATAGACACCTTCATATAGTCTCTTATTCCTCGATTTGAAGGCTATTTTGCATTCGTAACGGACATCCAGTACTCTATTTAGCCTAATTCACCTTAATGGAGTGTGTTTTTTCACAAATAAGATACCATATGTCCCTTACCCTCTCCAAAATAGGGTTTTTACAGAAAATAAAAGATTATATGTCCGTCAAAAAAGGTTTCCTACAATTACCGATTTTACTAAACGATTAAAAACGACTCTATTCAATAGAATAGAGCCGCTTTCTTATAATCAAACTTACTCTGCAAATTTCTTAAAGATTAATGTAGCGTTATGACCGCCAAAGCCTAATGAGTTACTAAGGACTGTTGTCACTTCGCGTTCTTTTGCTTCGTTAGGCACGATATCTAAGTCACAATCTGGGTCTGGGTTTTCGTAATTAATCGTTGGTGGCACGATGTTATTGAGTAGTGATTTTATTGAAATAACTGACTCGATTGCACCTGCTGCACCAAGTAAGTGTCCAGTCATGGATTTCGTTGAGCTCATAGATAGCTTGTAGGCATATTCACCAAATACATTCTTCACTGCTTCTGTTTCATACTTATCATTTAACGCTGTGCCTGTACCATGAGCATTGATATAATCAACCTCTTCCGGTTTCAAACCAGCATTTTCAAGTGCTTGCTTCATAGAACGTGTTGCACCTTCACCTGTTGGTGCTGGTGCTGTGATATGATAAGCGTCTCCTGTTGAACCATAGCCTACAATTTCGGCGTAAATGGTTGCGCCTCGTTTTTTGGCAGATTCAAGTGATTCCAATATTAGAATACCGGCACCTTCCCCCATAACGAATCCACCACGTTCCTTATCAAATGGACGGCTTGCTTTTGTAGGGTCTTCTTCTGGGGAAAGAGCCTTCATTGAAGAGAAACCGGCAAATGCCATATTCGTTAGTGGAGCTTCAGAACCACCAGCAATCATTACGTCTGCATCGCCACGTTCAATTACTTTATATGCATCTCCGATTGAGTTTGCACCAGAGGCACATGCTGTAACCGTACAGGAGTTTATTCCTTTGGCGCCAAGCGCGATTGAAACCTGTCCTGCAGCCATGTCTGGAATCATCATCGGTACAAAGAATGGGCTTACTCGACGAGCACCTTTGTCCATGAATTTACGGAATTGCTCTTCGTATGTGTTCATTCCACCAATACCAGATCCAATCCACACTCCGGTACGAGTATCATTTTCCTCGTTAATTTCTAAACCAGAATGCTTCACTGCCATTAGAGAAGCTGCTAATGCATATTGTGTGAAAGGGTCCATTCTACGTGCTTCTTTTTTATCAAAATAGTTACCTGGATCGAAGTCTTTTAATTCTCCTGATACATGAGCAGAGAATTCATCTTTGTTTACCTTAGTAATTTCTCCAATCCCCGAATTCCCGTTTACTATATTGTCCCACATCGTTTCTACATCGTTACCAACAGGCGAGACTGCTCCCATGCCAGTAACTACAACTCTCCTTGCATCCATATAAGCTTCCTCCTTCAATTAGATTCCATAACGTAATGCTACAGCGCCCCAGGTGAGTCCACCACCGAAACCGACTAGCACTACTACATCATTATCTTTTATTTTACCGTTTTCTACGTTTTCTGATAAGGCGATTGGAATAGAAGATGAAGAAGTATTGCCATATCGCTTCACAGAAGTAGCCATTTTTTCTTCTGGAATTTCAAGACGTTGTCTAGCTGCTTCCATAATTCGAATGTTTGCCTGGTGAGGCACTAGAAAATCAACTTCTTCCTTGGTTAACCCTGCTTTTTCAAGTACATTTATGGACGATTCAGGCATTTGACGAACTGCAAACTTAAATACTTCACGCCCATTCATCTTGATAAAGTTATCTTCCTTGCATTGATATAAATGCTTGGCACCAGTAGGGTCTGTACCTAATTCAAAGGACAAGATTCCTTTTCCTTCGCTTACAGGTCCCATTACGGTAGCACCAGCTCCGTCTCCAAATAAAACACAGGTGTTACGGTCTGTCCAGTCGGTAATTTTGGATAATTTCTCTGCACCAATAACTAAAACATGGTCATACGCACCATTTTGGATAAACTGTTGTGCTGTAATCATACCATACATAAAACCTGCACATGCTGCAGATAAATCCATTGAAGCTGCATTTGTTGCTCCTAGCAATTCTTGAACACGATTACCAACAGATGGGAATGGCGAATCCGGTGTCACAGTAGCCACTAAAATTAAATCAATGTCCTCTGGCTTAAGGTTAGATTTTTCCAGAGCACGTACAGCTGCTTCATAAGCCATATTTGATGTATCCATGTCATCTGTGGCTAACCTTCTCTCTTCAATTCCTGTACGGGTACGAATCCACTCGTCATTCGTTTCCACAAGCTGTTCCATATCAAAATTGGTAAATACACGATCTGGTACATAATGGCCTGTACCTAAAATACCTGCATTTCTCATATCTTCATCCCCTTAAAGGTAATATATATTATCAATTCTTATGACTTGGTACTAATTTTAAGATATTTATAAAGTAGATTCAAGTAGAACCAATCGTCATGATTAGACAGGAGCCCTCCCTCACCCAAGCTATTGTCCATAATATAGTACCAAGGAGGTGGAACCCTTGGCAGAGAAAAAACAGTCAAACCAAGAGGAAGCTAGAAGCTTTAATGACTTTATGTTTGGACCACGGCCAACTTCATCCGAATCAAAAACAACAAAAACAGACAAAAAGGAAAACGAGTCTTTTGACATTGTCGATACAACAGAAATCGTAATGGAAACCTACAAACAGCTTTCCCCATATGTAAAAGGTGTAACAAAATTCTTTAAAAATTGGAAGTCTTAACAACATGGCCGCTCCAGCTTAATATTATATGTACAGTAAAAAGCTTTCAAAAGCTATGTTTACACATTAAAAAAATCCTGCCACAACTTATCTGTGCCAGGATTTTTTTAGTTTAAGAAAAGCGCAAGCGCGCGAGAAGCTTTTTTACTTCTTAGGTAACCTTCCTATATAAAATGGAATTATTGCTGATTATTTGTTTGGAAGTTTCCCCGTTTCTTTATACTCCTCAACTGCACTTTTTACTTTCTTCTTAAATCCTTCTGGTACGGTTGAACTGAAATCACCTAAAGAGATGGCCTCATCTTGAAAATCAAAGGTTAATACGTCATTTGGCAATTCACCATTGTTGAATTGCTTGGCAGCCAATAGATATAGTTTATCTACATGTTGCACGGTACTCGTTAATACTGTAGCATCTCCAAAATTAGACTGGTCTGAAACATACCCTATGGCTTGCAAATCACTTTCTTTAATGGATTTCATTAAAGGTACATTAAATCCATCCCCCGCTGGGTAAAAGGTATCGACATCATCTATCTTCATTTGATTAAACATCATTTTCGCTCTCGAAGTGTTGTCCCAACTATTTACATATTGGATGTGTACATCAGCATCTGGGTTTTGATATAGTGCTCCTTCATAAAACCCTTCTATTTCTGGTTGCCACTCATATGCTGCAATAATACCAACATTATCAGTCTGAGACATTCCAGCTGCAACCATTCCGCCAAAGAAGCCCATGGCATGTGCGTTAAAATTTAAGCTTGTTATATTTTCTCCATGAATGCTTCCATTAAAATATACAAATTGTATGTCTGGGTATTGTGACTGAAGTTGATCGAAGTACTTTCCAAACGAACTACCATGTCCAAAAATTAAATTTACGCCTTCCTGAGCGAATTCCTCAATAGCCTTTTGTGCAGATTGTTTGGATTGTATATGTTGCTTAAAATATACATCAACTTTTAACTCATCTTTAATATCTAATAGCCCTTTGTATCCTTTTTGCCCCCATACCTGATCATGAACAGTATGTTCGACAAGCATTCCAACTTTATGGATATTACCTTGCCCCATAGCATTGGAACATCCTGTCATTAATACAAGCAATAATGCAAATGATACCAGGATTCGCAAATACACTTTCTAGCACCTCATTTACTCAATGACTTCATAATAACTAATAATATATCTACCACATTGTATCTCTTATCCTTCATTTCGTAAATGTATGCACATGTTGAGTGTTACTTTTCATAATAAGATGGAAATTGACATTGATGTTCTTTTACCCGTTTAATCGCTTCGTCAAAAGAAGTAGATCTAGAAATGAGCCTATCATATCCATCAAGTTGCTTGTCATCATTCATCCCCATCATTATTACATCATTTTCAACAGCTGAAGTTGCAATTTGAAGAATGGGAGAAATTACATCCTCAACCGGTACATCCTGTTTCGTTATGCTTGAAAAAGGAGTAGATAGCCATGGACCATAGCATCGTTGCAAATGCACGGTTATCCACCCTTCTCTCCCCTGGTTTTTTTGGTTAAAAGATAGAATGCGAACACGGGAAGTAGCGTGGATTTTCTCTAAAGGTTTCCAAGGAGGTGTGTCCCCTTCCCGTTCTATAACATACATTTCTTCAAAAGCATTGTTAGCTTCTTCATCTAAATAATTTTCTACTGTGTTGTAGTATGAAAAGTTCGCATTCCTTCCAATAAACATCGCTAAGGTTTCTTTTTTATCAGTACGTTCATCGATTCCTACGACTTGATGGCCTTCATCTAATAAGGCATTTACAATATGAAATCCGATTCCTTCATAACAACCCCATACCAGATAATTCATCTATTACTCCCCTCCTATTTATAGCGTATGATGAATCTCTTTAATCATGCTTTCAATAGGAATTACTTAACGTAGTTTCATGTTCTTTCATAAATTGAAGAATAGACGTCGTCACTCTTGGTAGAATTGGGTGTATTGCTAACTTAAGCTCCACCCTTCTATTTAAATAGTGTTGATCTTCTTCAAAACGACGACTATGCTCATGAACAGAATAATGTTGACTTGATACATCATGAAAAATTAACGTAGGTGTCTCCGTTCTAGGCAACGAAGAGGGTTGGATTAGACTACTTTCAATTTTCTTCTCATCCATTTCATATGACGTGGCTAGCTCTTTTTTCAAACGTTTAAAGAAGACTTGATTGCTTCTTTCTTGATTAAACAATGCCTTCATGCTCAAACATGGTGTAAAAAAAACAAACGATCGTATCGGAATATTATGATTCTCCTGCCATCTTAGTGCTGTTAATGCCCCCATTCCCTCAGCAATAACATGAATATACGGATTTATAATTTCTTTTCTTCGAACGAATTGAAAGACCTGATGTAGTAAATGAGTGGTCTTAGGACTTCCCCATCCATTACCGTAAAGGTGGCTCGTAAATAATGTGTACCCATTCTCTAACAATTGATTTAGTAAGTTTGCTCTTTCAGGATGTTCACTCCAAAACGATTGATGTTCTTCTACATAATGCCCTGCATCACCAAGGTAAAGGACTAGAAATCCATTTGGTTTTTCTGGTAGGTGAAGCAAGCAGGTTTGTTTATCCATTTCGAATGTTCTTGTTATAGCATCCAAGGAGTTATCCATTCAGTCTCATCCTTTATAAAAGGGTTATATCCTTTATAATGTATGTATAGGATATAGCATTGTATGGTCAAATGCCTTTATCTAGAAAAGTTCTTACTATTAATATTATCTTTGTGTTTATTTTTCTGAAAACGTTTGATAAACTAAAAGCAGATTGTTGAAATAGAGGTGAGCATTATGCGTTTGTTCTGGTCAATCTTTTGGGGCTTTCTACTAAGCTGCATGGTTACATATGTAGTATCTAGTATGAATGGTGGAGCATTCCATTTGTCCCAAGCAATTGTGCTAACCGTGGCTTTCACCCTAACCGTTTTAATCTTAGGGGAAGGCGCATTAAAAGAAGACGCCGAATAATAGAGTGACGAAGTTGGTAATATACTACTTCGTCATTCGCTATTTATGAAGAAAAATCCTCCTTTCCCGTTAAGGAAGGAGGATTTTTACTTTTCAACCAAATCAAATTATAAGTTTTTTCTTCTTGTTTAGCTCAAGTCCCCACTATCCGATGTTTATCTATCGAAAGAAAGGGTAGCTTAGCTTCTATATATAGCATGCACCTGCTGGTGGATGCTATTGTTTATGGCTTGCGTTTATAAGACCAGACACGGTCCTTATTTGAATTCTCTGGGAAGGATTGACCTGCATTTAGGCGAATTTGCTTCGGGTCTTTCACCATGCTTCCTGTTTCTCCAATCTCTACATAAACCCCATTATTGGGTGCTTTATCGCCATGCTTAAATTGATGTCTTTGCCCCATATCTCAAACTCCTTTACATGTCTTTACTAGTTAGTTTGACGTTGGAGCAACAGATTTATACTAAAGATTATGGTTTTAATACCATGGCAAAGCATTTACCGTAACAAGAACAGATAATGGTAAAATTAGGCGTTGAAATCGTTGTGGTGGCTGGTATGATTGGTTTGATGAATGTTCATATCTCCCAATAATGTTCGCATTTTCGTATTGTCGAAAGGAAGAAGGAGATGAAGAATACGGTGGATAGGCAGGAGAATTATGCTCAAATGTATTCTGTTGTTCAGCTGAAGTTGGAATGGCTAAATACAGATAATCACCATCAACCCCAGTTATGATACCATCTACGTGTTCACCATCTGCTAATTGAGCCAATATATATTGATTCATATGCTTATTACATAAGGAATACATATGACTGTAGGTAGAACTTTGTCCTTTTCTCTTTCTCATAGTATCGGCCTCCTTTTATAAGGTAGGATATTCACCCAGCCCACAATTGTGAAAGGAAACGGTCGTACATTATAGAGATACAGGATAATGACTGTCGCTATATACAGACTCATTTGATACAGGAGGAAAACGTAATATGGAAAAATTGTTTGAACTGATAACGTATTTATTTTTAGGATTGTTTCAAGGATTTACTGAACCCGTTCCCATTTCATCTAGTGGACATTTAGTCATTGTTCAAGATCTATTCAATATAAACAAACCAGGTCTAACATTTGAGGTATTAGTTAATTTTGGCTCTCTTATCGCAGTCCTTATGGTTTATCGGAAGGATTTAATCCGCTTAATAAAAAATGGACTAGCCTTTATTTTTGGTAACACTAGAAATGAAGAAACCAAAAGTGATTTTCGCTTTATTATCTACTTGATCATCGGTACAATCCCCGCAGCTGTTTTGGGTATTTTGTTAGAAGACTGGATTGGCAATACCTTTGGGGATAAAGCGAAAATGGTGGGTATTACGCTTATTATAACTGGTGTTGCGCTTTGGATTATTCGTAACTTAAAAGGAATTAAAGGTGACCACGATATTACATGGATTGGTGTTATTATTGTAGGTCTAGCCCAAGCTGTCGCTTTAATTCCTGGCATTAGTCGCTCTGGTGCTACGATTGTAGCTGCAATGCTGCTTGGATGGAAACAAGAAACCGCACTGCGTTTTTCCTTTTTATTATTCATTCCAGTAAGTCTCGGAACAGTCGTATTAAGTGTCGGGGATTTGGTTTCCCAAGGTGAAGCTAATCTAATCCCATACATTCTTGCATTCTTAGGCTCTATAGTAGCCTCCTATTATGCGCTACGTTGGTTCATGAATATTATGGCAAAAGGAAACCTAAAATATTTCTCCTTCTATTGCTTTATCGTAGGCGCACTTGTATTCATCTTCATGTAATGTAAAACACCCTACCCAACTAAGGGTGCTTTACATTTGAAATATGAATGTAATCTCACATCACGTTTTGAACCCTCTCCAAAAGGGCACTATATATACTAGAAGGAGGGTTACAAGATGTTGTGGACAATTTTAATCGTATTATTAATTCTATGGTTACTAGGATTCTCCCTACAAATCGGAGGCGGAATTATACACCTTCTGTTAGTAATTGCACTAATCTTACTTATTGTTAACCTTGCAAAAGGATTGAAACGGTGACTTATAGTCGAGAAAAAGCCTGAAACCTCTATTTAGAGATTTCAGGCTTTTTTTTAATTGGCTTTGTTAAAGTTTATTGATGATATAGAAATGAGATAATTTTATGTTCTTCCATATAAGCACCATTATGTTGAAGACTTGGATTCGAGATATTATGGATTAGAGAAATGTTTCCGTTATTTTAGTAAGAATAAAGGTGGCCGTGGAACAACTCGCGTCCTGCCGGCGAGCTGGCAAGCCTCCTCGAGCCCAAAAGCGGGGCTCTGCGGGGTCTCGCCTACCTCTTTCTCCGGCGGGAGTCTCCTTGTTCCACGGCCACCTTTGCTTTTATTGAGATGAACGGAAACATGGCCTGATTTGAAGGGGACGTTTTTAAATGGTGGTATCCACGAAGCGAGGAATGGATTGCGAGGCAGAGTGATGCTATGCGGACATATAGTCTCTTATTCTTCGATTTGAAGGCTATTTTGCATTCGTAACGGACATTCAGTACGCTATTTGGCCTAAATCACCTAAAAGTAGTGTGTTTTTTCACAAATAAGATATCATATGTCCGCAAGCCTCTCCAAAATAGGGTTTTTACAGTAAATAAGAGATTATATGTCCGTCAAAAAAAAGTTGTCCTACGTATTGCCGATTCCTATAACAACATATCGGCAGGGATGGGTGGGAAACGGGGAGACTCCCGCGGGAGAAAGAGGTTGGCGAGATCCCCTGAGGGCGTTTTCCCCGAAGGTAGCTTGCCAGCTCGCCCGCAGGACGCGAGTCGTTTCCCACCCATCCCTAACCCTCATTAAGCATCGGACCCAACCTCCCCCCTTAACCAATAATCATCTCAAATCCAAGTCTTCCAGATTATGCTTCTTATCGTGAATAAGGCTATGTTGATTAGTTGATTCCAAAAACCAACACCAACCTTTAACAGCCTACTCGTCAAAAAAGAATCAAAATTAACGAATAAAAACGTCTAGGTATAGTACCTAGACGTTTAACATATTTCTATTCAGCTCTCATCAGCCTCCGCTTACTGGCGGGATAAATGCAACAGTGTCACCATCTTTTAGCTCTGTTGACATGTTTGTATATTCTTCATTTACCGCTACGTTCGCATCATCCAATTCTAGGATACCGTAGTTTTCTTTCAGTACGGATTTAACGTGAGAGATAGGATGTCCAGCTGCGTCGATTTCTACACTTTCTCTGCCTGCTGCTTCTTGAAATTGTGCAAATAGTAATACTTTAACCATATAAATCCTCCTCTTCTGGCTTTCCGGTTGGATAGGCTTTGGTCTCGAGTTGATCTCCAATCCAAGACTCCCCATCCTCCCAGTGTTCTTTTTTCCAAATTGGCACGATCTCTTTAATGCGTTCAATCGCATAGCGACTAGCATCATAGGAGTCTGCCCTATGTGGTGTTGAGACCGCAATCACCACGGCAATATCAGATATGTGCAGTTCACCAATACGATGGGTAATAGCGACTCGTGCATCCGGCCATTTCGTTTGAATCTCATCTCCGATTTGGGCTAATTTCTTTTCAGCCATCGGAACATAAGCATCATAATGTAAATATAGTGTCCGTTTGCCTTTCGTAAACTCTCGAACCGTACCAATAAAGGTATTGACTGCACCACTTTCTGGCCTTACAACCATATTTACCACGTCTTCTACAGAAATAAACTCGTCTGTTATACGAAAATAGTTATTCATTTCCTTCACACCTCTCTATTATTCGTTTGGACACATCCTGAATGGATTGAGAATGATATATAGGAAAAGCTGCCTCACTTTTCTTGAGTTGAATTAATGGTTGATGAGTCCAGTATAGATATGAGTCAATAAAAGAGCATTCCTCTACTAGAGATAGATCTTGTTTATCTTTAAGAATGACTGTTTTAGGATAGGTAGCATGCTTGAAGCCTTCAAGCAGAACGATATCAATGTCCATAACTTCATACACATGAAGCATTTCTTCGAGTGACCAGTGTTGTTTTTTTGCTATAAAGTGAAACAAGCCGTCCCCTTCAACCCCACTTACGATAGCTCCTGCGTGACGATGCTTACCGCTATCCGTGTCTTCGTCTTGTATCATTGGTGGACCACCATGACCGTGATGCTTAAGGGCACCAACACGATATCCTTGTTGTTGTAATTCTCTAATTAAACCGGATACAACAGTTGTTTTTCCACTATTTTTATAGCCAACTATTTGCCAAACTACAAATGGATGTCTGTTCATTCTGAGAACTCCTTTCACCCATTTTCATTTTCATATGTAAAAACCCTTGTCGGTATTAAGACCAACAAGGGTTTTATTCTAAATCAATCTGGGATTCCAAGTGCGATTTTTGCGTAGCGAGACATCTTGTCCTTTGTCCAAGGCGGACTCCAAACAATATGCACTTCGATATCATTTAATTCTGGTAAATCAGATAGAACACGTTTAACGTCTTGTTCAATCGTAGCAGCAAGTGGGCATCCCATAGCTGTTAGCGTCATCGTGACATGACCTACGCCATCTTCATCACGATCTACTCCGTATATTAGCCCGAGGTTAACAATATCAATGCCAAGCTCAGGGTCAATTACATTCTCAAGTGCACCCATCATGTTATCGTGTAACTGTTGATCCATAGGTGGTTTCCCCCTTCTTGTTTCCTATTAATCATTATAACGAAAAAAGCTCTAGAATGAAAGCCAGTTCACTATGCTTCCTTCCTCGTTATAAGTGTAAATCAAACCAATTCACAGTTTCTGAAATAGCATAGGTAGAAACTTTATGATCGCGCCCTACCTCTCGTAAGAAACGAATGTTCTCTGGGTTTTTGTAATGGGAAATCGCATCATTATAAAAACTGTAAGAATGATCAAATGGTACTACATTGTCTTCTTCACCGTGCCAGAAAAACATCGGTCTTCCATATAACTTATCTATTTGCTTAGACAAATCAATGTTAGCTAATGAGCGAATCAGCTCTTGCTGTTCTTCCTCACTCATTGGAACAGTCATGCCCATCTCTTTAATCGTGGCAACTTGTTCTTCAGCGAATCGTACTGGCTGGGGTGATCCCATCAGCACGGCTGCCACTTTGATCCAGTTGTATTGTGTGAGGGCAGCACTAGTTGTAATGCCTCCCATGCTAGTTCCTGCTAAACCAATACGTCCATCTTTAATCAGGTTACGTTGTTCTAAAGCTTGTTGTAAAATAGGTAATTCCTTTAAGTTTTGAACAACAACATCCCATAAACGATAGGTAACTTCTTGGTTGTTCAATCCTTCTTCACGTTCACCATGTAAATAACAATCGGGTAAAACGACTCGATATCCTTTGGAAGCAAGTGAGTATGCTATTGGTAAGTTTTGTTCTTTCACACTTGTAATGCCATGAATATACATGACAATAGGGAGTGGTTGGTTCTCTTTATTAGAATCGACCACTATAAGTGATGGAATGCTTTCAATGGTTTCACGATAAATCCCTATCATGATGGCTGTTTCCCTTCCTTTTTTCCATACAATATGTATTCAATAATAGTATTTTCAACACATTCTATGCTAACACTCTCAATTGGGAAAAGAAAGAAAAAGGGCATCCTAGTTAGTTCGACCTTTACATATAATAAGACATAGTTATAAACTAAAAACCATAAGAGGTGGTGAATATGATGGAAAAATACTTAATCGCTTTAGATTTAGATGGGACGCTTCTAACCGATGAAAAAACCATTAGTGAGCGCAACAAACAGGCGATTGCAAAAGCAAGAGCAGAAGGACACATTGTGTCTATCGCAACAGGAAGACCGCATCGTGCTAGTATTCATTATTACAATGAGATGGAGTTAGACACCCCTATGGTAAACTTTAATGGGGCTTTAATTCACCATCCGAAAAATCATTATTGGGATGCCATACACTCTCCTATGTCCATTCGCACAGCTCATAGCATTTTACATACGTGTAAAGAGTTAGGTGTTCAGAATGTACTTGCAGAAGTTCGTGATGATGTTTATCTTGATCAATATGATGAAGAACTTATGCAAATTTTCCAAACGAGTGACACTCCTATTAACGTAGGAAGCCTGTCAGCCAATTTAAAAGATGACCCTACGTCCATTTTGATCCATCCGGAAATTGATAAAATTCAAACGCTGCGCGAACAATTAACGGATAAACATGCGGAGGTCATTGATCATCGAAAATGGGGGGCTCCTTGGCATGTAATTGAAATTGTTCGTGCTGGCTTGAATAAAGCAGTAGGACTTCAAAAAATTGCTCACTATTATCATATCCCTGAAGAGCGTATTATAGCTTTTGGTGATGAAGATAATGATTTGGAAATGTTGGAGTATGCTGGTGTTGGTGTTGCGATGGATAATGCAATTTCAGAGCTAAAAGATGTAGCCAATTATACCACCCATTCCAACGAAGGTGATGGCATTGCATGTTTCCTTGAGGATTTTCTAAAATTGTCCTCCAAAGCAATGTAGTGCTTTCTTTCCCATTTATTGAAACACATGAACGCTTTTCTTTAGACCATACTAAGCTTGAACACAGCAACACGTTGTGTTCAGGCTTTTTTCATTCTATGGGGGGATTTAGGTTGAGCAAAAAAAGCAAATCGAAGCGTTTTGTTCAGCAAGGGAAAGATGCCGTCAAGAAACATGATGAACGATTTCCGTATCGTGAAGTGTTCTCAGAAGTAGAACGTAAACGTGAGGAATCAGACAATCATACTGTGGGAGGTTTTTAAAGATGCAGAAAAGAAACAACTTATTCCAACAGGCTAGAGAAGCTGTCAGTAATGTCACCAACCGCAAAGGAGCAGCGAGTCAAGAGGAAATCAGTATCGCGAAAAACTGTATCAACTCTGCTCGTGCCAATGCTTCTGAAGAAGAACAAGGTCAACTTCAACAGCTTCAACAAGAAATTGAACGCCACGAAGGGTTAAAATAATCTCTTTCACACAGTAAAGCAGTGAGGCTCATGCCTCACTGCTTTTTGTATTACATATTTCTTGCATAGAAGAAATTACTTGAACATATGGATGATGAACATCTGCACTTGCGGAATTAATCAATATCGCTTTCATCCCTAACTGAACCGCGGGTGCAATTTCATTAATAAAATTGTCCCCTATCGAAATTGTTTCTTCCGAACTTACCTGCCATTTTTCCATCATATTTGTAAAGTGATATTCTGTTTGGCCAGGTTTCATCGCAGATGGTACAACTTCGTCAAACACATCCTGCAATTGTAGGCTTGTTAAAAGGTTGTTAACGTCATATGCTTCACTATTTGTAAGAAGGACTAGTGTTCTTTCCTTTCCCCATTCCCTTAATTGCTCGTTAAGCCCAGGAGTAATTGTTAACTGAAATTGCTCCGATACCATGTACTCCTTAGTTTTGACATAGCTATCATATGTATCATCCGTGGTAAGTCCATAATGAATGGCGTTAGCAAATGGTAGCCACCATCCATCCCCAATTGCAACGAAATTTGAAAAGTCTAACAAAATTTTATTAGAATATACTTTTTGGACTTGGCTAACATCCCACTTTTCCCCGCTCCATTCTCTTACCTCTTGAACAAGATAAGTCTCTGGATCAATGGTTAAAATGACATCATTTCTTGTATCGTAGACCGATCCAATCGTTAAGGAGTGTTTCCCCTCCAACATCTCTTGATATTCCTTCCAGAAAGCCTCTTGTTTATCAACAGGTAGCTTTTGTTGGAGATTTTTCGCATGATATTCGAAATGGTCTGTATCTTCATATAACGTCCCATCTAAGTCAAAAATCAATAACTTATGGTCTTCAATGTTCATCCTCTACCTCCTTTTTACTATCAATTCAATTACTATTTTGTAATAAAATTGTTAATGTATTATGAACCTTTTGTAAATAATCGTAAATATATGGTAAATCATATTGTTTATACCAGATTTATGCATAATAATTGACATTGCAAATAAACACACATATTTCCAAGGGGGAGAATCATGAGAAAGTTACTTACATTATTGTTGACGTTAAGCTTTGTTTTTGTACTTGCTGCTTGTGGTAGTGAAGGTTCTAGTTCTGACGCACAAGAAAACACAAGTGGAGATGATCAAACTGATCAATCTTCAGAAGAGGGGAATTCTGAAGAAAATAACTCCGAAAATAGTGAAAAACCAGAGAAAATCGTAATGGGCTTTGTTCCATCTCAAGATTCAGATGAGATTGCTGATACCGTTGAACCACTAGCGAATGAGCTTGGCGAAAAACTTGGCGTTGAGGTCGAAGGAAAAGTAATGAATAGTTACTCGGCTGTTGTTGAAGGTATGGGTAGTGGACAAATCCACATCGGTTTTCTTCCAGCATTTGCTTATGTTCTTGCAAACGAAAAATATGATGTAGAAGTTATGCTTAAATCCGAGCGTTATGGTAGTGACCAATACCGCGCACAATACGTAGTTCCTGCTGATTCAGACATGGAAAGTCTAGAAGACCTTGAAGGAAAAAAATGGGCAATTCCAGATATCACTTCAACTTCTGGTTTCCTATTCCCTGCTGCACAGATTATGGATAAATTTGAAGTAGACGATGTACAACAAGGTTTCTTCGAACAAACTATCACTGCAGGTGGTCATGATAATGCAATCATTACGCTACTTGAAGGCAATGCAGATGTAGCTACAACGTTTGAAGATGCACGTACTTCTATTGAAGAAGACTACCCAAAAGTAATGGAAAAAACGAAAATTCTAGGATACACAGACTGGATTCCAAATGACACGATTTCCGTTATCCCTTCTCTTAGTGATGATATGAAACAACAAATTCATGACGCTTTCATGTCTTTCAATGAAAATGAAGAAATGATTAAAGTGATGAACGAAGTGTACAGCTGGGATGCAATCGTTGAAGCAGAAGATAAAGAATACGACATCGTGCGTGATACGTATGAGAAATTCAAAGACCAGATTAGCATCGACGAAATGTAATTGAGCGTTCAAATTTAACGATAGGATTACCCTCAAATGCACCAAACATGAAGGAAGGGAGATGCTGATCTCCCTTCTTTCTTTTTAGTTTTTACACAGTGTTTGTTGTTTTCGGATAAGGAAGAAGGAGGATGTAACATGATTGAATTTAAAGATGTGTCCCTTGTTTATCAAAATGGGACTGAAGCATTAAAAAATATTAATTTGTCTATCTCTCAAGGGGAATTCATCGTCATTGTTGGGCTATCAGGGGCTGGTAAATCAACATTAATCAGAAGTATTAACCGTTTGGTAACCCCTACCTCTGGTCAACTACTCGTAGATGATGACAATATACTCTCCTACAATACCAAACAGTTACGTAAACTTCGTACAAAAGCTGGGATGATTTTTCAGCATCATAACCTAGTGAAACGTTCTACTGTAATGAAAAATGTGATATCTGGGCGACTTGGTTACACAAGTACACTTAAAAGTATTTTCAACCTTTATCCTAAGGAAGACTTACAACTTGCTTATGAGAGCCTAAAGCGCGTAAACATTGAAGATAAGGTTTACACTCGCTCTGATCAGTTAAGTGGGGGACAGCAGCAGCGTGTATCAATCGCTCGTGTCTTAACTCAACAACCTAACATTATTCTGGCAGATGAACCTGTTGCAAGCTTAGACCCACCTACGTCTCACCAAGTTATGACTTATTTAAAAGAAGTCAATCGTGAAGATAAAATTACTACAATCGTAAACCTACACTTTATTGATATGGCAATGGAATATGCTGATCGTATCATTGGTATGCGCGATGGTGAGATTGTTTTTGATGGACCGGTATCTGAGGTTAATGAAGGTACATTTGAGGATATTTATGGACGTAAGATACGTGAAGACGATTTACGAGGGGGGTCAGAAGCAAATGAGCCAGTCTCATCTTTCAACACAGAGGACGAATTTGCACAAACCCGAAATTAAAAGTGTTGTATCTCCAAAGAAAAAGCTAAGAAACATTCTAATCGTCTTAATAATTCTATCTCTTTATACATTTAGTTCCATTCAAACAAGTTCATTCCTAACACAATTCAATGCAGAGTTTTTTCAAAATGTAGGCCGTATGATTGGAAAAATGTGGCCACCAAGAATAGGATTCGCAAGCGCAGTATGGCCAAAGCTAGCAGAAACGATACATATGGCAGTAATCGGTACAACCATTGCCTGTATTTTTTGCTTACCATTAAGTGTATTGGCTGCGAATAATATCAATCAAAATAAATACTTATATTCTACAACGAAGTTCCTACTAAATGTACTACGGACAATTCCTGAACTATTGCTAGCTGTTATATTCGTAAGCCTTGTAGGAATTGGTGTCTTCCCAGGTATTCTAGCTCTTACTTTCTTTTCGCTTGGTATTCTAGCGAAATTATTGAGTGAGACCATCGAGAGTATTGATATGAGTCAAGTGGAAGCCATGCGAGCTTCTGGCGGAAATACGATTCAAGTTATTCGTTTTGCAGTCCTTCCGCAAATCTTACCGCAGTTCACCTCATTCTCTCTATATGTATTTGAAATTAATATTCGCGCGTCTGTTGTGCTAGGTTTCGTTGGAGCTGGAGGGATTGGTTTATTACTAAATCAACAAATCGCCTTTTTCAATTACAAAAATGCCATGGCGCTCACGTTAATTATTTATGTCGTTGTCGTGTCAATTGATTATATAAGTAATAAAATAAGGGAGGCTCTCTTATGAATTCAGAAACAAACACACTACCTCCCCGGCCCAAGCAAAGCAAAACTTCTCTATTAAAAAAATATGGACTTGGCCTAGGATTTCTAGCGCTTATCATTTGGTCTATTATGGGGACGAATGAAAAAGTAGATTGGACTAGAGTATTTAGCATGCGAACAATAGAAAACATGGATCGTGTGATACCTAAGCTGTTTCAGCCCACTCTCGATAAACTCGATCGAGTACTTGAATTAATGCTCGAAACATTGCTTATTGCCTTTACAGGTTCCTTTATGGCCTCTATTTTAGCTATCCCACTCGGATTTCTTACTGCTAAGAATATGATGGGCAACTCGTTAGCTGGCCGTATCGCTAACTTTATTTGCAAGTTGTTTTTAAATGCCGTTCGTACATTCCCTGAAATTCTTTTAGCACTTATTTTTGTAGCATCCATTGGCCCTAGCCCCTTTGCTGGTGTGTTAGCAATAGCCATAGGCTCTACAGGAATGCTTGGAAAGCTATATGGTGAAGTTATCGAAACAATTGATATGCAGGTTGTCGAAGCAATGGAAGCAAATGGAGCCAATAAAATCCAAACCCTTTTCTATGGAATCATTCCACAGATTTTACCCGACTTTCTTAGCTATGCTATCTACCGCTTCGAAATCGACGTAAGAGCCTCCACTATCCTCGGTATTATAGGGGCAGGTGGAATTGGGACACTAATCGTTATTTCTCAGAAGAACCGAAACTGGGATGAAGTCAGCTTAATTCTGATTGTCATAATCATCTCCGTTACCATTATTGATCTTATTAGTGCTCAAATACGAAAGCGTTTAGTATAGAATAAAGATTAAAGCAACTTATTAGCCCCTAAAATTAGCTAATCAAAACCTCTCGGTGAATAGTTATATCGCTGAGAGGTTTTGATTTAGATAATGTAGGGGCATGCATATTCTAATATAGCCCCATTATGTTGAAGACTTGGAATCGAGATATATTAGGATAGGTCCGATACTTTAAAATCATTAGGGTTGGGTGGGAAACAACTCGCGTCCTGCGGGCGAGCTGGCAAGCTACCTTCGGGGAAAACACCCTCAGGGGATCTTGCCTACCTCTTTCTCCCGCGGGAGTCTCGTCGTTTCCCACCCAACCCTGCCAATATGTTGCGATCGGACCTACGGCTATAAGTAGTTCATCTTCTAATGTACATACCAAATAACGAACTCATGTCGTTCACGAATGCCCACTACTCTCATTAAGAAAATAGGCCACATTACCATCCCCACTCTAGACTGGCCATGTTTCCGTTC